>CAMJKP010000020.1 GCA_946406435.1 uncultured Prevotellaceae bacterium | reverse complement strand
AGCGTTCATCCTGAGCCAGGATCAAACTCTCCATTGTAAAATCTCTTTATAATGTAATCCGTGATTACTCACGGATTCCGTTGTCTTGCTCGGGACGACTATCCTTTTATTTATTAAGAAGTCTTTTCTCTTTTCCTCCTGTTAAGGAGGAGAATTGATCGGTTCGTTTATTACCCAAGTGATTTCTCACTTGCTTCTTGTACTACTACTTCCTGTTTATGTAAATCTTGTCAAAGAACTCTTTCCTTTTGCTCTCTTTCCATCGGTGTCAGCCACCGTTTTTCCGAAAGCGAGTGCAAAGGTACTACATTTTCCCGAACTGGCAAAATTTTTCTCGGAATATTTTCTGAAAAAGATGCATTTTTACGGTTTGGATGACCGAAATCAAGGAAAATCGGAGATGTTCGGGGAATATGAGCGGATGTTTGAAAAAATGAGAGGAAAGGGAATGGGAGGCAAGCCGAACACGGCTCGATAGAACAAAGTATGAAAAAAGCGAGCCAAGGACGGCTCGAAAAAAGGGGGAAAAACTATTTTGAAGCGCTGGGCGACTTCTCCGTTGCGGAATAACGGATTGTAAGAGCACCAACATTACGGAGTTCCTTCTTGAGATCATTCACTATTCCCATATCCGTGTTACGATCCGCACGAAGGTTGATTATTAAATTCTCCTGACTTTCTTCGGAAAGATTGGCTTTGAAATTCTGAACCAACGCCCCGACTTGTCCCAAAGAACACATACGATCGTTCACCTGAATTTGGGTATCGCCATAATTATTCCTACCTATATATATATTAATGGTAGAGAACTTATTCGAAGATTTAGTAACCTCTGTGCCTTGTGGAACCTGCAACTTAACCTTTACAGTTTCGTTTCTCATGTGAGTTACAATCATGAAGAAAAACAAAACTGTAAAAATAAGGTCAGGCATACTCGCCATATTAAGACCCGGAACCGAACGATGTTTCTTTCTGCGAATCTGCACTTTATTGGGTGATAGGTGTTAGGTGATGGGTGTTGGGTGTTGGTGGTATAAATATCAATAAACTTCCTGAACCCTCTGCGGATATTTCTCCAGCAATTGTTCACGTTGCTCAACACTACACTTGGAATATGGTTTACCAAATAGCTGTTTGGAAGCAGCATCACGAATCTCACGATAACTTCTTACAATCTCATTCTGAAGATGGAAGTATGTGTCATAGTCACATTTCCTATCAGTCTTGAGTTCTATGATATGAGAAGAACCTGTGCTGACAATAAACTCCTTTAGCTGACGACGAATCTTATCTATATCTGCCGGCTTCTCATCTATTGTAAGCAATCCTTCCTCAGAAAGCGCAAGCGACATAACCTTCGACCTATCCATATCCATCATCTCCTGCTTCTCATCCTGCTTGGGAGGAAGCTGACGATTCATTCCCTTGTCAACATCCATTGATGTGGTGACAAGGAAGAAGACCAAGAGCATGAACGATATGTCTGCCGTAGAGGTCGTGTTCAATCCCGGAACCTCACGACGCTTCCTTCTAAAGATCATTTCCTGCGATTTCTGATGATTCCGAACAAAATTGCGCCTATACCTATTATAATAAGGAGGATACTCGCTACAACAAACATGTTGGCAGCACGCAGCCATACCTTCTCTTCAAACAAATCACCATTTACATAGATGCTTGAAGAAGGCAAAGCAAAAAGAAATGCCAACAGGACAATAGTCCCGATGGTTACGCCAAGCGTTATTCGCTTTCCATGAATACCATTCACTATAGCCGGAGCTTGGTTCTTGCGAACAGAATGCCATTTAGCCAAACAAGCCACGACAAAAGCCCCAACGAGAAGAAGGAACACAAGTCCCATAACGAGATCCGTGAGAAGTGGCGAGTTATAACGCTCATCCCACATGGCTGGCATATCATATCCCACGAAATAGAAAAGCAGGAACACAAGTGCTATGATAGCCGTAAGCGAATACAGCACCACATGCGAGATTCGTTCAGAAGACCACTTCCTAACGTCCGCCAACTTTCCTATTTTCAAAGAGAGCCTACTCATTTACCTTCGATTTTTCTTCATCCAACGAAGTGAGGATATCCATAAGAGTAATGGCCGACTCCTCCATCTGTGCCGTAAGATGGTCAATCTTTGAGAGCACATAATTATAGAACAACTGAAGGATAAGAGCCGTGATGATACCGAAGATAGTCGTGATAAGAGCTACCTTCATACCAGACGCAACCACATCCGGACGAATATCACCTGCCATCTGTATCTTGTCGAATGCCATAACCATACCTATCACAGTTCCGAGGAAACCGAGAGAAGGTGCCATAGCAATAAGAAGGGTAATCCAAGAACAGCCCTTTTCCATATTTCCAATCTGCACCTGAGCGTATGATTCTACACTTCGCTCTATTGCAGCCTTAGTCTCACGAATGCGGAGAAGTCCCTGATAGCAAATGCTTGCAACAGGCCCACGAGTATCACGACAAAGCGATTTCGCAGCCTCGACACCCTCTTCGTTGAGTTTTTTCTCAAGCTCAGCCATGAACTTCTTTGCATCAATCTCTGACATAGAGAGATAGATTATGCGCTCTATGCAAATGGCAAGTCCGAGAACAAGAGCAAGGGCTACAAGCGACATAAAGCCGGCACCACCCTCTATGAACTTCTTCTTCAACTGAGTATATGCCCCGGCATTAGCATCTGCAACAAGAGCAGAATCCAAAGCAGACTCTTCACCATCGCCAAGCAAGGCATCATCAATCTCCGTTCCCTTGATTGTTTCATCAACAGAAACGGCTGTATCGACACTCGCCTCAACCTTTGCAATAGTATCTGCCCCACCCTTCTGCTGGGCAAAAGCATCACCACATGATAGTGCCACAAAAACAGAAAGGGCACAAATATATGTTTTTATATTTTTCATCTTATTCATTTTTCGAATGCAAAAGTACGTATTTATTCCCAATAAGCCAAACCTTATGAGCAAGAAAAACGGTCAGAAAGCTAAATAAAACGAAAATAATTGCACTAAATGCCAGATTTTTACTATTTTTGCACCTCAAAAAGAAGATAATGAACAAGATTTTCACATTCATAAGAACATGGAAACTTCCCGTGGCTATGCTTACGGGAGTACTGCTCTATTATATTTTCGGGGCTATCGTTCCACAGGACAGCGAGAACGATTTCTACTACACCATCTCCCACATCTTCCAGCCTACTCTCATCTTCAGTATGCTGTTTCTATCATTTCTGAAAGTTGAGCCAAAGAACCTGAAGCCTCACCGTTGGCACGGGATTTTACTTTTGACGCAAGGAAGTCTCTTCGTATTATGCTCACTTGCAGCTATGTATCTTCCAGAAACAATCAACGGAAAGATTCTCTGGGAAGGAGCCATGCTTTGTTTCATCTGCCCAACAGCCACAGCTTCTGCCGTCATCGTACAGAAATTAGGAGGTTCTCTCTCTGGTGATGTAACCTACATCGTGCTTTGCAACCTACTCGTTTCGGCACTTGCTCCTGGCTTCCTCACCCTTGTAGAACCGCACTCTGGCTTGGATTTCCTCACCGAGTTCTTCATGATAATGGGTAAGGTATTCCCCCTATTGCTCTGCCCTCTGTTTGTTGCCCTTATCGTAAGGCACTACGCACCAAAGCTCAAGGATAGGATGCTCCAGATAAAGGACCTTGCTTTCTACCTATGGCTTGTAGCCCTCGCCCTTGCCATCACAGTTACGGTAAGGACTATCGTAGAAAGCAACATTGCACTTGGCATCCTCCTCGGACTTGCAGCCATAAGTGCCGTATGCTGCATAATACAGTTCTCTCTCGGACGAGCAATCGGCAAACGTTGGCAACAGCCCACCAAACCTCAGTCAGAATGCAAGAACAAGGGTGAGTATATTGCCCCAATAGAGCGTTCGGCAATAACGGCTGGTCAGGCATTCGGCCAGAAGAACACCGTCTTCATCATCTGGATGGGATTGGTATTCCTTAATCCTGTCACCTCCGTTGTCGGCGGTTTCTATAGCATCTGGCACAACCTTGTAAATTCCTACCAACTTTACAAGAAGGGAAAAAGGTAATAAGTTCGCAGATCCTCCATCGATACTCCATCGATAGTCCATCGATGGTCCATCGTTTCGATGGAGTACTGATGAAGAAACGATGGACCAACAATGGAGATTATTTATTTTACCTTTATTCCAATGACATTATACTGCTTGCCATCTTTCTCGATAACAAGATTACCACCTGAAATGTATTTTCCTCTCTTTGTCGCCTTTTGATTAGCAGTTACGCTATTTATGGATGTTGTAGCCTTTAAACAAACTGGGCGTACATTATACCCACAATAGCGTGGATGGTTTTCACGATTCATAAGTCCCCAGAATGAATACAGGATGCAAGCATTTTGCGAGTTATCCGTGTCGAGCGAACGAGACCAGAAATAAGAATAGATATCTCCATTGCTCCAGTCTCTCGTCGGCAAGAAGATAGAATTACCATTTATCTTACTTGTCATAAGATTACCATAAACGCCATTCTGTGTTACCCATTCGTAGGTGGTATATTCTAACAGTTCCTTCATTTGTTCTGATGATGGCATACGCCAGTTACTGCCCCAGTTTACAGTAGCTGCATCGTCATCTGGGTCAAGTTCTGTCTTATTGTCAACCGTACCATAACGTTCATTGTTACAATACTTTGTCAATTCTAATTTGGCTTTTTCTGAATCACACCACTTGTAATTAGCCCAATTGAATGTACTCTTCGGCTTTGTCTCACCCCACGCAAAGTAGTCTCCATATTCCTCTGGTGCATTAGCACCTACATTACAGTTAGCCCAAAGTGTTCCGCTTGGAAGACCGAGATCAATAGCTTCTACCGGACGAAGAGTGTACGTACGGACAGGACGGACACAAAACCCAGAATAGCGAACACCTTCATGCCAAGCACCAATGTTGCTTGAATTAAAGAACATGTACCATGCCTGAGTAGAGTTCTCCGTATTTAGCGAACGAGACCAGTAGAAACCGTGTGGGTCATCATTCTGGCTAAGCGCAAGGTTAGCAGGAATAAAAATTGATTTCCCGTTCGATTTGCTGGTTATTTTCCAACCTTTCACGTCATTCAAGGTTGTCCATTCGCTGGTAGTATTGAAAGAACTGGTTAGTTCTCGTATTTGCTCATAGCTTGGCGCACACCAGCCACGTCCACAGTTGGCTGTAGCGGCATCATCCTCAAGTTCGAGTTCTGTTTTGCCGTCCCCTATGAAAGAGTTGCCAAAATACCAAGATGCAGATGTCCGACCATCAGCACATGTATACTTCTCATACTGGAATTCTGATGCTGGGGCTTTTGTCATCCACTTGTAGTTGCCCAATTCATATTCGTCTTTTGGCTCAGTCTCTCCCCATGCAAAGAAAGTCCCTATTTGTTCAGGAGAATCAGCTCCTACATTACATGTTGCCCAGAGCGTTCCACTTGGAAGATCAAGGTCAACATATTCCATTTGAGTTACTGGCACCTGTGCACTAACAGCAAGTGTAGTTATTAGTGCAATAATCGTTAGGTAAATTTTCTTCATATAATTTGGTTTTAGTTGCATAATCTAAATCAAATAGGTTCATCTCACATAATCCACGAAGGAATAGCGGAATGCGTGCTTCTCGTCAGTTTCGTGATTCTCACGGGAGACTTCCTTCCAACCATCATACTTTGGGAAGAAAGCATCGGCAGAAGATGGGGTATCATCAACCTCGGTAAGGCAAAGGCGATCAGCCTTGTCCATACATTGATTATATACAGAAGCACCTCCTATTATATAAACATCCTCATCGGGAGCACAATGGGCAAGAGCCTCATCAAGCGACGGATAGACATCACATCCGGGCAATTCCTTAACCGAACGTGAGAGAACCACGTTACGGCGATTAGGCAGAGCCCCCTTTGGGAGAGAGTCGAACGTATTTCGACCCATGATGATTGTATGTCCTGTGGTAAGAGCCTTGAAACGCTTCAAGTCGTTAGGCAACCAGTAGAGAAGCTTATTCTCATTACCTATTGCACGATTCTTTGCAACGGCAGCTATCACATTTATCATACGCTCACCTCCGCTTTGATGTGTGGCCACGGATCATAACCCTCCAATTCAAAATCCTCATATTTGAAAGAGAACAAATCCTTTACATCTGGATTTATCTTCATCTTAGGCAACGGACGAGGGGTGCGCGTAAGCTGCAACTGAGCCTGCTCTATATGGTTGAGATAAAGATGCGTGTCGCCTGTTGTGTGGACGAACTCACCACATTGAAGCCCTGTAACCTGTGCCATCATCTGAAGCAGAAGGGCATAGCTCGCAATATTGAAAGGCACTCCGAGAAAGGTATCAGCCGAACGCTGGTAGAGCTGGAGCGAGAGCTTTCCGTCAGCCACATAGAACTGGAACATTGTGTGGCAAGGAGGCAGAGCCATATAATCGGTCTGTCCTGGATGCCAAGCACATACAAGCATCCTTCGGCTATCAGGATTCGTCTTTATCTGATTAAGCACATCCTTTATCTGGTCAACAACCACACGATTGCCGTCCTTATCCAAAGTCTCGAAAGCACGCCATTGCTTGCCATAGACAGGCCCGAGCTCACCGTTCTCATCTGCCCACTCATTCCAGATACGAACACCGTGTTCCTGAAGGTACTTCACGTTAGTATCTCCATTCAGAAACCACAAAAGCTCATAAATGATAGACTTCAGATGCAGTTTCTTTGTCGTGAGCAAAGGAAAGCCGTCAGCCATATTGAAGCGCATCTGATGTCCAAACACGCTCTTCGTTCCTGTACCTGTACGGTCAGTCTTCACAGTACCCTCGGTCAGGATTCTATTAAGCAAATCAAGATACTGTTTCATTTATTCTTCTTCCTCCCCGTCATCTTCTGGTTCAATGATTGAGATTGGACGATGAATAGCCTCGTTAAAAGAAATGATAGTCTCGCTACGAGACAGGCCCAGAGGCTGTAATTTATCATGAATCACATTGAGAAGGTGGTGGTTGTTATACGCATAGATCTTGATAAACATATCAAAACCGCCAGTCGTGTAATGGCACTCCACAACCTCAGGAATCTTACGGAGTTCCTCTACGACCTCATCAAACCTCTCTGGGTCCTTGAGGAACAGTCCAATATAGGCACAAGTCTCGTAGCCTATTTTCTCAGGGTCGATATTAAACTGGCTTCCCTTGAGGATGCCGAGAGTAGTAAGTTTCTGTATGCGCTGATGAATCGCAGCTCCACTGACATTACATGCGCGAGCCACCTCAAGAAACGGAACTCGTGCATCAGCAATGACGAGTTCAAGGATTTTTCTATCTAATGCGTCTAATCTATGAGCCATGGTTCTAAATGCTTTTATTGCTTGCAAAATTAAAGCAAAAATCCCAAACTACCAAAGATTTTGTTAGTTTTCTTTGCCATTTTCGTAGAAATTGTTACCTTTGCAACATCAAAAGTCAAAAGACAAATGGCAAAAGGCAAAGGACTTTCGACTTTAGACTTTTGCCTTTAGCCTCTAAACACTAAGCCCCAAATGAACAAATATTCAAAGGATTTATTAGATTTTCTTGATGCCTCTCCCGTTAATTTCCTTGCTGTCAAGGAAACAGCAAAACGACTTGAGGCTAAAGGATATAAGCATCTTAATGCAGAGGATAGGATAACCAACGTAAAGACCGGCGATAAGTTCTATTTCACAAAGAACGACTCTTCAATCTACGCTTTCCATATTGGCAAGAAAACTCTCGGCGAGGGCGGTTTTCATATCATCTGTGCTCATTCCGACTCCCCTACATTCCGCATCAAGCCTAATGCGGAAATGACCTGCGAGGAAGGCATCACAAAGCTCAACACCGAGGTCTATGGCGGAGCTATCCTCAGCACTTGGTTCGACCGTTCTCTAAGCATCGCAGGAAGGGTGATTGTAAGGAGCAATGACGTGATGAATCCAGAAACTAAACTTCTGTGTATCAAGCGGCCTATCCTCATCATCCCTAATCTTGCAATCCACTTCAATCGTCAGGTGAACGATGGTGTGGCTCTCAGCAAGCAGAAGGATATGTTGCCTATTCTCGGTATTGTAAGCAGCGAACTCGAAAGGGGCAATCTCCTTATCAATATCATCACCGAGGAACTCGGAATAAAGAGTACTGACATTCTCGATTTCGACCTCTATCTCTACGACACCACACCTGCTTGTCATGTAGGTGCTCATAACGAATTCATTTCTGCTGGAAGGATTGACGACCTCAGTATGGTTCACGCTGGTCTCTCAGCCTTACTCGCTGATACAGAGACCGTTCCTGAGACAACAAAGGTTCTCGGTATCTTCGACAACGAAGAGACTGGTTCGCAGACAAAGCAGGGCGCAGGTTCTCCATTCCTAGCCTCTATCATCCAGAGAATCGTCCTTGCACAAGGCGAGACTCTCGACGACTATCACAGAGCCATAGAGAAGGCATTTATGATAAGTGCCGACAATGCCCACGCTTGGCATCCTAACTATCCAGAGAAATATGACCCAACCAATCATCCTATGCTTGGTGGCGGTCCTGTAATCAAGTTCAATGCTGCTCAGAAATACGCCTCTGATGCTGTTTCTGCCGCTATCTTTGCAGGAATCTGCGAAAAGGCCGGCGTTCCTTACCAGAGGTTCGTAAACCATAGCGACATTGCAGGTGGAAGTACCCTCGGCAACATTCTCGCTTCCTCACTTCCTTTGAAGGGTGTGGATATGGGCAACCCGATCCTCGGGATGCACAGCGTTCGCGAAACAGGTGCAGCTATTGATCAGGAATATTGTATAAAAGCGTTTGAAGAATTCTACAAACAATAAAATGAAAAAACTAACAACTATAACGGTATCTCTACTGCTTGCAGCCATCGGTGCGCACGCAGAAGTATTCAAAGTTTCGTCGCCTGACGGTCGTATGCTCGTAAACATCTCTACTGATGGAGGTAAGCTGACATACGAGGTTATTTACAACGGAAAGAAAATGATAGGGCCTTCAACTCTTGGCCTAAACACGGATATGGGCGACTACACCCACAATCTCACCCTCAAGAACCACACTGAGGGTAAGGTGGATGAGAAATACACAATGAGCCGCACAAAGGCTTCTTCTGCTCATTACATCGCCAACACCATTTCTATTGAAATGACGGCAGAGAAAGCGCCCTACCCTATGACATTCACCATGCAGGTGAGCAATAATGATATTGCATACAAATACGCTCTCGGTGGCTCTCACACTACCGATAAGGACGAGCCTCGCCGTGTGACGATTCTCAATGAGGCCTCCTCTTTCCGTTTCCCCGACAAGACCACCACATTCATCTGTCCGCAGACAGGCGGCAAGCACTTCGGTTGGATGAGCACAAAGCCAAGTTATGAAGAGGAATACAAGGCTGATGCACAGATGACCGAGAAATCGGCTTTCGGACACGGCTACACCTTCCCTTGCCTCTTTCACGTAGGCGAAGATGGTTGGGTTCTCGTATCAGAAACAGGAGTTGGAAGTAACTATTGCGGTAGTCATCTGAGCGACTACAATCCACAAACTGGCTATACTGTGGCCTATCCTTCTCCAGAGGAATTTCACGGATTAGGCTCTGCTGTTCCGGCTATGAGTCTTCCTAACGAGACCCCTTGGAGAACTATCACTATCGGCTCTGACCTCAAGCCTATCGTTGAGACAACCATTAGCTACGACGTAGTAAAGCCTCTCTATGAGCCCAAGACTGACTACAAGCCGGGACGCTACACTTGGAGTTGGCTTGTTTGGCAGGATAATTCTATCAATTACGACGATCAGGTGAAGTTTATTGATACTGCTTCCGAGATGGGTTATGAGTATTGCCTTGTAGATAATTACTGGGACACGAACATCGGTCGTGAGCGCATCGCAGAACTCAGCAAATACGCACAGAGCAAGAACGTGAAACTGCTTCTCTGGTATAATAGTAATGGCTACGCCAATGATGCTCCACAAGGTCCACGCGACTGCATGAAGACAAGCGTTCAGCGCGAAAAAGAAATGTCTTGGCTTGAGAGCATCGGTGTCAAAGGTATCAAGGTTGATTTCTTCGCAGGTGACAAGCAAGAGACCATGCAGCAATACGAAGACC
Source organism: uncultured Prevotellaceae bacterium (assembly GCA_946406435.1). GTDB lineage: Bacteria > Bacteroidota > Bacteroidia > Bacteroidales > Bacteroidaceae > Prevotella. Next base: position 39,958 of record CAMJKP010000020.1, on the reverse strand, counting down.
TTCTTTCAGATGCCAACCGTCACGGCTTACAAGTGGTATTCCACGGCTGTACGCTACCTCGCGGATGGGAGCGTATGTACCCTAACTTCGTGGCTTCAGAGGCTGTTCTCGCCTCTGAAAACGTGTTCTTCTCTGAGCATCACGCAAAGCAGGAGGGTTTCGAGCTTACGCTTCATCCTTTCTGTAGAAATGCCGTTGCATCAATGGATTGGGGCGGTACAATCATGAACCGTTACATCAGCAAGGACAACAAGAGCCGTCATCAGCGCTACACTACCGACGTGTTCGAGATTGCTTCTGCAATAATCAACCAGACAAGCGTTCAATGTATTGCTATTCAGCCAAATAACCTCACCGAGCTTCCACAGTTCGAGCTTGACATTCTGAAGGCTATCCCAACCGCATGGGATGAGACAAGATTCATTGAGGGCTACCCAACAAAGGAGGTCATCCTTGCCCGCAGAAGTGGCGACAAATGGTATGTTGCTGGTCTCAACGCCACCGACAAGCCAATCACCACAACCCTCTCTTTGCCTCAGTTTGGTGGTAAAGAAATCACTATCTACACCGACAACGTAAAGAAAAAGGGCGAAACCGTTGCCTCTTCCGTTATGAAGAAAATCAAGGCTGACAAGAACGGCAACTACAAGGTCACAATTCAGCCAATGGGCGGAGTGATATTGAAAGATTAAGGGATTTATCTCATAAAAACGCAAAGGCGCAGAGACACAGAGTTTTATAAACTTTGCGTCTTTGCGTCTTCGCGTTTGAAAGAAAGTTAACGGGCTGAAAATTCAGCTGGTTTAATATCATCACTTACAATAACCTTATCCAAGGGGGGGGCGTTTCGCTACCCCCTTGTTAAATTCATACTCTAACCTCTTCACAACTTAATCACTAAACTGAAAAAATCAAACAATAGTTTGAGGTTATAAGATTATTTTTGTACCTTTGCACTCGAAATTCAGAAATAGTTCTGAAAACAAAAACTAAATTACAAAAACAACAAAATGAGCAACATTTTCAAAGGCTTTTTCATTTCATCATTGGCTCTTTTGAGCCTAACATTCGTATCATGTGGAGATGACGACGAAGACATTGAAGCCACACCAGAATTTATCGAGAATCTTCCTTCTGCGGAAAACATCAAGGCTACAACGGCTTTCATCCCTATCAATACAAGCGACATCAAAGGTGACGTTTTTATATATTATGGAATAGAAAAGTACATTTCCGAGTTACCCGGAATAACAGGAACTGTCATTTTCGCTATAGCTCAGTTGAAGCATGGTGAAAGCGGTATATTTATTAGAGGTTTAAAGCCAGAGCATACATATTATTACAAGATTGTGTATTACCCATACAATAGTAAAGATCCTGTTTTTTCCAAGCAATACAAGTCCTTCACGACTACTAATGACGTAAGCATTCAGTTCACAGAACCAGCAACCATTCCTATGGGGAACTGGTCCGATTATGCATTGCGTTTTAAGACTTCCGGAATAGAGGAGTGGGATGTGCCATCTAATTTGCAAGTAGCACTCTATAGTGCTTTTTATAATGAAGACAGTGATAACATCAGCATATGCTCAATAAAATATTCAGAAGATGGAGTTTGGCAGCATGATTTCCCAATTGAAAATAAATGTTATATGGCTGTAATAAAAAACACAGAAGGCCACATCTATGCAAAGACCCCAATCGTCAGACTTGTTGATGGAAAAATGATAGAAGTAGAAGATAATCATAGCTTCGATAGCATATTAAATGATTAATACGCTTTGGGGCTATGTTTTAGATATTTAGAGATAAAAATTTATCCAAGGAGGTGGCGTTTTGCCATCTCCTTGTTTTCTTCTATATCATGAAAATGTACCAAGTATAAGCACCTGACAGAACGATTCGTTCACCCAGCCCCTATAATCCCCCCAAAAAAGCTTGTGTCCATTTCGGACATAAGCTTTTGTTTCTAAAGAACGTGAATTTTTCGCTAAGGCTCAACAAGCTAAAGCAAGTCGACGAACTGACGTTAATCCAACATTCCTCGTTTATGTAATTTTTTGAAACCAGATTAGTAAATCACGAATGTGGTTTTATCTTCTCGTGTTAGATTTTACTCAGGGATTTTTCTTTCTCGCAGTTCCGAAACCGACGGCGAACGAATCGTTCAGCGTCGGTATTGTGTTACTCCCTCTCCCTGTTTTCCTAACAGTTATATGTTAGATCCACACATTGTCGAGAATAATGACAAAAAGGGGTGAACGAACCGTTCACCCCCTCGTATGCTTAGTGTCTGTGAAAAATATCTGATTATGATAGCATCGCAAATCGTCTGTTTACAAATGATACATACATCAAACAGAGATTACTTAAGCTCTACCACCTTATCAAGAATGCTCAACGGAGCGTTCTTCAAATCCTTCATTTTGAACTCTTTGCCCTTGATGTATTCCGCAACCTTCGGAAAACGCTCAAAGCAATAACGAAGGCCCGTCTTTGCACCTATAGAATTGGCATCTGACGGAATCCAGTAAGGTACTGCCACTTCATCACCCTCCACACAATAGCTCACAACGTATGTAGGAAGCTCCATCACAGGAGGAGTAGAAGACCAGATAACCTCCTTCGCATTTGACGCAAAGCCAATGATACCGTCTTTCTTGTAAACAACATTCATAAAGCCTTTCTCGCTGCCATGCTTCAAATTGATAGGCCTTGTGTTGTTCCTCAGAATATACATTGAGAGACATTCAATCTCTTTGCCATCCACGGTGAATACAATCTTTTTCGAGTCGTTTGCTGAATACTCCGTGCCTGCCTCGCCTGGTTTCTCTGCAATAAATACCTTACTGATTGTCAAGACCTTATCAGCTCCGTAGGTATTGGTCTTTGTCTTGTAATCAACCATGTAGCCCGTAACAGTTTTACCGTCAAGCAATGTCAGGGTACACTTTACCGCCTCTTTATCCTTTGCCACAGCAATACTTGCAACCATCATTATGATTGCGATAATAGATAATAATCTTTTCATCTTTCAAATTGAAGTTTTTAATATTAGCTTTGAATGATTAGTTTGAAAAACATGTTGTATGTATCGTTTTTGCATTAATGCGGCACAAAGGTACTATATTTTCGTCAGCCACGCAAATATTAATCGTTAAAAAAACATATCCACAATCTCACACTCTCCCTGTTTTTCCTAACTGATATATGTTAGTTTTATCAACAACGCACAAAGAAAAGAGACGGTGTGGATTGAAAAACACAGCGTCATTCATAGAAAAACAAGGAAAATGACCTACACTTCCCACATTTTCCCCACTTCAACACGATTCGAACATAAACTTATATCATAACATCGGATGAAATATAGTGTCAGGGGGTGTCTTAAAAAAATAACTGATATTATGATAGTTTCTATCTATTTGCTGCTCTTACAGGACAATCTCTTCTTATATATCAACAAGTTATGCACATCATTCAATCTTCATTGAAAACTATCATATATATCTGATGTAAACAACAAGAAACAGAAACTATCATAATATCTGATAGTTTAAACAGGGACAGTATGATATTTCTCTCTTCAAAAAATACTTCAAAATATAATATATAATATTATTATATATTATATTTTGGGGTAAAATTCACCGACATAGGGGGTGTGTGATAAAACTATCTGATATTATGATAGTTTATCTATGCGCCCTACAGTCTCCGAAAATATTCGCTTGTATATCAATGTATTACAAGTACAAAACATTTTTTCTTGGAAAGTCTCATATATTTTTCTGTTGTTAGTTGGGACATTCGCGAAAAATGTAGTAACTTTGCACTCGAAAGTTAGGTGATGCGTGTTGGGGTGATAGGTTCCAAGTCCGTTGTAATACCGTTATAAGTCCGTTGTAAATCCGTTCCAAATCCCATCCCTGAGAAGGGAGCTTGATAGTACTATCCGCGAGGACACATGTTAATTGTTAATTGAACATTTCCACTTCGCAAGAAAGGCTTCCTTCTTGGCTGTGACCTTGGCGAGAAAGGCTTTATGCTCTTCGCTATCGGGATTGAACGGACGATGTGCGAGTGCCGCCTTGATGGGTTCCCATTCAGCAACCATTGCATTTGCCTCTTCCGAGAAATACGTTTCGGCAAACCGCTCGTAGATATAATCCACCGCCTGCTCCGAAGGGTGAAGCATATCGGGCTGATAGAAACGATAGTCGCGAAGTTCATCGTTCATAATCTCGTAGGCAGGGAAATAACTGATGGTCTCAGGCGATGCGGTGACGAGTTTGTCAACAGCCAGCAAGAGCGTTGCCTTGGATAGCTGAGAGCCGTGGAAACCGTACTTCGCATATCTTATCGGGCTTACCGTAAACACCACCTTCACCTCTGGGTTACGCTCCTTCAGAAGTCCAACCGCCTTTGAGAGATAATCAGCACACTCATCCACGCTCAGTTGCTCTTCACGAAACAACCTTTGCGGACGCTTCATGCAGTTATCCACTATCTCACCCGTCTCCTTCAGGATGTAGATGTGGTTAGTGCCGAGGGTGAAGATGGCAACATCGAAGCGGCCTCTCCCCCCGCTTTGCACATACTCCGATGTTATCAACATCGGACTTCCCTCCGTAGGGATGGAGCCGCTAACGCCCTCCAAGGCTCTCTTTACCGAATGGTACACACTCGCAGGATTATACATCGTGCCATACGGATTGACGATAGCATCAAACTGATTATCGACGAATCGCCGTCCGATGTTCTCCGCAAAGCATGAGCCAACGAACAGAAGTTTGTCCGTCGGATTAATCTTAAAAGATGATTTTTCTAACTCTATCTTTGTTCGAAACTCCATAACTTTAAATTCTATCTACTCCCCTCCCTTTATGGGAAGTCCGATGTTGATAACATCGGAGTATGTGTCAGGGGGCAAGGGGGTGGGTCTTTAGCTCCGGCTCACCTGCAACCCCTTCTCGCTCAATGTCATCTCCACGAAACGGGCATTCGCATTCTGAGGATTAGCGTTGAGAATCTGTCTGATACGAGCAGCGGCATCTGGATCTTTTGCCACCATGTAGAGATAGCCGCCACCGCCAGCGCCAGGGAGCTTGTAGCCGAGACAGAGGTCATCAACCATATCACTTATGGCCTTGACACCTGCAGGATTCGTACCTCCGTCAATAGCCTGATTCTGCGCCCAAGTCTTGCGGATAGCCTTACCCAAGCCCACGAAGTCATTCCTCTGAATCGTTTCATAGAGATTAAGCGTGTGCTCCTTCATATCACGCAAGAGAGCAATCTCATCGTGGTTGTTCAGGAACATCCTACGGACAATCTCAGCCAACAAGGTCTTTGCCGTGCGAGTGATGCCTGTGTAATAGAGAAGGTGGCATTGACGATACTCTGGTTGGGTGTAAAGCTCTGAAGGCAGCCAATGAACCGTAGGGCTCTGGTCGAAGCCTCGCTTTGTCTGGAGGAGCTTGATGCCCTGAAGCAAACCGCCAAACTGATCCTGCCAACCGCCGCCAGTAGTAAGGAGTTGTTCGAGAACAAGCGTACGACGACCTATCTCCTGCTTATCCCATGCCAGTCCGCAGAAATCATTCAACGCGCCAAGCACGGTACTTGCAAGGATGCTGCTCGTGCCAAGTCCTGAGCCTGCGGGAATAGCCGAAAGCATGGTGAGTTCTATGCCACAGCCGAATGCCTCCAACTGCTTTTCCAATGAATCGAACTTCTCGATGCAGAAGCCTGGCTGGAAACCTGCAAGTACGAGGGCAGCCTTCGGAATTGAGAACGGAGAGCCAACGTGGTAGAAATCAGCAAGTTCCTCGTAGGTCTTAACGACCTCTGACGCGCCAAGGTCAATGCTTCGGAGAATGATGTGATGCTCCTTGCAAGGCTTAACGTATGCCTGAAGAGGTGGCTGACCGTTCAGTTCAATGGCAAGATTGATAACATTTCCACCCTCCATCAGACAGTAAGGAGGGGTGTCTGTCCAGCCACCGGCTATGTCGATACGAACAGGCGACCTGCCCCACACAATCTGATCACCATACACCGACATACGAGGTGATTTCTGATTCTCAATCTCAGCCTTTACGGTCTCGGTAAGTCCTTGACGAAGAAGTCTGAAAGCCTCCTGAGCATCAGCCGTATCGTCCTCACCACGAAGTCGTTTCACCTCAGCACGGAACATATTATCGTGCACTCGTGTGAGTAGCGGATTATCCTCGCTGATAGGCTGTGGAATAGTGATATTGTTAGCAGCAAAGTCCTGTGCTGCATCGCCAAGATCCGTCTGGAAGAACACGCTATGACGATAATTTTCGGCAATAGAAGGCCAACAAAGCGCACGGAAACGCTTTCTCTGAGCCGTCAAGCGACGGAGGTTAGCTTGAGATGAGATTTGCTCGGCAGAAACTCGGCCTCTCCCCCCGCCCTCCCCCGTAGGGAGGGAGCCGCTAACGCCTTCAAAAGATTCATTTAAGGAAAGTTTGGACTCTTCTGGATTTGAGCACTCCGGCTCCCTCCCTACGGAGGGAAGTTCGATGTTTATAACATCGGAGTATGTGCAAAGCGGGGGGAGAGGCCGCAGCATCTCTTTCAGTACGCGTCCCATTTCCTCAATATTCTCTACAACAGGGAACAACGGCGTGAACTGCAACTTCCCTGCAAACTTATCATTAAAGCCGTAGGTACGGACGGCATAACCCTTTTCGCCAATCGGCACAATATCAACGCATTGCCCAGGCTGAAGACTAATCTCCCAATCATTCTCAGGAACGCCAGTAATGACATTATCCCTCGTAAGCGACCATTTCTCGCCTATCCATGAGTTTTCTATCCAGATATTCTGATTTTTGTCTGTCAGTTTTATCTTCATCTCAGAATTCTGCACAAACATGGAAGGATGCGGCCTTCTGGAATGGTGCATTATCTCTCGCTGATCATTTACGATATTCTGAACGGCAAGGGTAGAGGACAGAATCTCGTGAGTTGTGCCATAGTGATAGAACTCACCACCAGGCAACGGAAGGATAGCAACCGAGAGTTGGCTAACCTCATCATCAGGGGTAGTAGGATCAGTACCCAATCCACAACCGAACTCCGAATAAAGGTCGTATTCCCTTATGCTTCCGTCTGCATTAAGCGACTTATTCCTAAGCACTTGCATCGCCTTATCTGATAGCAGCCAGATGCCGATGTCCGTAAGGTAGTAATGATTTTCAAGGAGCTGAGAGAGTGTCTGGACAGATGGCTTTTGCATCATGCACTTCAAGATTCCTGGCTTCTCATGCGAAGAAACGAAGATGCCGTGATCGCAAGCAATCTCTGGACCGAGCCAAAGACCATAGCACACCACATCCGCATCTGGAATCTCGCCAATAGGCTGAGTAGCACGGATATACACATCGCCACTCACAATCATAGTGCGAAGACCGTCAGGAGCAACCGACATTATCTTCTCATACAAAGGCACCTGAAGCGAAAGGAGATCCTGCGACAAACGCTGACCTCTCTCCCAACGAAACACAGGGATAGGAGTAAGGATTTTTCCCGAAGGAGCATACGCAGGAAGGCGACGGCTCTGACCGCCAGCATGAAGGATAAGACGTTTTTCTGGTTTTCCTTCAGTTGACTGATTATCATAGTATTCCGACTTCTCATACTCCTGCATGAGCCATGTGGTGCCACCGCCAGAACCGAGCTTTGCACCAACAGGGTCGTTGGTACAGAACCATTCCTCGCGAGACAATCCTGTGATATCGTGAAAACAATCCACCAGATTAGGTGGGAGAGATAGTAGTTTTTTCATAATAGATATGGCCTGTTTAATAAAAAATCTCCAACATGACATCCTTTTTGAGTGATGCCTTGCTGGAGATCCATCCTTTTGCGCTTGTAAGAGATTACTTACGCAGACCGAGAGCCTTGATGATAGTACGGTAGCGGTTGATGTCACGATCCTTGAGGTAGTCGAGGAGAGCGCGACGCTTACCTACGAGCATTGTAAGACTACGAGCAGTCTTGTAATCCTTATGGTTCTCCTTAAGGTGCTCTGTAAGGTGCTTGATACGGAATGTGAAGAGAGCGATCTGGCTCTCTGCAGAACCTGTGTCAGTAGCTGACTTACCGTACTGACCGAAGATCTCAGTCTTCTTGGCTGAATCCAAATACATAATGTAAAAGAAAAATTAATGTGATTAATAATAAATTTTTATTACATCCTTCTGATGCATTACGTCTAATCACTGACGCGGTTTGCCATCATCGAATGCAGCAAATTTTCATTTGCGGGTGCAAAGTTAGCAATTTTTCTCAAGAATAAAGAATAAAGACTTGATATTTTGCTTGTAAATACGCAATTTTAACATTTAACGAGTCATCTTATATCGCGATTTTCTTCCTCAAAAACTCTATTGCCTGCTCAGGAATAGCCTCTTGCGGAATGCACAGAGCCTTTACGTCAGAGAAAAACAAATGAACTCCAATAGATGTCTCTGCAATACGAAGAATCCCCTCATACGCCATTGAAGCATGAGAAACCTTATTATCAATTTCAATACGATCTTCAAATATCGTCATCACATTTTCATTTGCATGAGTAGGGTCTTTTTTGAATTGTCTCCCAACACGGTTCTTAACCAATAAAGGAACAACAAAAACATACCCAGAAAACAACAGCCAAAAGCCCTGCATTACCCAATCCACATCGCTCCCATTAAGAAGGAAATTCAGCACAAGCATTATCACACAAAAAATACTCACAATGCGATAGTTCCTTATTGTCCGCTTATAAGCAGGCAACAGTTTCGTATAGTCGAACATCAGTTCAACACTATTATAGTATCTAATCGTAAATAATGGAGTTTCTTGCATAACTTAAATATCAATAATATAAAAACCGAGTACAAAAGTAAACAAAAATCCCCATACAGCAAAATAAATCCATAAAAAACACCATTCTCTTTGTGATATAAAGAAAAGTTTATATCTTTGCCACAGTTTTTCTTTTTCATGCCAAATGAAGACAATCATCACATTATTACTGATGCTATTTGCAATTCCATCAGTTGCCCAAAATACAAAGACTTTCAAAGGTGAATTTATGTCATCAAACTCACCTTGTGTAATATATTCTACTCATACAGATAGTGAGGAGAAAGAAAAGAATGTGTATTTCTGGAATTCCCAAACAAATCAAACAGATTCACTTTTCTCTATTGAAGCAAAAGTTTTGAACGATGTCCTATACTATTGCGACAAGAATACAATAAAGAAAATACATCTTTCCAAAGGAAACAATAAAGATTCTATTCTCCTTAGAACAAAATTTAATATTGATAATTTCTATATTGGAGATAATGATATTATTGTAGCAGAGATTGATTCTTCTTACGAAAAGGTCAATATAATGTATTACGTTGACGGTAAGATTGCTTTCCGTCAAACGGCCCCTTGTCATCCAGAGGAAATGGAGTGGCAAATTTCAACAATATTCTCATTTGAGGATTTTTATCTTATCTCCGTACAATATGACTTGTATGTTTTTGATAAAAAGAGAAAGACTTTGACAAGATTCATTAAGGATTGTCCAGACTTTTCTATGGATCAATCTGGCAATATTTACTACACCCAAAACTCTGAGGATTTTCTTTCAAAGACTCTGTATGTCTCTAACATTAAAGAGCCAAGTAGCAAACATCAAATTGCAAAAATATCTGGCAGTATAAAAATGTATAGTTACACGCTAAACGGCAAAAACAGAACCTATGCTCTAATTGACGATAAATTACATGAGCTGAAAGACCAATCACTTCAACCAATCTCAATTATAAGTTTATCAGACAATAAAGGTCGCAAAGTGATTATTAATCTAAAAGAAGAGAATTTCATCTTGAACTATTGAACTTGCTACTCCCATGTAGCTCCCAAGTAAGTCCGTAGTAAGTCCCATGTAAGTCCCATTTTCCGCCCTTATGCTTCCCCTCTGCCTTCGCTTATTAACTAGAGAATGAACGGAGGAGAAGCGAAAGAAGAGCGAAGGAGAAACGGAGGTACTTCTACAAGATATCGAAGTCAGTTTCAAAAAAAGTTTTTATACACGCAACGCAGAACTATTCGGAAAGAAGTATCTCCCTCAACGGAATCATGACAAAATCCCTTTGTGACATTAGCGGATGGGGGATAGTGAGACGAGGAGTGTTTATCTTCAGGTCGTCAAAGAGAAGAATATCAATATCAATAATTCTGTCGTGATATTCTCCATTGGTGGATTTCATAGTTCTACCCATCTCACGCTCTATCTTCTGAGTTCTTTCAAGAACCTCAAACGGATCAAGCTCTGTCTCCATACAGATAGCGGCATTTACAAATGAGTTATCCGACTGAAAGCCCCAAGGCTCTGTAGCGAGAAAAGCAGACTGACGTACTAACACGCCAATCTGCTCTTCCATTAGTTTTATAGCTTTGTTTAAGTTCTCGCGCTTGTTGCCAAGATTTGAGCCAAGAGAGAAATAGACAGTATGAAGGCCTCTCCCCCCGCCCTCCCCCGTAGGGAGGGAGCCGGAATGCCCAAAGACCTCATTCACATTTTCGCTGCTATTCTGCTCTATACTCATAAATCTATCTTATCCAATGATTTGAAATCAACACAGTCAAGTTTTTTGCCGTAGATAGAAAGAATAGTCTTTGACTCGACATTAAGCTTTTCCTCTGGCATCTTCGAGATTTTCCAATGGATTACAGATAGCATCATCCTATGTTTTAGGGTGAGATTACTGTAATCAATAGCACCACGGAGATGGTATATCTGCGTTTCGTCATAGAGATGCGACGGAACTCTGTCCTTTATAGAACGACGAATATACTCAATATTCTCTGGATCAGCAGGATCAACCATACCAACAGTAATGATTGTCAGCTTTTGTCCGACAGACATCCTACTGGCTGTTTTCCTTAATCCCAAGACACTCCCGGCAAAAAGAGCACCCATATAGATAATCCTGTCATACTTCGCAATATCCTTTGCATCCTTGAAGGAAACGGCTTCTATCCCCGTAATCTCCGACAAGTGCTCGGCATATCGCTTTGTAGAGCCATACAGACTACCATAAATGATGATTTGCATATCTATTGGAATCTCTCTTCTCCCTTGACGAGATAGGGGTCTAGTCGTTTATAATCAGCATCGCATCACCGAAACAGCCAAATTTATAGCCGTTATCGACAGCAAGCTTATAGCCCTTCATCACGAGGTCATAGCCACCGAATGCCGCAATCTCCATAACCATAGGAGACTCTGACTGATAGAAATTAGCCATCATACAGTCAGCAAGTCCGAAGTCGTATGGAGGGAAGATGAACTTATTTGTCCAGCCCTCAAACTCCTTCATCATACCGTCAGTACCAACGGCACTCTCAGTTGCCTTCACAACGCTTGTACCGATAGCACAAACATGATGACCTGCAAGCTTTGTCTCGTTTACGAGCTTACAAGCCTCTGCAGAAACAAACATCTCCTCAGAGTCCATCTTGTGCTTTGTAAGGTCCTCAACCTCAATCTCATGGAAGTTGCCAAGACCACAATGCAGAGTAATAAATGCAGAATTGATACCGATAATCTCCATTCTCTTCATCATCTCACGAGAGAAGTGAAGACCAGTTGCAGGAGCTGTTACAGCACCTTCGTTCTTAGCAAAGATACACTGGAAATCCTCGTGATCCTCCTCTGTTGCCACACGGTCTCTCTTACCATCAGCTCCCTTATGCTCTAAAATATATCGAGGAAGTGGAGCCTCGCCCAAGCTATAAAGCTCGCGCTTGAACTCGTCATGAGGACACTCATAGAGGAAACGGAGGGTACGACCACGGCTTGTCGTGTTGTCGATAACCTCGGCAACCATAGTGTTAGTGTCGTCAAAGAAAAGCTTATTGCCTATACGAATCTTTCTTGCAGGTTCAACAAGGACATCCCAAAGGCGCATCTCGGCATTGAGTTCACGAAGAAGGAACACCTCAATCTTGGCATCAGTCTTCTCCTTAGTACCCCAAAGACGAGCAGGGAACACCTTGGTATCGTTGAAGATGAACGTATCACCCTCTGTGAAGTAATTCACAATATCCTTACACATGATGAACTGCTTCTTGCCATCAGCATCAAGGATAGGCTTGCCCTTTTCGTCCGTCTTGTACATCTCGATCTTTTGTGACTTCTTGTGAAGCACCATCAGTCTTGCCTCGTCCGGACGCTTGAGCTGAAAAGTAGTAGTCTCGCCTGCTGAATTAGTTACAGTACGCTCTATAGAGTGCGGATAGATAGCTATCTGACTCTCAGGGAGTTTGAATTTGAAATTAGAAAGTTTCATCTATATATAAATAAAAAAACGGCCTCTCCCCCCGCCCTCCCCCGTAGGGAGGGAGCCGATTCGACAATGGAGGATCGGTTGTATTATTTCATTCTTATTGCTATTTTTTTCGCCTTACGGCTGGCACATACTCCGATGTTATTAATATCAGACTTCCCTCTCTATGGGAGAGGACGGGGGGAGAGGTCTCTTCCTCTTCTTTTTATTCTTCTTTTTACCTGTTCCCGGAGGATTCTGAACGCACTCAACGTATGGAGCAACCTCTTGAGCATCAAGCCATTCCTGAAAGTTGTCTATGGTATGGCAATCTTCTATTCTCACATCTCCGAGACGGGTTCTGCAAAGAGCCGTGAGATAAGCACCACTATCCAGAGCCTCGCCTATGTCTCGTGCAAGAGAACGGATATAAGTGCCTTTTCCGCACACCACCCTTATTCTCGCCTGCTTGAGTTCGTCGTTAAAGTCAAGAAGCTCTATCTCATCCACTCTTACCTGCTTTGGCTGAAGCTCAACCTCCTTATCCTTTCTTGCAAGCTCGTAGGCACGCTTTCCGTTCACGTTGCAAGCAGAAAATACAGGTGGCACCTGCATTATATCGCCGACAAACTGCTTTAGAGCCTCCTCCACTTTCTCACGGGTGATATGACGCTTAGGATAGGTGTGGTCAACCGTATATTCCATGTCAAAGCTCGGAGTAGTAGCACCAAACTGCAAGGTGGCGGTATATTCCTTGTCGTTAAGCTGAAGCGACTCTATCTGCTTTGTAGCCTTACCTGTACAAAGAATCAGCACACCAGTTGCAAGAGGGTCGAGAGTTCCGGCATGACCGGTCTTCACTCTTTTCACATCCACCCTTTGTGAAATGCGAGTACGCACAAAGGCAAGTGCCCCGAAGCTCGACATTCCGTAAGGTTTGTTGAAGTAGATAAATTCTCCTTGCTGGAAATCCAGACATCTTTTGGATGTACAATTTACCATTTACAATTGTTTTAAAGTGTGCTGCAATACAGCGCGATAGCACCAACAATTGCACAGTAGATAGCAAAGTATATGAGCTTGCACTTCTTCACAAGGGCAATCATCCACTTACAAGCGATACATCCGCTGATGAAGGCAGCAATAAAACCTACGATAAGTGAACTTGCAGGAACTGCAGCTGCCTCACCACCATGTTCTGCAAGATATTCTGCAGAAGGAGCGAAGATATGCTTGAAGTCCAAGAGAGCCTCACCAAGAATAGGTGGGATAACCATCAGAAATGAGAACTGTGCGAGGTTCTTGCGGCTGTTGCCAAGGAGAAGTCCGGTGGCAATTGTAGAGCCAGAACGTGAAAGTCCAGGAAGAACGGCACAAGCCTGAGCAATACCGATGATAAATGCATGCAGAGGAGAAATCTTATCCTTCTCTCTTGGTGTGTAGAAATGAGTGAGGGCAAGAAGGAATGCGGTCACGAGCAGACAGTATCCAACAACCACAATCACATTATTTGCATAGAGAGACTCAATATAATCCTTGAAGAAGAGTCCGACAATTCCGACAGGAATCATAGAGATAAGGATATTGATGACATACTTCTGTTCATCGTTCACACGATTGTCACGACGGAACAGACCTGCGAATATCCAAATCACCTCTCTCCACAAGATAACGAGAGTACTTAGAACCGTAGCAACGTGAACTACAATATCGAATGTAAGTCCGCCAGCCTCTGCCTCTGGACCGAGAATAATCTTACCCAACTCCAGATGACCGCTTGAGCTAACTGGAAGATACTCTGTAAAACCCTGGACAAGACCAAGGATTAATGCCTGTAACCAATCCATCCGTTTACTTCTGCTTTGGGCGGTACATTATACCGACGATGATTGAAACAAAACCAACGAAGCAGACAACAGGAGCTACCTTGATGCGCATCGCACTAAAGATCTCAGGATTGTACTGGGTGGTATCAGAACTTGCACCACTCATCATTACAAAACCAATTACCACAATCACCATGCTTATAGCAAGCATGATGAAATTAATTTTGCCTAAGGCTAAATTTTTCTTTTCCATAAAAGAATAGCGGCCTCTCCCCCCGCCCTCCCCCCGTAGGGAGGGAGCCGATTCGCCAACGGGGACATCAGCCAATTATCTATATTGTAAATTTTTATTCAACGAACACCTTTTGCCTTCCGGCTCCCTCCCTACGGGGGAGGGCGGGGGGAGAGGCCTCCCTTTAGACCTTATAAAGGTCTTTCGCCTTCATCTTCAAGAAATGATTCAAGGAGAGATAGACGCAGAAAGTAGTGATGATAAGTCCGAAGAGAATAACAGAGACACCCGTGATGACAAGAGTCTCAACAGTTACGACCTCCGTTATATCCGGTTCAAACTTATACAGCCACGCAATACATCCGCCAAGGGCAGCATCGGCAATCAAGGCCGCAAGCAATCCCTGTAAAGCACCCATCTTGAGGAACGGAGCACGGATGAAAGACCACGAAGCGCCCACGAGTTTCATAGTATGTATGGTGAAACGACGGGCGTAGATGCCAAGTCTAACGGTATTGCTGATAAGGGTATAGGAGACAAACGACAAAAGCACAGCGATGACAATCATCACAAGCATTATCTTACGCAGGCTCTTGTTCACTTTGTTCATAAGGTCCTTCTCGTATGTCACCTCAGAAACCTGCTTGTCGGCCTTCAACTGCTTTGCTATCCACTTCATGGAATCAGCATTAGCACATTCTGGGATAAGGTGAATTTCAGCAGAAGGAGTGAATGGATTCTCGCCAAGGAACTCAGCCGGATTTGCCCCAAGAGCCGCAGTCTGCTCTTTAAGAGCCTGCTCCTTACTGATATAGTCCAGACGATGCACATAATGTTTCTTCTTTATCTTTTTACACGCAGCCTTTGCCTGTTGGTCAGACACATTGTCTGCAAACATAACGGTTACGGTGAGGTTTTCCTTAACATAATTGGAGAGATTATTAGCCGTCAGACCGGTGAACACTACCATTCCGAGGAGTATCAGCACAAGAGCCGTACTAATACAGAGCGTCACCACCTGAAGACCTATTCTGTTTTTTTCTCCTGACTTCTTTTTCTTCTTCATTATTTTTATTAAAATAAATATCAAATCCAGCGCATAGGTACACAATACACCAAATTTCGGTGCAAAGTAACTAAAAATTCTCCAATCTTACAAGTATTTAAGCCTTATTAACATTAAATTTATTTTTGTTCTTGAGGTAAAATAGTATTGTCGGGATTTTTGGTTACTTTTGCCAAAAGAAAGAACAACATCATATATAGAGCAGACCAATGAAAAGACTATCTTTGTTATTACTCTTCTTTTCTTCTGTAATAATTGCTATTGCCCAAGAAAGAAAGGATTTCGATTTCGTCATCGTTGTAGATGACGAGTTTGGAGGTATCTCAGCTCCATCACACATCAGTCTAAAAAAAGACAATGGTGAAACAGAAAACATAAAGTTCTTTTATCATCCTGGATGTCTGTCATTAGACATGGATGATTATAACAAGCTAAAAACATTTGCTGGGAAAATCGAACTACATTTCGGTTGGTACAAACACACGAATGGTGGGACTCGACATTATTTTTATGACATACCATTTGATCCATTTGAAAAAAAACTGTTTGAAGCTTCATTTGTGGTTATAAAAATATACAATTTAGACGATAAAAAATATAAAAAACTGTACTATCCATTAGAAGGCAAAAATTACAATTTCTCATTAGACACATCTGAGGGGATAAGAGGACTACTAACGAAGAAGGAAATAAAAAAGTTAAAACTGAAAAAATTATGGCCAACAGATTCGAAATAGCCATATCGAAGAAACAATAACAGAAATGTCTCCCTATCCATAACTTGTGTTTTCCCACACCACCAAGTTTTTTTCCTTGGTCGTGTGGGATTTTTCTTGCCCAGTCCTGAACGCTTATGATAAAAAGCAAGATATAAGCAAAGCCTTTGTTCCTCCCAAGCAATACCCTTCTAAGTCCGAAGATACTCCATCGTTACTCCATCGATAGTCCATCGAAACGATGGAGCAGCGATGGACAAGCGATGGAGCAGCTTAGGAAGAAGATCCTTATTTTGAGACATCACAACGGCAAGGAAAACTATATGTGACGAGACGAAAAATGGGAATATCGGGCAATTCTGAGTTTTTCGGGCAAATAATTTGGAATTTACATTTATTTTCTATACCTTTGCACTCATCAAATTTCAAAAACGTGCGCCAGCCTTTTGGGGCTGACATGCACTTTTCTTTCGTGCGAGAAAGCACTCATCTAAATCGTAGATATTCATAGAAATCGGAACAATGAGCACAATAATCTACCCTTCTCCAATTTTTGGACCAATACACAGCCGTCGCCTTGGCGTCTCGCTTGGCGTTAACCTACAGCCTGGTGATGGCAAGAGCTGCACATTCGACTGTATATATTGCGAGTGCGGATTTAATGCGGATTTCCGTCCTCATACCCCTCGCCCTTCACGTCAGGCTGTGGCAGAGGCTCTTGACAACAAGCTATTGGAGATGAAAAAGGAAGGCGTTACGCCCGATGTTCTGACCTTTGCAGGCAACGGCGAGCCTACCGCCCATCCCGATTTCCTCAATATCATAGAGGACACAATCAGAATCCGCGACAAGCACTTCCCTAATGCGAAGGTATCAGTCCTCAGTAATGCCACGATGATAGGCAAGGAGAATGTCCGCAAGGCTCTGATGAAGGTTGACAACAATATCCTGAAGCTCGACACAATAGATGCGGAGTACATCAAGCTCGTTGACCGCCCTACACAGCCTTCGTACGATGTGAGGAATGTCATAGAGAACATGAAGAAATTCAATGGTCATTGCATCATACAGACCATGTTCATGACAGGCACAACGCAAGGCAAGAACGTTGACAACACAGGCGAGGACTTCGTTGCCCCTTGGCTTGAGGCTGTAAAGGAGATTGCTCCTGAAATGGTGATGATCTATACCATAGACCGAGAAACACCTGACCACGACCTCAGAAAAGCATCTCACGAGACTCTTGACGCTATCAAGGCAAGAGTTGAAGAGATTGGGATAAAGTGCTCGGCAAGCTATTAAGGAAGCCCCTAACCCCGTCCCTTTCCCCGCTCGGGGCAAGGGGGACAAGATAGAAATTCTAATCACGCCTCTACCATAAAAGCTTTTAGCAATAAAGCGTAACTACTCCCTTGCCCCGAGCGGGGAAAGGGATGGGGTAAGGGGCTGTTAATCTATTATTTCCCTTATGAAGAAATTATTCCTACTAATCCTTTCTATACTGTCTCTGGGTGCTAACGCTCAGACAAAGGATGAAGTACTCGAACTGGCACACAGGGCTAACGATTACTTCATGAGCAAATGGAATGACCCGACAGATTCCGTTGACTTTGTAACCGGCCATGAAAGCAACCTCTGGACACGTTCTGTTTATTACGAGGGACTTCTCGACCTATACGATATAGATCCACAGGAAAAATACTTGGCGTATCTCGATAAATGGGGCAACTTCCACAAATGGGGGCCCTACAAGAACGATTATGATACACAGGATGCCGATTATATGTGTTGCGGTCAGGTGTATTGCCAAAGGTATTTCCTCGACGGTAAGGAAAACAAGTACAAGAACATACAGAAGGTGTTCAACAACCAGATTGCGAACAACCGCCATAAAGCGTGGACGTGGATTGACGCCATACAGATGGCTATGCCAGGCTATGCCATGATGACAATGGCAACAGGCAACCGCAAATACCTCAACTTTGCGATGAAATCATATATCTGGACACGCGATACCTGTGGAGGAAATGGTCTTTTCAACGAGGATGATGGACTTTGGTGGCGCGACAAGAATTTCGTTGCCCCATACAAGGAAAGCGACGGAAAGAACTGCTATTGGAGTCGTGGCAACGGATGGGTTTTCACAGCCCTATGCCGTGTAATGAACTATCTCCAGCCTACGGACAAATACTATAGCCAACTTCTTGACGACTACAAGCATATGGCAAAGGCGCTTATCGCAGTACAGCGTGAGGACGGCTTCTGGAATCCGAGTCTTGTATCACAGGATTTTGCAGGTCCTGAGTTCTCAGGCACAGCCCAGTTCTTCTATGGTCTTGCATGGGGTGTGAATAAGGGTGTGCTCAACAAGAAAACGTATAGGCCGGCCGTTGACAAGGCTTGGAAGGCTCTGAAGTCAAGCATACACAAGGATGGTTTCATCGGCTACGTACAAGGTTCAGGCGACCGTCCTGCATCCTCACAGCCTATCGACTATAACCGCGAGCCAGACTTCGACGACTATGCCCTCGGTCTCTTCCTTATGGGGGCATCCGAGTATTGTAAGATGCTAGAATAGAGGCCTCTCCCCCCGTCCTCCCCCGTAGGGAGGGAGCTGGAAGGCGAAAACTACTGAAATGGTAAAAATGAAGATATTTAAGAAGTATAAGGAGTTCAAGGAGTACAAGACAATAGCATTTGCCGTTTACAACCACATGACGCATTCACTATCGTCTTGTACTTCTAAAGCGACGAAGGAGCGGCACTCCTTGTACTTCTTATTCTTATTTTTATTCTTTTCCGTTTCCCCTTTTGCCCTTGCCCAAAATCCGCGAGAGGTGATAAGACTTAATCGTGGATGGCTGTTTCATCTTGGGGCAGCCTCACCATCCATAACCGTTTCACAGGCAGAAAGCGAGGGTTGGAAGACAATAAACGCTCCTCACGATTTTCAGATAGAGCAACCTTGGGTAGCTCCAGCAGCTGACGAGAAAGCCGACAATAGCGATGCAGGTGCCAATATCCGAAGCCGTCTCTCTGCACGTGGTTTCAAGGAAATGGGCGAAGGCTGGTATGTCCGCACATTCACCCCCTCAGCGGGAGAGAAAGGACGTCGTGCCCTACTCGATTTCGAAGGAATAATGTACGTGGGGGATGTCTATCTCAATGGCAATAAAGTAGGAGGAACCGATTACGGATATTTAGGTTTCGAGGTCGATGTTACGGATATGCTGAAATATGGCAAGCCTAACACTATAGCCGTACATTGTGACACAGGCAAACCGAACTTTTCACGTTGGTACACAGGTGGCGGACTCTTCCGCGACGTACATATCATCTATACAGATGCCCAGATGTACTTCAACCGCCATCCTCTTTATATCACCACGAAGGATAACCGCGAGGTGAACATTACGGCTAATGTGCAATGTAACATCAAGCAACCTACTCTCACAATGCAAGTTAGCATCATTGCACCTAATGGTTCAGAGATTAAAAATGACAAATACGACATCAAGCGTGTAAGGAACTATAAATACAGTCAGGAGCTAAGGATTCCGACCATAACAATAGACAATCCGCAACTTTGGGATTGCGAGCATCCCAACCTCTATTCTGCAAAGGTTCAGCTTCTTAGAGAAGACGGAACTGTAGCCGACGAGATAACCGAGACATTCGGAATACGTACGGTTGAGATTGGTCCCGACTTCGGTCTGCGCCTTAACGGCAAGAAGGTTCTTCTCAAGGGTTATGCCAACCACCATAGCCTTGGTGCTCTTGGTGCGGCTGCATATCCTCGTGCTATGGAGAAGCGTATAGAGCAGATGAAGTCGTTCGGTATCAATCATATACGCACATCGCACAACCCATACTCTAAGTCATTCCTCGACCTTTGCGACAAGCACGGAATACTCGTACTCGATGAACTTTACGACAAGTGGAATGACCAGTACGTAGGTGCGGGACGTGCTCATTATCAGGATATCTGGCAAGGGCACATAAAGGAGTTTATCACTCGTGACAGGAATCACCCTTGCGTGGTGGCTTGGTCACTCGGAAACGAGCTCCAGTCGTATAACGATATGCCATTCAACGACTTCGGCGTCACTCAGTTCAAGTTACAGAAGACTCTTCTTCAACGTTATGACGACTCCCGCAAGGTAACTGTAGCTATGCACCCTCGCTATCGCAACTGGGAAACAGATTCTCTTCCTTGCGACCTTGCTATGGTCACAGATTTCCAGTCGTATAACTATCGTTATATGTATTTTCCCGGTGACAGCAAGCGATTCCCTTGGATGACCTTCTATCAGTCGGAGGCATCCGTTGCGGCCATGGGTGAGAACTATTTCGCCATGAATCTTGACAAGGTTATCGGACTCGCCTATTGGGGTGCAATAGACTATCTCGGAGAGAGTCAGGGGTGGCCGAAGAAAGGTTGGGCGCAAGGCGTTTTCGATCTCTCACTTGAGCCAAAGCCGAAAGCATACTATATGAAATCGTTCTTCAAGGATAACGAGCCTCTCGTGCATATCGCCGTTACAGATACCAAGGACGATGCCATGTGGAATGGCATTCAGACAGGCAACGACGGTATGAGCGACCATTGGAACCGTACTCCAGGCAAGAAACTTGCCATCACCACCTATACCAATGCCGAAGAGGTGGAGCTTATAGTCAACGGCAAGAGCTACGGCACGAAGAAGAATGACAGAAAGAGCGCGAAGATGATGAATCAAATTCGCTGGAAGGACATAGAATATCAGCCTGGATATTGCGAAGCTATTGCAAGAACCAACGGAAAGATAGTCGCACGGCACAGGATTGAGACGACAGGTAAGCCAGTCAAACTCGTCATCGAGAGCGACAATCAAAATTGGAAGGCTGACGGCATGGATCTTCAACATCTCCGCATCATTGCCCTTGACAGCAAAGGCCGTCGTGTTGCAACGGCTCCTGGAGAGGTTAAGATAAAGATTACAGGCGATGCCACCATAGCAGCTATGAGCAATGGTAATATCTCCTCCGACGAACTTGCCGTTACCGACCGCCAGTCCCTTTTCAACGGCTCATGCCTCGCAATCCTCCGCTCTGGTCTAACACCTTCCCAAGTCACCCTCACCGCAGAATGTGAAGGAATGAAGTCGGCAAAAATCAAACTACAGACAAAGTAAATCGCGTAAAGTCCGAAGAATTTAATACGAATTCGCACCTTTGATGCTTTAACTGACAATAATTGTTCGCAATAGCTCACCAAGCTACGCAAGTTCCCAATCTGCGCAATCTTAAAACAATATAAATATCAAGAATTAGAGAATTAGAGATATTTGAATTAAAGCGAAAAAGAGATGATTTGCTACTTGCGTAGCATAGGGAATGGGCGTGATGGGCAGAAGCGTAAGCGACCTTTCTCAAATTCGTATAAATTCAAAAAAGAAATTCGCAAATTCTCTAATTCTTGATAAAATTTATTGAAACACATGTATATGATTTATCTGAAGCTGGAGCAGTAAAGTCATGATTAACGAAAATCAGATAAATATACATCCGTTTCTTTTTTCTATAATCCCTTCACCTTTTTCTAATCTTTACCCCTCTACCATTTTTTGACCTTACTTTTTTGCTGTTTCATTTTTTTTCTCTAATTTTGTACCGTCATTTGGCATTTGGCATCATTAATTAATGAAACAATGGTATATAGTATAGAGAAAATCACCACGCTTTTAGGCGCGCGTCGCTATGGTGAGAAGGATAGCAACATCGCTTTCCTGCTTACAGATAGCCGTTCTTTGTCTTTTCCGGAAGAGACTCTTTTCTTCGCCCTCCAATCAGAGCGTAATGATGGACACAACTATATAGATGACCTGCACCACAGGGGTGTGAGGAACTTCTGTGTAAGCAACACCTACCCTATCCCTACAAACAAGGAGTGGGAAGATACCAATTTCCTTGTCGTTCCCTCTACCCTCGCAGCCCTCCAGAGACTTGCAGAGCGTCATCGTGACGAGTTTGATATTCCTATCGTAGGTATCACGGGCAGCAATGGCAAGACAGTTGTTAAGGAATGGCTTTACCAGTTGCTTATGCCTTCTATGCACGTCACCCGTTCTCCTCGCTCTTACAACTCTCAGATTGGTGTGCCTCTCTCTGTATGGAAACTGCATGAGAGAAGTGCCGTGGGTATCTTCGAGGCCGGAATAAGCCAGATGGGCGAGATGCAGCGCCTTGCGGATATCATACAGCCTACCATCGGCGTATTCACCACGCTGGGACAGGCTCATCAGGAGAATTTCCACACTCTCGAAGAGAAATGCCATGAGAAATTCCTGCTTTTCAACGACTGTGACGTATTGGTATATCCTCAGGATAACGACATCGTTTTCCGTGAACTTAGGAAATGTGATTTCAAGGGCAAGAAACTTGGCTGGTCGTTCACAGATTCCTCAGCTGCATTTTATATTAATAAGGTAGAGCAGGAAGAGAATGAGACCAAGATATATTATACATATACAACCCCTAACCCCGCCCCTAACCCCGCCCCTTCCCCCGTGAATGGGGAAGGGGGAGCAAATCACGCGCCTCTAAGCGAAACAAATGTAACTTCCTCCTTGCCCCTTACGGGGAACGTCGAAGAGGTCGGCGGCCGAAGGGAAAGCCAAAGGATGCCCGAAGG
The DNA here is from genome assembly GCA_946406435.1 of uncultured Prevotellaceae bacterium. Classification (GTDB taxonomy): domain Bacteria; phylum Bacteroidota; class Bacteroidia; order Bacteroidales; family Bacteroidaceae; genus Prevotella. Next base: position 17,098 of record CAMJKP010000020.1, on the reverse strand, counting down.
GCAGGAAAGGGGTTGTAATTCTTCTTTCACCATCCCATTCATCAGCGAGGCTTTTGTTGAGGACTCAATAGCTGCAGCTGTTGTGGCTCTTCATCTTGGAATAACTCCAGAGCAGCTTGAGGAGCGTATGCTTACCCTTGAGCCTGTTGCCATGCGACTTGAGGTGAAGGACGGACAAAGAGGCTGTACGCTTATCAACGACTCCTATAACTCCGACCTTGCATCTCTCGACATCGCCCTTGACTTCATGCAACGCCGCCCTGACCATAAAGGCCGTAAGCGCACGCTGATTCTCAGCGACATATACCAGTCGGGGGTGAATGATGCAGAGCTATACAAAGAGGTATCAGAACTTGTTGCAAGCCGTGGAGTGGAGAAATTCATTGGCATAGGCAAGGCTTTGAAAAACTGTGCCGACGTAATAAAGACAGAAGAGAAATCCTTCTTCAAGACAACCGAAGAGTTTATTGCAAGTTCGGAGTTCTCATCACTTCACGATGAGGTTATCCTCATCAAGGGCGCACGTAGTTTCGGCTTTGACCGTATCACCGACCTGCTTGTAGAGAAGGTTCACGAAACCACGCTTGAGGTTAATCTCAACGCACTTGTGGACAACCTCAACCACTATCGCTCTTTCATGAAGCCAGAGACAAAGCTCGTCTGCATGATTAAGGCTGACGGCTATGGTGCCGGAGCTGTGGAAATAGCAAAGACACTCCAGGATCATCGTGTTGACTATCTTGCTGTTGCCGTTGCCGATGAGGGCGTTGAGCTGAGAAGGGCTGGCATCACAGCAAACATCATGATTATGAATCCTGAGATGACGGCATTCAAGACCATGTTCGACTATGAACTTGAGCCAGAGGTATATTCCTTCCGTCTTCTCGATGCGCTTCGTCATGCAGCAAGGAAAGAGGGTATCACAGGATATCCTATACATATCAAACTTGATACTGGTATGCATCGTCTGGGCTTCCACCCTATCGACGATATGCCAAAGCTCATAGAGTATCTGAACAATCAGAATGCGCTTATTCCGCGCTCTGTATTCTCACATTTCGTAGGTTCTGACGGAGACAACTTCGATGAGTTCTCCGACTATCAGTTTGATCTCTACCAAAAGGGAAGCAAGGCTCTACAGGATGCTTTTGAGCATAAGATTCTCCGTCATATCTGCAACACGGCAGGCATAGAGCATTTCCCTGAGCGTCAGATGGATATGTGTCGTTTAGGTCTCGGTCTCTATGGCATAAACCCCCGAAACAACGAGGTATTGTCTAATGTCAGCACATTGAAGACCACCATTCTGCAGATTCGCAAGGTACCAGCAGGAGAGAGTATCGGTTACAGCCGTCGCACCATTCTCGAGAAGGATAGCATCATTGCTGCTATACCTATCGGATATGCTGACGGTCTCAACCGTCATCTCGGCAATCGCCATTGCTATTGTCTCGTAAACGGCAAGAAAGCGGAATATGTCGGTAACATCTGCATGGATGTCTGTATGATAGACGTGACCGACATCCCATGTCAGGAGGGTGATAGCGTGGAGATCTTCGGCGACCACCTCCCCGTAACCGTATTGTCCGATACCCTCGACACTATCCCTTACGAGGTACTGACAGGCATCAGCAACCGAGTAAAGCGAGTGTATTTCCAAGACTAACGAGATTAAAATAGTAATATTACCAATAAAAAACCAGAATCCCACACCTCCAGTTAATTCGCTAGAATTTATAGGAGATGTGGGATGTGAAATTACCGCTTGTCAAGCAAACCGTATACTATCCAACGTTCTTTTGGATAGTTGTTCTTGATGATTAACTTGTGTTCAACGTAATCGGTTCTAACCTTGTCAAGAAGCACATTCAAGTGCTGCATCTTAGGAGCAAGTTCAGCGCGAATACGATCACATTCCTCACTAGCAGAAACCAAAGCTGCGATGGACTGTTCCATAGCAGCCAATTCCTGCAAGGTTGCACCACTACCTGTCTCACTAAGGTGTTTGCGTAAGCCTTGAATCAGGCTTCGACTCTTGTCAATTTGCATTTCAATTGTCTTTGTCATAGTTTTTTGTTATTATGTTAAACGAAGCTACTATTGGGGCGTAGCCTGCCCTTACGCGTTTTTATTTCTTTTGATACGTTGTGCCAGCAATCTTGCTCCCATGACTGGCCATGTAGGGAAACGACGTGCAGTATGACGTACTGTCGGAATATCCCAAAGCAGGAATGCAAGCGAGAGAAAGGCTGCAATATAGAGTACCCAGCCGTAGAGTTGCTTGATGGTGACAGCCATCATAGATGGTATGAAACCATTCATCCATGTGCCAATGTCGAAAGGCGCGGAGGTATATGTTGGCATATCAAGATAAGCCGTGTAGCGCAAAATATTGTCTGCCATATAATATCGCAATCCCCAGGCATAAAGCGCAGAACCGATGACACCACCAATGTACATGTGCATGAAGTTGAACACAGATAGCGACTGGAAGAAGTGCTCGAAGGTCATTACTTCATGCAAGCTCCACATAAAGGCGATGCTCAAAGTGGCATAGCCAAAACCGCGAAATGTAATTGGCAGACGTAATAGTTCTATGTTGATATGGTCGGCTACGAGGAAGTAGAAGCCAGAAGCATAGAGTGTCACGGCAAGAAGTCCGATAGCTATAAGCTTATAGACATTGAATCGCCACACTTTTAGCCAAAGCCATGAAACGAGGCAACCAGCCCAGATACCAGGCAATGACCATAATGCCAGTTCGCATGAGGTGAGCATTTCGTAGTTCATCACCTCTTCGTAGAATACCTCTTCAAGCACATGCTCTGATGCTAACAGCCCTTCTACCACGGCTATAAGCAGAATTATCGGCATGAGGTGGCGGTAAGTCCACATTCGAGGCTCGTAGTAAGGTCGTTGCTTAGTCCACATACGATGGAGGCAACCGCCAAGGGTAATAAGCGAAGTACCTGTAAGCGTGCGTATCGTTGGTGAATGCCACCAATCGAGCCAGTCACCATAATTGAAGATGTAGGCTATCTGTAATCCCAATAAGCTCCAGAATGCTGCTCCCAACCAGTCTATGCCTTTGAGTGGTACTCGCTGTGGCATAGGACACCACGGACGTGTCAAGAATAGCTGAATAGTAACGACAAACATCATGAGAGCAATAACAAACCAATGGTAAGCGTGCCAATGCAGCGTGTGACCGAAGAAAGCACTATACCAGGCCTGTATCTCGATGCTCGTCAATAGTACTATGTGCAGACATGGAAAGAACACTCCCATATCACGTGTTGGTGTCATCCATAACTGGATGTTTGACATATTCTCGAACGTACCCTGAATCTTCGCCATACCAGCTATGAAACACAACACCCACATTAATGGAAGGAATGTTGTCTGCGTGAAAAACCAGTTACAAACGGCAAGCACCAATGCAGAGGTGATAAGTAGCAAGCGGTTGGAAAATCTGAACTTCATACGGAAAAGCACGGGGAAGTAAATAGCCATACCCGCAAGGTTGCTGTAAAGGCACATAGTGATATCCTCGCGCATGATAGCACGTTCGCCTACCATCTCATTCAAAGCTCCCAGATATACACAACCAGCCAGTTGGAAGCAGAATGCTTGCACGACGTATATCCATGGTCGCAACCACTTAGGTACGAAGTCGCGAAACATGGGCATAGCAAACGGAGGAGGTGTAGGATGCTGACTCATATCAATACCTTATTTCACATTCAACATTCAGCCCTGCACGTAATTTCTGTAAGTCCTGAGGCTTGTTTCTTTCGAGGCTGATGCGTACAGGCACACGTTGTTCCACTTTTACGAAGTTGCCTGTTGCATTATCTTGTGGAATAAGGCTGTAGGCACTACCAGTAGCATCTGAGATACGTTCTACAACTCCTTCATATTCCATTTCAGGCACAGCATCAGCCTTGATTTTAACCTTTGCACCTACTTTTATGTGTGGCAATTGAGTCTCACGATAGTTAGCTACGATCCAAAGATCCTTGCTGTCAACAATATCAACCATTGTCTTCCCAGGCTGTATCAATTGCCCTTCATGGATATTCTTTCGCCCAAGCACTCCGTCAGCGGTAGCAACAATAACGGTATATGATAGGTTCAAGCGTGCCAGTTTGACTTGTGCACGAGCTACGTCAATAGCAGCCTGACTCTGTTGTATATGATGTCCTTGCTCGCTTTTTACCAATGTCATAGAATGACGACGATGATTTGCAGCCTCGTAACGTGCACGAGCCGTAAGGTAGGCAGTATGAACGTTGTCGGCTTGTTGCTGGGTGGCACTCTGCTGTTCAAGCAGTTTCTGGAAACGTGCATCTTCACGCTGTGCATTTTCCATAGTAGCACGCAATTCCTCTATGTTGGCATCTGTCACATCAATATTGCTCTGTGTAGTTTCCATGCCTGTATTGGTTGCGCGACTTCCAGCCTGAGTCTGTGCCAAGCCTGCCTCTGCCTGAGCTAAAGCAAGACGAAATTCTGCATCTTCAATGATAACCAGCGTATCGCCTTTGTGTACGGTCTGAAACTCATTGAATCTGATTTCCTTGATAAATCCGCCGACACGGGCATTTACTGGTGTTATATGCTGTTGCACGTGAGCATTATCAGTCCACTCCACATTTCCAAAATGTGCGAAGTTCAAAATAACAACCGTGGCCCCAATGATAAGTAAGATGATAACTATGACGTTGTATGTCCAACGATAAACGATTCTTTTTTCCATTATAATGTATTGCTGATGTATTTGAGTTTATAATAGTTGTAAAGTAATGAGATTTGTGCATTGACCAATGCCATGTCGGCTGATAGTTTCATGCTCGAAGCATCAAGCATATCAGTAAGCAAAGCAAGTTGGTTTTGATAGCGGTTCTGTACCACATCATAATTTTGCGTGGCAAGCTCTACCTGTTTTCTTTGGGTTTCCACCTCCTTGAATGACGTAAGGAAATTCACATATCCAACCTGAACGTTTTTCTCTACATTCTCGCGTGCCAGCACAAGCTGTTCTTTCGACTGTTGATGATGAATACGCGCATGACTTATGGTATGCTTGTTCTTCCATATACTTCCAAGATCGTATTTTAATCCGATACCAACGAACCAAGCATTGACATTAGCATTGACAGGAATAAGATCGTTAGTATAAGGGCCGAATAGATTATCCTCGGCGATAAGTGCTAATGATGGTAGTGATGCCGCATTTGTCGTCTTTATCTTTTGCTCCGCCAACTGAATAGCGACATTAGCCTGTCTGATTCCTATGTTGTTTTCAAAAGCCATTTGCTGCCAATTATGCTCATTGGCAATAGTTTTTAGCGATGCTATTTCCTGGTTTAGCATTGTGGTATCTACGACAATAACTTTTTTGTCAGCCATGTGTAGCGTAGTACAGAGCTGATAATTAATGATACTCTGTGCATCCTTTAGCTTTTCTTTTGTCAGTTGTAATGTCATTAATTGCAGCTCATAGCGCGTGATGTCATTCTTCAGAACCATTCCCTGCTGACATCGAGCCTCCATGTCTTTTATTACCTTCTCTGTGAGTTGGATGTTACGGTCAATAACCATCTGTTGATTTTGAAGTTTGTAGAGGTCAAGGTAGTAACCCGTTATGAGAAAACGTACTTCCTGACGGTTTTTCTCAACATCGAGTGTAGCCATCTGTTCTCCCAATTCTGTGATGCGAATACCTGCACGGATAGCCCCACCTGCATAAATCACCTGTGTAACCTGTGCTGTGAAAGAGTTACTCCAATGAGGTGTTTCCTGACGCCCATTCCTTACTTTCTGAGGCCCGATTCCTGCAATAATTACGTCTGTCGTTCCATTTGTAGAGAATCCTCGGCTCATTAACGTGGCATCTCCAATATAACTGCCGCTGGCACTCAGTTCCACATTTGGCAGCATGGCATTCTTTGCAGCCATAACAGCCTCAGATGCAGCTCGAAGTCCCGTTTGACTAACTACTATCTGCTGATTATATTGATCAGCCAAATCATAGAGTTGTTGGAGAGATTGAGCCTTGAGTGGATTGAAAAAAGTTGATAAAGATAAAAGGAATAATACAACCTTTGTTTTTTGTTTCATGTTATTTTTATGTTATCTTTTGAATGATGTCTTTATGCTTATGATATCATACAATCTTTATGTGGAGAAAATAAATGACACACGTCCTCTGGCTGTGCCTTTTGCGAGACAAGCCCACGATGAAAAAGAATCTGGAATAAGTGATTTAAATGATAGGATAGAAAGGACACCTACTTCCCCAAAGATAAGTTTTTGGGGAAGTAGGTATCACATGTAATAAAACTTCTTTCATATCATTTTCTCGTTATCAATGAAGGTGAGTTTAACCTTCAGATACAATACATAAAGAATTATTGTTTTCTTAAATTTTTTCAGAATTAGCTTCTAACCGATTACAAAAGTACTTATTTTATTTGATTTAACAATCATATACAACGACGACATTTAATATTTTTTAAGACAAAAACGTTGTATAACAAATACATTTTGCAATGTCTGCTTTACAATTTTTTCTATATAATGGTTGTATTGAGCTTTCATTCTTTGCTTCTGCATATAAAGTAAAAGCGTTACCTTTTGATGAAATTCTTATTGTATTGCAAAAAGTTTGTAGAGGATGCCCTTTTTGCTATTCATTTTGACTAGTGTAATACCCCCAGAATTAAAAAAGAAAAAAGTTTTCAACGCATAGTATTACACCTTTGCCGTTTTGAGTGTATTATAACCTTGACTAACAACATCTTATCCTTGGTGTAATATCCCCCGAAAGTATTACACCACTATTACACCAAATCCACAGAATTGGTGTAATACTTTCATGAGTATTACACCACGCTTAACGTATTGATAATCAGCCAAAACACTTGCTCATTCAAACAAAGGTGTAATACCACACCTCAAAAACTTTTTATTTTTTTACTTACAAAGAGTATTACACCAAGTTTTGAACGGCAGAAAAAGCGTTGGTATAGTGGTGAAAGTAAAAAAATCAAAAGTTTTTAGACATGAGGGTTTCACCTTTGCGATTTTTCGGCTTATACATGTTGATAATCAACTATTTACACAGGGTGAAACCCCTCCAAAAATACACCTTGTTTTTATAGAGGGTTTCACCCTTCTTTATTATCTGATTATCAATTCGTTATACCCACAAAACCATACAGGTGAAACCCCTTGGTCAAAATCTTTCTCAAAAAATTATCTTGACCACGAAAAACACGGAAGGAACGGAAGTCGCACCTTACGGTGCTTGGGGCTTTCCTGAAAATTATACACAAATTATAACGTTAATTCTAACATTAATTTTTTCCGAACACAGATTTCAAAGATTAAAGGGATTTTTCGCAAGGCTCAACAAGCTACGCAAGTGTTTCGCTTACGCTCGTGATTAACATCTCTATAATCCCGAATATCTGTGGTTACATTTTTCACTTTTCACTATTCACTTACTTCTGGTCCGTTTCTCCTTCGCTTTTCCTTCGCTTCTAAACCGTTCCTTAGAATGGGAGGTGAATGGGACTTACATGGGACTTGCAACGGACTTACATAGGAGGCAGAAGGGAGGTAACTTTTTTCTTTAAATTTAATCAAGAATTAGAGAATTTGAGAAATTTGAATTAATGCGAAAGAGAGAAGATCTGCTACTAGCGTAGCATTTGGAATTGTCGTGATTGGCAGAAGCGCAAGCGACTTTTTCTCAAATTCTATAGAAATTCAAAAAAGAAAAGAATCGCTAATTCTCTAATTCTTGATAAATAAAAAAATTATCTTGAATAATAATTTCTTCCCTATGGTCAGAAGAGCTTCGACAAATCTTTCTTATTCTTAGTATTTTTTATTGATTGAATATTTCTTTTTTTATTAATACTTGCTTGTATTTCAGAAAAAATATGTATCTTTGCACTCGTCAAATCAAAGAACGTGCGCCAGCCTTTGAGGGCTGACACGCACTTTTGACTTCGTGCGAGGATGTTTCACACGTTGCACTCGTCAAATCAAAGAACGTGCGCCAGTCTTTAAAGACTGACACGCACTTTTGACTTCATGCGAGGATGTTTCACACGTTGACATCAACAAAATTAACTATAAACATAGATTCTTAAATCGACCCTCTAAATTCCCCTGCATAGGGGGACTTCCTATCGCGAAGCGGCTCTTCCCATCACGGGGAAGCGGAGAAGGGGTCTTCCTAACTAAAACTATGAGTTCTATACAAACAAACAAAATGACCAACTGGCGTTGGGTGATGTGCGCGATGCTTTTCTTCGCCACAACAGTAAATTACATGGACCGTCAGGTTCTGTCGCTCACTTGGAAAGACTTCATCTCGAAGGACTTCCATTGGACTGATGACGACTATGGTACAATCACAGCCGTATTCTCTATTTTCTACGCTTTCATCTCGCTCTTTGCAGGTAAGTTCATCGACTGGATGGGCACAAAGAAGGGATACATCTGGGCGATTGTAATCTGGAGTCTTGGTGCGTGTCTCCACGCAGCATGCGGATGGGCTACATTCCACCTTGCCGATACAGGTTGGTTCGGTGAGAATGTGGTAAAGGGCACATTGATGTTTACATCCATTTCCGTATATCTCTTCCTCGCATGCCGTATCGTACTTGCCATGGGAGAGGCTGGCAACTTCCCTGCAGCCATCAAGGTAACAGCAGAATACTTCCCTAAGAAAGACCGAGCATACGCTACAAGTATGTTCAACGCAGGTTCAAGCGTTGGAGCACTTGCAGCTCCTCTCACCATTCCTATCCTTGCAGCAGCAATGGGTTGGGAGATGTCATTTATAATCATTGGTGCTATCGGTTTTATCTGGGCAGCAGCATGGGCATTCATGTATGAGCACCCACACGAGAGCAATAACGTGAATGAGGCTGAGCTTGCATACATCAACTCTGACGAAAAGCAGGAAGAAGAATCTACTACTTCAGAAGACGAGGGCTTGCAACTCACATTTGGCCAATGCTTTACATATCGTCAGACTTGGGCATTCATCGTTGGTAAGGCTCTAACGGACGGCGTTTGGTGGTTCTTCCTTTTCTGGGCTCCTGCTTATTTCTCAGAGCTTGGCTATCCTTCAAATACATTCACAGGTCAGATGCTTATCTTCGTACTCTACCTCATCGTAACAGTACTCTCAATATATGGTGGCTATCTTCCAAAACTATTCGTTGAGAACAAGGGAATGAACCCATACGCAGGTCGTATGCGTGCTATGCTTATCTTTGCATTCCTCCCTATCTTCGCAATGTTTGCCCAGCCACTTGCAGGTGTAAGTGTTTGGTTGCCATGTATCATAATCGGTCTTGCAGGTGCAGGTCATCAGGCATGGAGTGCCAACCTCTACTCTACTATCGGAGATATGTTCCCTAAGAGTGCCATTGCGACTATCACAGGTATCGGTACTATGTTCGGTGGACTTGGCTCATTCCTTATCAATAAGGGGTCTGGTAAGCTCTTCACATACGCAGAAGGTCAGGGTGATGCCTTCACATTCTTTGGAGTAACAGGCAAACCAGCCGGCTACATGATTATCTTCTGCTATTGTGCTGTTGCCTACCTCATCGCCTGGACATTGATGAAGATGCTTGTACCGAAGTATAAGCCTATAGTCGAATAAAGTTTAGTGTTTAGTGTTTAGAGATTAGTGTGTAATGTGCCTCCTCTAACCTCTAAACTCTAAACACTAAACTCTAAACACTAAACTCTAAACACTAAACCCTAACCCCTAACCTCTAAAAAAATGACCGAAGAACAAGTACTCAACAAACTCACGACATTATGTGCACGTGGAGAGCATTGCCAACAGGAAATGCTCGACAAGATGCGTCGTTGGGAAATAGACGAAAGTGTTCAGGCTCGTATAATGGAATATCTTCTAAAGGAGAAATTCATCGACGAGGAGAGATACACACGTTGTTTTGTTGAGGAAAAGATAAAGTTCAATGGTTGGGGACGCAAGAAGGTAGAGCAAGCTCTCTACATGAAACGAATCCCAAGCAGCATCTATAATCCGATTCTGGATGAAGTGGATGAAAAGAACTATGAGGAGATACTTCGTCCGCTACTTGAGACTAAGCGCAAGACCGTAACGGGGAAATCTGAATACGAAATCAGAGGCAAACTCATTCGCTTCGCACTCTCACGAGGGTTTGAGATGGATGAGATACTGAAAATACTGGATTAAGCAACCCCTTTCCCGCCCTTCGGACACCCTTTCCCCGTGAAGGGGCAAGGGAGAGAAGTTACCAATTGTCGCTTAAGGAAATTCCGTTGACGGTATATTATTATCCTTTATTCGCTATAGGGATTCCTTTGAGGGAGCATTACTATCCCCTTGCCCCTCCACGGGGAAAGGGTACCCGAAGGGCGGGAAAGGGGTCGCTCTTATATCATAATCGGTTGATGCACTTCCTGCGCCTTTGCCTTGCTTGCAAATCCTAGAGCAAGGATGCTTACCTTAACGTTTTCCGCTTTCAGAATCTCATTTGCACAGGAGATTGTGGTTGCACCAGTAGTTATTACATCATCCACTATAAGCACGTGCTTATCTTTTATTGCATCCGCATCTTTCAGCACAAAGACATCATCAACATTATCACGTCGTTCCTCTCTCGTCAGATGCGTCTGACTCTTGTCAAAATACCGTCTTATAACGGCATGTCTCTCTATCGGTATTCCCATAACCTTACTAATACCACGCGCTATCATTTCACTCTGGTTATAGCCACGTATCATCCTTCTTTTGATACTTACAGGTAATGGGATAATGCAGTCAATATCATCAAAGAATCCAGTCATCTCGTCTGCAAGCATCTCTCCAAGTTCGAGGGCGATATTGGCACGTCCATGATATTTCGCGCCATACACCATTCGTGCCTGAGCAGACTGAGGAGTGAAATAGAAATAGGCCGCCACCTTCTCTACAGGAATCTTTCCCCAATACATCCTCGCCAATGGATTATCGTAAGGATGCTCCCAGAACATAGTCCTCGGTATGTCCACGTTGCATCGCAGACATAAAGGACGCTCGTCAAGCTCAAGACGCTTGCCACATACGGGGCACATCCTCGGGAAAAAGAAATCGAGAAGGGAAGCGAGCATGATACCAATTTCTTTCTGAAGTTTCGCAAGCTCTACTTCAGAGGTTAAAAGGTTAGAAGGTCAGAGGTCAGCATCGCTATAAGCGTTCCGACCAGAGAACCTAAAACCTATAAACCTTAAAACCTGCAACTTGAGCTTTGCGAAAAGTTGAACCAATTATTTCTTTCCGAAAGCACCTAATATTCTTTTAAGATCAGAATAAGAAACGATTATATCTACATGATCTTTGGAATCCTCTACCTGGTATCTATAACCGATATTCTTGCGCAAGGTTATCATAGCCTCGATAAAGGTGCGTGAACTTGGATCATTTGACAAAGCTGCAATAACGCCCTGCTTCATATCGTTTTTATTCGCCATCTTTAACCCTTCGATAGTATATATACTCTTGTCAAGGTTAGCCAGATATATATAATTATCACCCTCCCAGAATGCATCAACGAGTTTTATGCCGTTACCCACATCTGTAGGCATTCTATTACGTTCCAAGCGTGTGATATTCTCAACAAGTTTCTCTGCAGCCGCAGTACCAGTAAGAATGAATTTGTCGGTATTAGCCAATTCATCCTTAGAAATCGTCACAGATGCCACTTTACCCGAAGTATTTCCCTTGTATTGCAAAACCAAGGATGCATCCGCAGCAGCAATCTCCTTCACCATTTTCTGCATAGCATTATTTCGAGCCACCATACATTGATAATTCTCCTTTACCAAATTAGAATCTCTTACCAATCCGTCAATATCGCTCAGAGTCTCATTCACGAGATATGTTAGTGTCACCACATCATCCTCATAGGTAACAGCCGACAAATCTCCCATACTGCCCAATTTGATAGGCAATTCCTTTTGTATCTTGTCAACCTCCATCTTCAGCAGCGTTTTCTTCGCCACATTTGATTCACAAGACAATAGCATCGCAACAACCGATGCAAACATCAATACATTACAAACAATTCTTTTCATAAGCTTTTATTTTTTTATTCTCTAACCTCTAAACACTAACCACTAACCTCCAAATTCAAGCCACTCCATCCTTCTTAAGAAGATTAGCTATATGCTTGTTTGAAACCTTACGCAAACGGTTAAGCAGAATCAAAACAGCAATACTCAGCAGACACGCAATATCAGGAAGCACAGACTGCACCATTAGGAAACCGTCATAAAGTCCGTGAGCCAATATAGGAATTCCGATAGCAAGCATCAAATACATCGGTTTCTTACCAACATTACTTGCGAAATGCGCCAAGGAATAGAAATAACCCATGATAATGGCAAAGAAGAAATGCCCAGGTATGGCGAACAAAGCGCGCATGATACCGACACCCAGCCAATTATCATAGTTTTCAAACAAATACAATACATTCTCGATTCCGGCAAATCCCATTCCTATGCATACGGCATATACAATTCCATCGAAATGCTCGTCAAAATACTTGTTGTTCCTCACCACAAGCCAAAGCATTAGGAATTTGAAACACTCCTCGGGAATAGCAGCCCCGAAGAAAGCCAATGCCAACTGTCCCGCTATCGTCGTGCTTTCCTCACTATACAGACCTATCTCCTTAAAAGGAACGGAAAGCAGAAACGATAACGGAGCGGAAAGTACGCCATAGAACAAAGCCTTCACCAACTGCCATGTCGGCTCCGGATTATTCTTGTCCTTGCGGTATATTATATATATCGCTATAAGCACCGGCAACAAAGCCGCTACGAATATCAATGTATTATTACTAAGCATAGTACTATTACAATTTCATGATTTCAGCCAATTCATTAACAATATAGGTTGGCTTTCTTGGAGGCACAAAGCTTGCATCCCATCTATTATATAATATTGTGTCCAAACCGGCATCCATGGCGCCCTCGATATCGGCAATGTAGTTATCGCCTATCATCAGCGTGGTCTCAACCTTTGCACCACTCTTTTCAAAGGCATAGTCGAAGAATTTCTTCGATGGCTTGTTAGCCCCGGCATCCTCGCTGAGGATAACGGTATCAAAATAGTCATAGAGTCCGCAGGCACGGAGTTTCTTGTACTGAATCTCATGAAAACCATTACTACAGATATGTAAATGGCATCCCAAGCCCTTCAGATACTTCACCAACTCCATTGCGCCCTTGACCGTACCGGGCTTATTAGAGCAGAAATCAAGGAACTTATCACTTACCTCAAGACAAAATTCCTCCGTAACATTCTCAAGTCCCCTACCCTCGCTCAACGGACAACGGAATCTCTCCACGATGAGATACTGCCTGTCAATCTCACCTTTATTATACTGAGTCCATAGGGCGAGGTTAGTCTTCCAATAACTATCATAAAAGTCCTGTGGATTATCAAAATACCTGCCAAGTGAGAAGAAATCGAAGGTCTCAGCAAGAGCGATTATAGCATTACCCCTCGTATCATAAAGGGTATCATCAAAATCAATAAATATGTCTTTGTAAGTTTTCATGCCACAAAGGTAACAAATAATTACGAATTGTTAGCAAGCTCACCAAGCAAAATGCAAGTTATCCGCTAAATTTAGCAAGTAAAAGTAAAATCTTAATTAAAAATCATTCGCCAAAGCAATTTTCAATTGTTTTTGGGAAGTATAAAATTATCTTTTTTAAGCAAAGGAATAATCAAAAATGTTACTTTTTTCCAGAGATTTGTTCCCTTTTGACAGCCCAAGTAACAAAATATGCATTTTTCTGCATAAAATCTGCAATTTTTGTAGAAAAAATATTAATTTTGCCGACAAAATGAAACAGGTAAAAAGATTTTAGTATAAAAATGTATAAACTAATCAAGTAAGAGTATTTATGAAAAGAAAACTAACAATGATGCTTCTGTGCATGATGACGGCAGTGACTGCCCTCGCACAGTCAGCAATCAGCGGTACAGTCATTTCTGCTCAGGACGGCGAACCTGTCATCGGTGCAGCCGTAAAAGTAAAAGGTGAAACTCAGGGTGTTGTAACCAACATTGACGGTAAGTTCACTATCAATGTTGAGGCAGGCAAGACTCTTGTGTTCTCTTATGTAGGTATGCAGACAAAGGAAGCTACCGCAAAAAATGGCATGACAGTTACACTTGACGCAGACGACAAAGTCCTTGACGAAGTTGTTGTAACGGCTATGGGTATCACCCGTTCAAAGAAGTCTCTAGGCTATGCGTCTCAGGATCTTAAGGAAGGTGAGCTCAGCACATCAGGAACAAGTTCACTTGCCAATGCTATTCAGGGTAAGCTCACAGGTGTAGATATCCGTCAGTCTTCTGGTGCTCCTGGTGCTTCTTCACAGATCGTTATCCGTGGTGCACGTTCATTCGACGGCAACAACCAGCCTCTCTATGTAGTTGACGGTATGCCAATTACAACAAAGGCCGACTTCGACACAGGTGACTCTGTAACAGGAGCTAATCTTTCCGACCGTTCTATAGATATTAACCCAGACGATATTGAGAGCATCAACGTACTTAAAGGTCAGGCAGCTTCAGCCCTCTATGGTATTCGTGCTTCTAATGGTGTGATTGTCATCACCACAAAGCGCGGAAAGGTGGGTCAGAGCAAGCCACAGATTGTGCTCAACACCAATATCTCAGCTCAGTCTATGTCTCGTGAGTTCAAGCATCAGCAGGTTTATGCTCAGGGAAGCAGCATAGAAAAAGGCTATGACCCAACATCTTCCCAGTCTTGGGGTCCAAAGATTGCAGACCTTGCAAATGACCCAAATTATGGTGGCAACACAGACAACACATATACTCAGGCAAGCGGCAAGCACCAGGGTATGTACTACAACCCAAAACGTGCAGCAGCAGGTCTCGACGGATGGACTACTCCTGAGACATACGACAACCTCTATGACTACCTCCAGACAGGTTGCACAGAGAATACAAACCTGAGCATCTCTCAGGCTATCAACAACCTCAACTACTCATTCTCTATCAGCAACTCACATCAGGACGGTATCATTCCTTCTACAGGTATGGACCGTTGGGGTGGTCGTGGCGTTGTTGACTGGACTATTAACAAGGAGTGGAAGACCGGTTTCTCTGCCAACTACTCTTCAAGCGAAATCACAAGTGCTCCTGGTGCCAACAACGGTATCATGAACGTGCTCTATTCTTGTCCTGCAGAGTATAATCTCAAGGGCATCCCATATTGCGATCCAGATGATCCAACCAAGCAGATTCTCTTCCGTAGCACAAACTTCAACAACCCTTACTGGTGGTCAGCCAATGATGAATTCGGTCAGCACACCAACCGTTTCTTCGGTAACGTATACTTTGAATATTCACCAAACATCGGTCTTGACGGCTTCACTCTCAAGTTCCGCGAACAGGCAGGTCTTGACATGTGGTCATCCGACTACAAGACTGGAGCAGAGGTAGGTTCTGCATACAACAACAAGGGTGAGATTGAGAACTACGGCTCACAGCACAATGTATTCAACAATACATTTACTGCAAACCTTGATGGTCGTTTTGGTACAAACGACAAGTGGGGACTGAACCTTATTCTCGGTAACGAGATTAACGAAGAAAACATCCGCACATGGGACTATGTTGGTACTAACTTCAATTTCTATGGTTTCCCTGTTATCAGTAACGCGATTTCATATACTGCAGAAGAATACCCACGCGAAGAACGCAACGTAGGTTTCTTTGGCAGCATAGCAGTTGATTGGGACAGTCAGGTATTCCTCACAGTAACAGGTCGTAACGACTATGTTTCAACGATGCCACGTGGAAACCGCAGTTTCTTCTACCCATCTGTATCTCTCGGCTGGGAATTTACAAAACTCTCTGCATTTGCAAATCAGAACATTCTTTCATATGGTAAGCTCCGTGCATCATACGCTCAGGTAGGTCAGGCTGGTGAATACTATGACCGCTACTACTATGCTCCAAGCTATGGCGGTGGTTTCTATTCTTACACTCCAGTAAGCTATCCACTCCCAAGCGGCACATCAGCTTATGCCCCTTATTACGTTCTATACAATAAAGGCCTCAAGCCTCAGAACACCACGAACTGGGAGACAGGTTTGGATCTTGCTTTCTGGAACGGACGCATCAAGTTCAGCTATACATATAGCTATCAAGACATCGTAGATCAGATTTTCAAGGTGCCTTGCGATCCTTCATGTGGTTATCAGTATATGATGACAAACGCAGGTTGCATGAGGACCAACTCTCATGAGCTCACTCTTAATGCTACTGTGGTTCAGACAAAGGACTGGAATGTAAACCTCGGCATTAACTGGACATCAGTAGATAATAAGGTTGTAGAACTCGCAGATGGCGTAGAGTCAATCATGCTCGGCGGTTTCGTAGAGCCACAGGTTCGTGCTCAGGCAGGTTGTACATACCCTAACATTTATGGTTATGCTTTCGATCGCACAGAAGACGGTCAATTGAAACTTCTCGATGGACTGCCACAGGCTACATTGGAAAGTGTAAATCTAGGAAACTGTGCACCAGACTGGACTATGGGTCTTAACTTCTCTGCTCGTTGGAAGCGTATTTCTCTCGACACAACATGGAGCTGGCAGAAAGGCGGCAAGATGTATCATGGTACAAACATGACAATGAACTACTTCGGTGCGACAGAGGAATCTCTCCCTTACCACGAGGGTACAATGGTTGCTGAAGGTATTGATGTTGCTACAGGTCAGAAGAACACCATTGAGGTTAGCAAGCAGGACTACTATGCTGCCTACTATGACGTAACCGAGGCTGGTATCTACGACACAAGCTTCTTCAAGCTCCGTGACCTCACCATTACCTACGACCTTCCTAAGTTCCTCGGCATCAACGCATCTGTCTATGGCTTTGCACGTAACATCCTCATCTGGGCTAAGATGCCAAACTTCGACCCAGAATCATCACAGGGTAACGGCAATATGTCAGGTTACTTCGAGCGTTTCTCTGTTCCTG
>CAMJKP010000019.1 GCA_946406435.1 uncultured Prevotellaceae bacterium | reverse complement strand
GAGGCTTATAGCGAGTCTTCGTTTGCCAAGACCTTGAGCGGATATGATAAGGATACAATCATTCCGAGCAAGAGTGTGAATGATGTTATTATTCAGGCTGCAAAGGATGCTGATATTGAATGCAAACTTGCGCGTGTTCATTCCTCTGACGTGTTCTATACTAAGGAGTCATGGCAGGATATACATGCACGTACAAAGTGCGACTGCGTAGAAATGGAGGCTTTCGCACTCTTCCATAATGCCAATGTCCTTGGCAAGAATGCCGCTTGTCTGCTTACTATCAGCGATTCATTCGTAAGCCAGCGTGAACTGACTTCTGACGAGCGTCAGAACTCTTTTAAGAATATGATGACCGTAGCCCTTGAGGCTGCAATCAAACTGTAATATTTTTTTAGGAGTATAAGGAGTACAAGGAGTGCAAGACGATAGTTCTTTCTCTTTGTCGGCATTATCGCTAATACATTCGTCTTGTACTCCTTGAACTCCTTGTGCTCCTTATTATAATTAATGAAAGTTAATCCTGAAACATACGAGGAACTTACTCATCCGGCATACGTGCTGGAGGAGAAGCGTTTGCGCAGAAACCTTGCCCTCATTCGTGATGTGGCTGAGCGCTCAGGTGTTGAGATAATCCTTGCATTCAAGGCGTATGCCCTTTGGAAGACCTTCCCGATCTTCCGTGAGTATATATCAAGTACTACGGCTTCAAGTCTTTCTGAGGCTCGCTTGGCGTATGAGGAGTTTGGCGCACCTGCGCATACATTCTCTCCTGCATATACGGACTATGAGATTGATGATATTGCGCGGATGTCGAGTCATCTCACATTCAACTCGCTTTCGCAGTATGAGCGCTATCATAATCGGGCAAAGGCTGCTAATTCGGCTATAAAGCTTGGTGTACGTGTAAATCCTGAGTATTCCGAGGTGGGTACTGATATTTATAACCCTTGTGCTCCTGGAACGCGTTTTGGCGTTCTTGCAGAAGACCTTCCTGAGACGCTTCCTGAGGATATAACGGGCTTTCATTGCCATTGTCATTGTGAGAGCGGTTCTGACGTCTTCCAACGCACTCTCGTACATATAGAGGAAAAGTTCAGTAAGTGGTTTCCGCAGTTAGAATGGATAAACTTCGGCGGCGGACATCTTATGACCCGTGCTGATTATGATGTTGAGCTACTTGTCTCTATCCTTACTGATTTCCGTAAGCGTTATCCAAACCTCAAGGTCATTCTTGAACCAGGTTCTGCCTTTGGTTGGCAGACTGGTCCTTTAGTCTCTCATGTTGTTGATATAGTAGAGAATCACGGCATTCGTACGGCTATTCTTGATGTCAGCTTCACTTGCCACATGCCTGACTGCCTTGAAATGCCTTATCATCCTGCTGTTCGTGGGGCAGAAACTATAGAGAATGCTTTGGATCGTTTAGAGGGTGACTACATTGGTGGCGTTAGCGGCTCCCTTCCTACGGAGAAGGGTGAGGGAAAGTCCGATGTTGATAACATCGGAGTATGTGCAAGAGGCCGCAGTTCCTTCCTCTACCGTCTCGGCGGTAACAGCTGTCTCTCTGGCGACTGGATGTCAGCGTGGCGTTTTGATCACGAGCTTCAGATAGGTGAGACCATCATTTTTGAGGATATGCTTCATTACACCACTGTAAAGACATGTACCTTCAATGGTATAAGTCATCCTGCAATCTGTCTTTTGCGTGAGGATAACGAGCTTGTAACCCTACGTGAGTATTCCTATGAGGATTATCGAGATAGAATGGATTGATATAAATCAATCCGCATGGAAATAAGAATGATTTTTTCATTGTATCATTCTTTTGTTTCAAAAATAATTACTACCTTTGCACTCGCAATTGAGAAATCAATGGCAAATATAACCAAATGGTGGATGTAGTTCAGTTGGTTAGAGCGTCAGATTGTGGTTCTGAATGTCGTGGGTTCGAGCCCCACCCTCCACCCTTAAAAGCGTAGGTCTTTTTTAGGACTTACGCTTTTTCTTTTTTGTTTGGGAAAGAATACGTCGTTATACTTTTAATATAAGGTGAGTCGATGAATTTCCATATAAACAAATAAATCCGTTTCCTTTTCGCTTCGTATATTCTTAGAGCTTGGCTATAACGATAAGATACTCCTTGACGATAGATGTTTGGAATATTGGAAATATGAGTCAAAAAACTCTTGAAATCTCCTTCCTGAGAATTTAATATTCCCGACCAATTGTAAGGCTGCTTGAAAATATTCGATTCTCACGCGGCGGAAAAGTCAAAAAGTTGGTGCTTTTGGATGAATTTGAAGATTGTGGATAAAAAAACATGAACAAGATAGTGCTTTGAGCGTTAGTCCAAACACCAAATGTAGCGCTCTGTTGAAGTGTTAAATATTCACTTTTTATCAGTTTTATGTTCAAAATTGTTAATTTTGCTCGGTTTTGTCCTAAGATACATCGGAAATTAATATTGATTCGTTTGAACTTGTGTTACATGCCAAGTGCGTATTTTTTAAAATATTGAATGCTAGGTTGTTGGAAGATATTTAAAAGACAAATGTAACAAATGTGTATGTGTCAAAATTCCAAAAAAAACGCGCGTTTCGTAAATTTAGGGTGTTGTAAATGAAAAAATGTAACAAATTGTTGTTGTATATGTAACGGCTAAATTTGTGTAAAATATATTAAAATAGTACTTTTGTATCCAGTTTTTAGTAGATCAACCTAAGTAAAATTAAAAAAAACAAATTATTAACTTAAACTTATCGAAAAATGCGAAAACTTGAAAAGTTGGGAACTTGGAGCAGAAAACTTCTCCTCCTTTCCGTCCTTTGCTTCTTTGCAGTCCTCGCTCAAGCACAGACTGTAAAAGGTATCGTAAGAGACCAGAATGGCGAAGCTATCATCGGAGCAACTGTAAAGGTGTTAGGCGCTAGAGGTGGTACTGTTACAGACAGCAAGGGACAGTATTCAATTGATGCGCCATCAGGTTCTATCCTTAGTATTAGCTATGTTGGTTATCTGACAAAGCAGATACGTCTGAGAGGTGAGAATTCTGTTGACGTTGTGCTCATGGAAGACAACACAACCCTTAATGATGTAGTTGTTGTGGGTTATGGTACCCAGAAGAAGAAACTCGTTACTGGTGCTACTGTACAGGTAAAGGGTGATGAGATTGCTAAGCTCAATACAACAAATGCGTTGGAGGCTATGGCATCTTCATCTCCAGGTGTGCAGATCACTCAGTCATCTTCACAGCCAGGTAAGGGCTTTAAGGTTGCTATCCGTGGTGTCGGTACTATCGGTGATTCAAAGCCTCTCTATGTTGTTGATGGCGTAGTCGCTGATAATATTGATGGTATCAACCCTAACGATATTGAGAGTATCGACGTACTTAAGGATGCTGCTTCTGCAGCTATCTATGGTTCTCGTGCTGCTAACGGCGTTATCCTTGTTACAACAAGACAGGGTAAGGAAGGTAAGGTTGAACTTTCTTATAATGGATCTATGGGTTGGTCAAACAGCTACAAGCGTCCACAGCTCCTCAATGCTCAGCAGTACCTGGCAATTATTGATGAGTTCACCTTCAATACAACTGGTAAGAAGTTTGACTATAATGGTTACGTTCCTCAGGACATCCTTGATAAGGTTGCTGCTGGTTGGGAAGGTACTGACTGGTGGGGTGCTTTCATGAATGAGAATGCTCCTCAGCAGAATCATTCTGTAACATTGACTGGTGGTTCAGACAAGTCTAAGTTCGCTATGTCTTATACCTATACTGATAACGAAGGTATCATGGGTGGTGATCAGGCTTCTTACTATCAGCGTCATACAATCCGCCTTAACAGTGACCATGTTCTCCTTAAGGCTAAGGACTTCGATGCTATTACAATCGGTCAGAACTTCTCTCTCGGTTACAACAAGAGCCATGACCTCGCTGAGGAAGGTATGTACTGGAGCTATATCCACTCACTTCTCCAGACTAACCCACTCATACCTCAGTTCAATGAGGATGGTACAAACTATATACCTAACGAAGGTGGCTGGAATAAATTCTGGTTCTCTAATCCATGGGAGAACATCACAAAGGGTGGTTGGAACTCTTTGGCAGAGAGCCGTAACCTCAACGTAAGTGCTACTGCATTCTTGGTAGTTCAGCCTATTAAGGGCTTGAAGTGGCGTTCTCAGTTCAACTACGGTTGGAACTCAGGTACATATCGTAACTTCGGTACTCCACGTGTGCCAGATCTCCAGAATGCAGTGACAACTTACAGTGTAAACCAGAGTGCTTATTTCAACTCAAACTTCTCTGTTGAAAATACTATCTCTTATGACTTCAAGCTTGGTCAGAACACGTTTAATGCATTGGTTGGTCAGTCTTTCCAGAGTACTGCATATAGTGCAAATCTCAGTGGCTCAAATACTGTTGGTGATGATCAGCAGAAGGCTACTTTGAGGGACTGGAATTCTGCTTGGCTCAAGAACTTCACCACAGACCTTGCACATGCTACTCTTTCTGCTAATCCTGACGATGAAGAGTATCTTGCTTCTTTCTTCGGCCGTATCAACTGGGACTACAATGAGAAGTATATGGCAACTGTAATTCTTCGTACTGACGGTTCTTCAGTCTTTGAAAGAGGTCATCGTTGGGGTACATTCCCATCAGTATCTGCAGGTTGGGTAGTGTCTGAGGAAAATTTCATGGAAAGTACAAAGTCTTGGATGGACTACTTTAAGATTCGTGCATCTTGGGGTCAGAACGGTAACAACCGAATCAAGAAGTATCAGGGCCTTGCTACAATCAGAATGTCAGGTTCTAATGGTGATAGCGGTTATAAGTTCAACAGCAGCATGGAGTCTTCTATCTCTGGTACTCCTAATACTGGTGCTTATGCTGACATCGTGCCTAACCCAGATGTTACTTGGGAAACTTCTGAGCAGATTGACCTTGGTTTCGATGCTCGCTTCCTTGGCAGTCGTCTCGGTGTAAACTTCGACTGGTATAAGAAGACCACAAAGGACTGGCTCGTTGTAGGTCCACGTATTGCTATTCAGGGTACTAACCCTGCATACATCAATGGTGGTGACGTTGAGAACACAGGTGTCGAGCTTGCTCTCACTTGGAATGATCAGATTGGTAGTGACTTCAAGTACAACGTAGGTGTAAATGTTGCTACAAATAAGAATGAGGTAACACGTATCGCTAACGAGAATGGTTACATCAATGGTACACCTTCTGTTCTCTCTCAGGGTACTGACTACATCTATCGTGCTGAGGTAGGTAAGCCAATCGGTTACTTCCGTGGTATGTCTTACAGCGGTATCTGGCAGAATCAGGCACAGATTGATGCAGCTCGTGCAGCTGGTCAGGGTGTTCTCGATAACGCAATGCCTGGTGACCCAATTTGGGACGACTTTAATGGTGATGGTAAGATCGAATATAGTGATGGTCCTAACTCAGATAAGCATGAGATTGGTAATCCTAACCCAGACGTCACTCTTGGTGTAAACCTCGGTTTCTCTTGGAAGGGCTTTGACTTCGCTGTAAACGGTGCTGGTGCATTCGGTATGCAGATTATGCGTTCTTACCGTTCATTCGGTGATGCTCCTTATCAGAACTATGATACTTCTATCTTCAACCGTTGGCATGGTGAAGGTACTTCAAACGAGTATCCACGTATCATGGATCAGGGTCATCCTAACACTGTTTGGGTATCTACACGTTATATGGAGGATGCTGACTACTTCAAGATCAAGACTGTTACTCTCGGTTATGACTTTAAGAATATCTGGAAGTCTTGCCCATTGCAGCAGCTTCGTTTCTATGTTCAGGCTCAGAACCTCTACACATTCACTGGTTATACAGGCCTCGATCCTGAGGTTGGTTCAGCAGGTGGTGCAGATAAGTGGGCATCAGGTATTGACCTCGGTCTCTACCCACCAGCTCGTACATTCCTCGTAGGTGCAAGTATTAAGTTCTAATTGACAATTTCTAATTGACAATATTATAAATATGAAAAAATATATAGTATCAGCACTTGCTCTTTTCTCTGCAGCAGTGCTTACATCTTGCGAAGACATGTTGGATACCGATCCACGTGTTACTGACGCAACCCAGGCCACTTTCCCTGGTAAAATTGCTGATGTAGAAGCACTTAATACTGCTACATACAGTATCATGAACACTATGGGTGGTGGTGATGCAGATAATATGAATATTTGGTGGTGGTGGGAAGTTATGTCTGACAACTGCTATGGCTCTGGTGGTCTTCAGGATAATAAGGTTAAGTCTCTTCATCATCTTGTCCGTATGGATGAAAACCAATATGAGACTCCATTCATTCTTCTCTATGGTGGTATCAACCGTGCAAACAACATGATTGAGACTATTGATAACGTAGATTGGAAGGGCAACAACACTAAGCGTAATCAGCTTCTTGGTGAGGCTTATTTCATGCGTGGTCTCTATAATCTCTGGCTCACTCAGCTCTATGGTGATGTTCCTTTGATTACATCTACTCTTATCACTCCTGAAATGGAGCAGCAGGCTGATGCCGAGGCAGTTATTTATCCACATATTTTCTCAGACTTCGTATCTGGTATGAATCTTATGGGTGATAAGGCTGCTGCTGGTGATGGTCATGCTAACAAGTATGTTGCTGCAGGTTTCCTTGCTCGTGCATATATGTTCTGGGCTGGCTTCTACAAGCATGTAGGTGAACTTGCTACAGGTTCTGTTGAGCCAGTGACTCTTATTGCGCAGGAAGGTTGTGACGGAGGTTCTCTTTCTAAAGATGATGTTATAAATGGTCTTAAGGACATCGTTTCTAATGGCGGTTATAAGCTTCTTAAGGACTATCGTTCACTCTGGCAGTATTCTAACAGCTATGTTTGGCAGGAGACTCAGGACGTGATCAACGGTGTACGTCAGGGTCATAAGTATGATTTCATTGCTGATATGGCTTTGGAGGATTGTTTTGACATGCCAGGTAATGGTAACGGTAACCCTGAGGAGGTATTCCAGGTTCAGTTCCTTAATGCTTCACGTTGGGGTATTACTGGTGATGCTGGTCCTTACTCTCAAGACCGTATGTACTGTAACTATCTCTCTTGTTTCTGGGCACTCCGTGTGAATGGTCATAATGGTGACCGTAACTTCACATACCCATTCACTCAGGGTTGGGGACAGGGTACTCCATCTTGTAACATCTGGGATGACTGGACAAATGCTGAAAGAGCTGGTGGTGATGCGACAAAGCAGTATAAGGACATCCGTAAGCTCGGTTCTTTGATTGATGGTATTACAGCAAACAAGGAGATTGACTACGAATTCGTAAAGGACTGCTGTGAGGCATCAGGCTTTGGTGTTAAGAAGTATAATGGTGTTACTACTGATAAGGAGACTGGTGACCGCTCTTGGTGGTACACAGCAGCTCCAGAAGGTTGGACAAATACTCTCGGTGACAATGCCCTTCAGGGTAGCCACTTTGAGGACTTCTACCTCATGCGTTATTCTGACATTCTCCTCATGCTCACAGAGCTCACAGGTGATGCTAAGTACATGAACGAGGTTCAGAAGCGTGCAGGTGTTCCTGAGACTCCATATTCTTTGAAGGCAGTTCAGGACGAGCGTCGTTGGGAGTTTGCATTTGAGGGACTCCGTTTCAATGATATGCGTCGTTGGACTGGTAAGGACACTAAGGGTGGTTATGCTTCAAAGGCTCTTCAGGCTCAGGAGGGTAAGATGATGTATTGTAATGGTCCTAACCAGCGCGCTATGAAGCACATGACATGTTCTTGGACAAAGCGTTATGAGGATACAAATGGTTTCTTGGCTAAGCCACAGTCTCAGATTACTCTTATGAATGGTAAGCTTGAGCAGAACCCAGGTTGGGAGCCTTCTAACACAGAAGCCGTATATAAGACACTTTACTAATATTAAAACAAGTATATTATTATGAAAAAGATATTATTTGCACTTGCCACAGTAATATGCTCGCTCGTAGCTTGTGATCCTGTATCTGAGGATTTTAGTTTGGGTGATCATATCACAGCTGATGAGCTTAAGTCTATGTCAACTGTAACGGTTGAAAAGGACGCGAACGGAAATAATGGTAATGTAATTTCCTGTTCAACTTCAGCTCCTGTTAATGCTAAGTGGACTATTACCGATAACAGTAAGCCTGATGTTGCTGGTAAGGATATGTTTGGTAATTATGCATGGAAAAAGTTGAAAATTGGTAGTTACACTGTAACTCTCACAGGTCTCTGTGCTGATGGTACAGTTGTTACTTCAGATTTCCCTGTTTCTTGTGATGTTATTACTCAGGAGCTTGAGCGTTACTATATCTATGGTAAGCCAGATCCAAACAATCCTCATCATCATTTGATTGGTTTTGAGGGTGAGCCTTTCTCACCTGCTGCTTGGGACGCTGCAGAAATGCGTTTCAGTGCTAATGAGGGTAAGCATTTCCCATTCATTAAGGATGATGTTTATAAGGGCAAAAAGACTCTTATCTTCGACATTACAGATGCTACAGACGATTGTGCTGGTCGTATCATGAATGGTTGGTGGTCTGCTCGTTATGATGATAATAAGGACGTTAAGTTCACTAACGGTCAGTGGGAGCTCCCACTCACAGATGCTATCTATAATGATTGTGCTCAGGGTGCTGGTGGTAAGGATCTTGACCTTATGATTACTTCTGGTAGCTGTACTATCCACAATGTTTACTACGAGGAATAATACTCCTTGGGTAATATAAATTAAAATTGGGCTGGCTCAGTCAAATGAGCCAGCCTTTTTATAGTATAAAGATGAATACAAAAAGTATTGTAAGCAAGTCACTGCTCTTCGTAAGTCTTCTGATTTTTTTCCTATTTGCTATATACGTGTTGTATATCAATAGGGTAGTACTCTATACTGCACAAGATCGTTCTGAATTCCTTATCGGATCTTCATTTTTCAGCACTTTGATGATGAAGCCTTTTGGATTGATACAGTATGTAGCAGCTTGGTTAACTCAATTCCTTTATAAGCCTTTTGTTGGTGCAAGTCTGCTGGTGGCTATATGGGCGCTCATATTCTTTGTTGGTATAAAGGCTTTCCGCTTGAAGGGGAGTGCCTTTGCACTAATGCTTCTGCCTATAGCCTGTCTTCTCACATCATTGGTTGATCTGGGATATTGGATATACGAATTTATGATCCGAGGATACTGGTTCTCGCAGTCAGTAGGTTACCTTTTGATGCTTACTTTGTTGTGGGGAGCTCGTTCTACATCACGTAAATGGCATGTTTTCTGGTATATCTTAGGTTTCTGCCTATATCCTATACTTGGTTGGTTTGCCTTACTTTTCATTCTATGTCTGGCATTGTCAGACAAACTTACATGGCGAGAGTTTCTTGGTTTGCTTCTTGTTGTTTCTGCAGCTGTTGTATGGCGTGCTCTTCTTTATTCAAATATAAAGTTTGATGATGTTATTTTTGCAGGTCTGCCTAAATTTGAGACAGCATCTGATAAGAGTGATTACCTCTCTATCCCATTTTGGATAATAGGTGTACTTTCAATACTGTATGTAACTCTTTCTCGCTATCTTGATAAATGGTTTGTTCCTGTATTGTGTGTGATAGCAGGCATTGCCTTCACTTGGTCACTTATGTATCAGGATAAGAACTACATCAATGAGATGCGTATGGCTCGTTCTGCTGAAGCAGATAACTGGAAGGAGGTATTAGAGATTTATTCGGAGACTTCAAAGCCTACAATCTCAATGCTTATGCTTAAGAACGTAGCCTTGATGAATGAAGGTGGAATCCTTGACCGTTCGTTTAAGATGGGTAATGATTTCATTCCTATCTATAATCCTGATTCTGTTCATATCAGTTTCCTTGAGATTGCGTCATCAGTTTCATATTATAACTATGGTATGATAAATGAAGGATTCCGTCTTACCTTTGAGTGTGCTGAGCAAGCAGGATTCTCGCCATTCTATCTTAGGATGCTTTGCCGTTCTGCCTATGCTAATGGAGAAAAGGAACTTGTTGAGCGCTTTACGAAATTAATTCATGGGCATCCATATTATGCAGATTGGAAACCATCTCCTGTCTCTAAGAAGGTTCGCGAGTTGCAGAAATGCTATTCTGATGAACTCACAGGTGTAGAGAATAGTGATAGATACATCATGAATTCCATCAGTCTCTGGACGGAATCGGACAGCAAGCTGGCTTCTGAACAGGCATTGTTCTATTCTATGATGCGTTGTGACTCTCGCCGATTCTGGAAATCACTTCGTAGTTTCCTTAAATGTCACCAAGGTGAAGAATTCCCTCTTCATGCCCAAGAAGCATACATTATGTATATGGAGAAGGCTCCAGAAGAAAAACGTGTCATGTTGCCTGTAGGACAAGTGACTTATGACCGTTACAAGAAATTCTGGACAATCCTTGAAAACCACGTGAATAGTGGTTTGGATAGAGAGACAACTGCGGAGAAAATGCGAAGCGAGTTTGGCGACACATATTGGTTTTATAACATCTTCGCAAGAAAATTCCTTTAGGTCAATTCTGAATATTCTCACTATTTAGTATAATAATGAAACGATATTTCAACATATATTTACAGCTGCTATCAGTTGCTATATTGTTATTGACTGCATGTCAGTCTCATCCAGATATCCCTTCTTCAAGTAAGGAGACTAAGAATCTGCCAGCAATATATCCGGATTATTGCAATGTGACCGTACCTTGCAATATTGCTCCGCTTAACTTTATGCTTCCTGCTTCAGAATTCGAGGAGTGTGTGGCACGCTTTACCATGCCTGATGGCAAGCAGCAGACTTACGGTAGTGGTGTCAAGGTACAGATTCCTGAAGATGAGTGGCACGATATGCTCGAGGCTTCAAAAGGCAAGAGCATGAAGGTTGAGGTCTGGGGAAAGAAAGATGGTAATTGGCTGGCGTACAGTTCTTTTGAGATTCGTGTTGCTGAAGAGCCTATCGATGACTATGTTTCATACCGACTCATCGATCCAACTTATGTGGCATGGAGTTATATGGAGATTGCACAGCGCAATGTCACTAATTTTGAAGAGTCGCAGATCTTCAATAATGAGATTACAAGTAATGACAGAAAGATTGGTCAGTGTATTAACTGCCATAGCTACCAGAACTATAAGACGGACAATATGATCTTCCATGTGCGCCTGTCAAATAGTGGTACTGTCATTGTGAATGATGGAAAGGTTTCGAGAGTAAATTTGAAACGAGATTATACCATATCATCGGGCGTATATCCTTCTTGGCATCCTACTGCCAAGATAATAGCATTCTCAACAAACCAAACTCGTCAGGCATTCCATACATCAAACCCTAATAAACTTGAGGTTTATGATCTTGCAAGTGACCTGATACTCTATGATGTTACAACAGATTCAGTGAGCGTAGTAAGTGCTGATCCAGATCTTTTGGAGGTGTATCCTACATGGTCACCTGATGGTAAGTATCTCTATTACTGTAAGTCTGTTCCACTTCCTGAAGAGATGCGCGACAAGGATATCAGAACCACTTATAAGAAGGTGCAGTACAACATGTACAGACGTTCGTTTGATCTTGCAACCCACAAGTTCGGTGAAGAGGAACTTGTATATGATGCCGCATCGAAGGATCGGAGTGTTACATTGCCACGTATCAGTCCTGATGGACGTTATATTCTATTTGCAGAAGGACAGTATGGTTGTTTCCATATCAGGCATAGAGATGGCGATATCGTATGTTTGCCACTTGAAGGAAAGACTCTGCCATTGGTCAAGGATTCAACTGCCATTGACCTAACAGGACTGAATAGTAACGGTTTTGCTGATAGTTATCCTACATGGTCAAGCAACGGACGCTGGATTATGTGTTCAAGTCGTCGTGGTGATGGTAACTTCAGCCGTCTGTATTTCTCATATTTCAAGAACGGTAAGGTAGAAAAGGCATTCCTCCTTCCTCAGGAAGATCCTGAGCATAATTCTTTCCGTCTGAAGTGTTACAACCGTCCGGAGTTTATGGTAGAGCCTGTCAAGATCAGCGTTGACGAGTTCAGCAAGGTGTTTGATAAATAATAATCTCTTTCTTCCTGCTATTTTAATGAAGAATATTCATTATATTTATAATCTCATTTTCGGTGTTGCGGTTATCCTCTTCTTCGGATTGGCATATCCGCATCATCTTCATTATCAGGAGCAGTTCCAGCTTTTCCTCTTCGACAGTAATTATGTTTGGGATATAGTAAAGCTGCCAGGTGGTATATCCGACCTATTGGGACGTTTCTGCACTCAGTTCTTCCTGTATGCGTGGGGTGGGGCATTTATCATCGGACTTCTGCTCTCAATAATTCAGCTTCTGACTCTCCATTTAGTCAACTTGGGACGCTTCTATGGTCTGAGCTATGTACCTTCATGTCTGCTTATGCTCTTCTTACTTGATGAGAATGCATTGTTAGGTGGTGTATGGGCAGTATTAATAACCCTTCTCGCTTCATGGGGCTTTGATAAAACATCTGGTAGGTTACGAGATGTTCTGCTCGTTGTCGCTATTCCTGTTCTTTATTGGATGGCAGGTCCTATCTGCATCATTTTCTTTCTTTTACAGGCTCTGCGCTTTAAGTCCCAGAAATGGTATTATGGCGTATTCGTACTGTTGGCTATAATGCTCGTGATATTGGCATATTATATCTCAGTACCAGCCAGCCACTTATGGTATGGCATACATTACCATCGCTATCCAACGGAATTCCCAACTCTGCTTTGGATTGCGGCTCTGTCAATATTCTTCCTTGCGCTCTTAATGAGCATCCCAAAACTATTTACTCCATCCTCCATCCCATCAACTCTAATTTCCTTTGTGATTGTGGCTGTTTGTATGGGGTGTTTCGTCTGGAAAAATGCAAATTTCAAGGCTGAGAAGGTGATGGGATATGACTTCATGGCGCGTCACCAGCAATGGAACCGCATAATTGAGACTATCAACGAAGAGAAGCCAAACAACCAGATTGGAGTTACGGTACAGAATCTTGCCTTGGCGATGCGTGGTATGCTCGCTGAGCATGGAGGAGAATACCGTCAGAACGGTATCGCTGGTCTTCTGCCTGATGTTGATCGTGATGCTACCAGTCCTCTGCCTACCGCCGAGGCTTTCTATCAGTTGGGCATGATAAATGTTGCCCAGCGAACGGTTTTCGAGGCTCAGGAGGCAATTCTTGACTTCCAGAAAAGTGCCCGATGCTACAAGCGCTTGGCACAGACAAACCTCATAAACGGCGATTATGAAGTGGCTCGCAAATATCTCTCTGCCCTTCAGAAAACCCTCTTCTATAGCGATTGGGCAAACGAGACAATATCTCTCTTGGGCGATGAAAAGGCGATAGCCAATCATCCTGAATACGGACATCTCCGTAAGTGCGCATACAACGACGACTTTTACTTCAGCGACCATGTGACTCCCGAGATGCTCGAAAGCCTTTATTATAAGAACAGGGATAATCGTCTGGCATACGAATACCTGATTGCCTACTATATGCTTACTGGCGACCGCGACCGCTATGCCAAATTCGTTCAGACAACCAAAAAGTAATGAAAAAGATATTTTTCTCACTTCTCTCCGTTCTATTGCTAACCGCCTGCACAACTGAGACGGTCAGCGATGCAAAGCAGGAGAAGAATCATCCACATATCTACCCCGACTACCTCGGCGTCACCATTCCAGTCAATATTGCACCTCTCAATTTTGGCATGGATGACGAGACGTTTCTGCTTGTTGATGCTGTCATTACTGACCGCAACGGAAATACCCTGCACAGCCAGGGCGAGGAATCAGTAGATTTCGATATCGACGACTGGCAAGAACTGCTTGACAAGAATCGTGGCGACTCCCTCTCTGTTACCGTTTCAGCCAAGTATGAAGATGGCTGGCACACGTACAACCCTTTCTCGATATATGTCAGCCCTGATAGTATCGATTACGGAATCTGCTACCGTCTTATTGAGCCAGGTTACGAGGTGTGGAGTAAAATGGGCATCTATGAGCGCGACCTCTCATCATTCGATGAGCGTCCGCTGATTGAGAATACCCAGTTCGAGGGTTGCGTCAACTGCCATAGCTTCAATCGTGGCAATCCTGCTGATATGAGCCTTCATATTCGTGGAGAACATGGTGCTACATTACTGTGTCAGAACAACGGTCCTATGGCCGCTTATGATACCAAGACCGACCAGACGCTCGGCTTATGCGTATATCCTTACTGGCATCCTTCTGGCCGATATGTCGCTTATTCAACCAATTCCACGAAGCAGCTATTCCATGCTGCCGACAGCAACCGTGTTGAGGTGTTTGATGAAGCTTCCGACCTTCAGGTCTATGATGTCAACAAGAATGAGCTGATACTTTCTCCGCTTCTCAAGCAGGAGTCTGTCTATGAGACCTACCCCGTTTTCTCTGCCGATGGCCGTTCGCTCTATTTCTGTGCCGCCAAAGCACTCCCAGAAGGTAGTCACAGCCTTGATTCTATCCGATACAACCTCTGCCGTATCGATTTTAATCCTGAAACGGGTGATTTCGGCAACCGTATAGACACTATCATAAATGTTGAGGCTCAGAATAAGTCGGTATCTTTCCCTCGTCCTTCTTATGACGGACGTTTCCTTTGCTACACGCTCTCTGACTATGGGCAGTTCAGCATCTGGCATCACGAGGCCGACCTCTATCTCCTCGACCTCTCCACAGGCGAGAGTAGCCCTATGACCAAGGCTAATTCAAAAGATACGGAATCGTTCCATAACTGGAGTACAAACTCACGTTGGCTGGTGCTTAGCTCCCGTCGTGACGATGGACTCTTCACACGCCCTTATTTCTGTCATGTCGATGCAAAGGGCAATGTCAGCAAGGCGTTTATGCTGCCACAGCGTAACCCTCGCCGTTTCTATCGTGAGCGTTTCCTTTCATTCAACGTGCCCGATTTCATCATTGCTCCGACAGATTTCGACGGTCATGAGGCCAGTCAAATCATAAACGATGAGTCTCGCCAGAAAATAGGTGTGCGTAGTAAGTAAATACAGGTTCTAAGGTTTTTAGGTTTTAAGGTCATGATGCGAACGACCTGATAACCTCCAAACCTGATAACCCTCTAACCTCCTAACCCAATAAAAAAATGAATACCCTTAAACCCCTTATTTCATTCCTTGCCATTTGCCTTATGATGGCAAGCTGTAAGAGTACTACAATTGATACAAAACCAATGGCTGGTACATTGGATGCACCTTTGCTGACTGATTCCATCCCTGCCGATGTCCAGAAAGCAATGGATAATGCGTTAAAGCTTCATAATCATGAAGTTATGAGCGATACTGCTTCAAATGTCGCTGTTTTTTCTATCGACGAGATTGATCAGACACCATCCGAAGGCTTCGGCTTCGTTGTGACAAAAGGTGCTGTATCAACCAATTTCCTCAACATTATCAACACTCGTCAGCCACAGGCAAAGTATAATGCCAAGACAGGTGATCTCTGGCTGACAAGCTGTGCTATGTCAGGTACTGGTGTCAATGTTGAAAAGCTCTATCAAATCCGTTTTCAAGAGGATGGCAAGGCTTATATCAAAAATGAGATTAATCCCTATGCTGTGCAACAGGAACTGCTCCAGCGCATAAGATATACTATTGATGGTGAGAATGTGACTATTTATGATAAAGACAAAGTGTTGAAGACAGTCACTAACACTATTACTGATATGGGCGGATTCGATGATGAGAGCCCTATGTGGATAGGTGAACAGATTTCCTATGATCTTAGTGGCGACGAGCCTAAACTTGTCTTCGTTCCTGGCGTTAAGTTCACCACCGGACTTGCGCTTCTTTATGACGATATGCCCGATTTCTCAGCACCGATTACCATAGACGAAAACGGTAATCTCACCATCCATGAGATTACCGTAATTGATAGTAAAACCGAATAATTTCTTTCAGAAAAACTACATCGCGGGCTTGATATTCAGATTCACGCCAAGCGACTGCTCACTATCTATAATCGTCCAACTACCAGTTGGATAGATATGCTCTATACGTTTCTGATAGCCACGATCTATCAATTCGTTCACCACAGCATCACGACGGTCGCCAACGGCAAAGCCAAGATGATGCACACCATAGCCGTGCTCTTTTATGAACTCGTTATAGGTGCTCGGATTATCGTCTAAAATCTGGTGCAACTCAATGATGAATCCCTGCGGAGCCATGATAGACGCAAGTTTCAACCCATATTTATAATTCTTGCCATAGTACATCAGGTTCGGGTCGGTCGTATCAACCGTCTGATGCACCCTTATCTCTGGCACAGGAACATTAAGAATCTGTGCCCATTCGCGGGCAGTAACTTCTATATCCTCCACTATAATGGCTATCTGAATGAACTTCTTCAGTTCCAACGGATTAGCCATCACACCACGGTCAGGCTTCAACTCCAGTTTATGGTTCTGTGCTGCCCAAAGGTCAGGATTCGTAATTTGCAGCGAGTCCTTAACAGCCTCTGCCGTCTCCTTTGTCTGTGGAGCGTTTGAAGTACATGAAGCCATCATCATGATAGCCGTCACGCCCGAAAGTAAAATCTTCTTTTTCATTTCTTATTCATTTAGTCATTATTCTTTATTCTTTATTCTTTACTCTTTACTCTAACCTCTCCCCCCTAACCTCTCCCCCTACGCAGGGGGACTGAGGGGGTCTTACGCTTTCGCCTGAGGCGAATCTGGGGCAATCATCATCAGTTCCACTTTGTTTCCGTCAGGGTCATGAATCCAAGCCTGCCAGTTCTTGTCCGATGAAGTCTTCGGTTCTTGGTCAATCTCTACGCCAATGCCACGCAGACGCTCCACATCGGCTAACAAATCGTCGGTTTCAAGACACAGATGCTGGAAACCGCGTGAGTTCCAACCCTTATTCGGATTCTCGCCCTCGCCATTCGGAATCAGCTCCAGATACACCCCGTCAGCCATCCTCACATAATGCAGCCAAGGCTTGCCATCGTCATCGTTCTGTATGCCTACGAGCTTCATTCCCAGTTTGTTACAATAGAAATCAAGCGAAGCCTCAATATCCTTGCATACAAAGCACGCATGACCAATTCCTACATACCCCTCACGGCCGAATTTGTAAGGCGCCTCGTTACTCTGCATCTGCACCGATTCAGGCGTATATTCCTGTAATTCAATGCCGTTGCCATCAGGGTCATAGAGCCAAAGGTTCTTGCATCCGCTCTTCTCAATCTCAGGCTCAGGAGAGTCGATATAACCCTTCTCGTAAATCTCCTGCAACGTCTTACGGATGTCGCCAACCGTAACGCAGAGGTGGTTATATCCCGTTTTCTTGAAGTCGAAAGCATAGTCGCGGTCATTCTTTCCGTCGTAGAAAAGCTCAAGGAAATGTCCCTTGCAAATCTTCAGATACACAATCCACGGATCGCCATTCTCCTTATGCAGCTCGAACACTTTCTTCCAACCGAAAACGTTGTCAAAATACGCTACAGTCTTGTCCATATCCAACGGATTCAAGGCAATATGAGCAATGTCTTTAATCATAAATTAAATTGTTTATGTCAGTTATAATATATCTACCTTAACACTTTTGATATTCATTCAAACGATTCTCCTGTAATCAGTTGCAAATATTATTCGCATGACAAAAATAGTCAACGTCGGCTGTAAGCCGGTGGACGTCTCTGATTTTTGAATGCAAATATACGAAAAATAAATTCAATAACCAATCATCTTTGCAATTTTTTCCGAAAAATTCACATCAGACTTGAAAAACAAACGAAAAGGGCTGCCTCGCAATATTGAGACAGCCCCTTGCTTATGCTATTTGTCCTAAATTTAGTTCTTTATGACGCGAATCATATCGAAGAAATGCGAACCGTCAACCTCGGCACCCTTTGTCACCTCGCCTGTGAGGGCATCGTAGATGTAAATCTGAGAGTTTGTCTCGTCCTTGGCGTTGATGCCGAAGTACACCTTACCATTAACCACTACAGAGCGCTGAGAGAAACGGCCACCGCTGTATGGAAGCTGCTTGCCATTGTAGGTGAGGCGTGTGCTTGTGCAGTTCTTCAGATCGATTACTGAATAGTAATGAGAGTAGCTGTCGATTGCTGTTCCCTCAGAGTCGGTACGGCTGTAAACGAATGCCTTGCCATTGCCGATATACTGCACGGTGAGCAGCTTACCGTCGGTATTTGTGAAGCCGTTGTATGTTGGGTCGAAGTTCAACTCACCTGGCTTGATGCGATAGAGACGGCCCTGCTCAACCTCACCAACAGTCTGGAATGCAGCGAAATAGAGGTTGCCAGCCTTGTCGAACATGGTGAAGTTCTGCATCAGCTCACCATAGGCGCTACCAGCCTCCTCAGCATCCTCGAAACTGAGGTTATTAGCCTCTACGGTCATGTCAGCTGCATTGATTGCCACGAGGTGGAATTTCTTCGCACTTGTTG
Organism: uncultured Prevotellaceae bacterium; assembly: GCA_946406435.1. Taxonomy (GTDB): domain Bacteria; phylum Bacteroidota; class Bacteroidia; order Bacteroidales; family Bacteroidaceae; genus Prevotella. Next base: position 34,452 of record CAMJKP010000019.1, on the reverse strand, counting down.
ACTTCTTGCCCACTACGGTCTTGCTGTGGTATGTGTAGAACAGCTTGTTGTCAGCTGCGCGATATGCAAGGAGTCCTGATGTGGTGATGGTGCTGAAGCTCTCGTCGATAGGAAGGTCAAGAGAACCCTCGGCAAGGATAGTCATATCGTCGGTATTGAGCTTTGTCCAAATCACCTTCTTGTTGTCGCCGTCAGATGACATAAGGATAAGCGTATTGTCGTTGAGCCATGCGTGAGCGTAGTTACGTGGCTTGAAGGTGTTCTCAACGAAAGGCTGCTCCTGAACAACCTTAACCGCGTTGTCCTTAATCTGATACTTGGTATAGCGGTCGGCGCTTGATGGAATCTGATAGTAGTATCCGTCCTTTGATATTGACTCCATGGTGTATTCGCCAAGCTCTGTGCCAACGCCTGTAATGGTGATAACGCCCTTACTTGCATCCAAGCCATCGATACTGCGCACCAATGTGGTGTTCTTCGAACTCATACCACCATGCTTGCCCACGGTGAGGTAGAGGTCATAGTGATACTTTGACTCGTCGATAGGATTAATGATTTCCTGAGCCTCCTTGAACACTACGCGGTCAACCTCGTCCTGAGTGTATTCCTTTACCAATGTCTCGCCCTTGAAGAGCTGTACTGTCTGTGCGCTGATGCTTGCACTTGCCAAAAGTGCTGCTATTGAAAATAATATCTTTTTCATTCTTGTTGTCTAATTAAATGTGATACTTACTTGATGATGAGAAAATCGTACTTGTCATCACCTACTTGATTAACTTTCCGCTGACATCATACTGATGCCCGTCGCGAACGATAATGAGCTTTCCGCCAGAGATATACTTACCCACGCGGCGAACCTTGTCGCTCTTGGCATCCTGTGGAGTGGCAACCTCAATTTCCTCAATTGCCGTAGTCTCCTTATACACGCCGTAGGTTATCTCCAACTGCGCCCCGCCTTCGAGCGGAAGCGTAAGCTCAGGGGTTGACTTGCCCTGAAGCGTAAGTACCGCAGCCCCGTTATCGTATGTCACCTGTGGCATACTTTCGAGCTGGTAGCAGGTAGATGCACCGTCCACCCACACCAGTATGGCGTTAGCGGCCGTTTCGTCTGCCTTTGCCATGACCACGCATAGCATAGCCATGACTGAGAGTAATAGTTTTTTCATGAGCTTTGTGTAGTTAGAATTATGATTTTTATTGTAGGAATAATCTGAACTTTGCATACACATACCTGCCAGGCTTCTGAAGCTTGTAGTTGTCGTATGCCAGATGGTCGAACAGGTTGTTGCACCCGAGCGTGATGTTATAGCGCCCGTCCTTAAAGGAATAGGTCGCTGTTGCGTCAAAGATATTCTGACGCGGTATTCGCGCCTTCGTCTCTGCATAGCCGTAAGCCTCCCACGTGAGGAAATACCAATGCACCCATTGATAGCCCATAGCCAGCGTCAGGCGGTCTGTCTTCGAGAGGATGTTATGAAACTCGTAGTCGAGGTTCAGGTTGGCATAGAGCCACGGACGGTTAGGCACTCTATTGTCGTATGTGGCAGAAGGCTTGCCGTCCGATTTCAGTTGCATACGGTCACGCGCATCCTGCCAGCTTATGTTTCCCGTCACGTGCATCCGCCTGTTCCAGATATATCGCAGCTCGGTCTCAAAACCCTTCACGTATATTGCAGCAAGATTACCGTATTGTATCATACCCTCCTTTTCCGAAATGGTAGGCTGGATGTAGTTGTCCACATCGCGAATGAAACCGTTCACGTCATATTCAAGCCTATGCTCCGTGCCAAGTCCTATGGTGCCATAGATACCCGCATTCCAGTTGTTGCTCTCCTCTGGTCGGAGTGCGAGGTTAGGGTAGATGGTTGAGGCATTACCGAGCAACTCACGCGACAGAGGCAGTCTGACACTACGCTCGTATGACATCTTAACGCCCAGCGCCCTCCATATCTCGAAACTCACCGCGGCACCTGCACCCAGATAGCTATTGGTATTGCTGCCCATCACATCACTCGAATTGGTGACAGAGGGTATATAGGTCTGCTCCACGCTCAGGTGGTTCACGTAGTCCTTCACGAAGAACGTGTTCTTCATCCTGTCATCCACGAGCAACTGATTATATGTAAGGGCGAGGATATGCTTTGCCAGAACATCGTTCGAGGGAATGAACACCTCCGACACGTCATCCCATTGGTCGTTGCCTATGCGGTTCATCGAGTAGTTGAAATCCAACTGATGATGGTCGTTGAACGTGTAGCCGAGATTCAGCAGAACGTTTGTCAACGGACGGCCATAGTGCCTCCGTGACCGCTCGCGAGAGGTTATCTCATTACGCGACGACTTTATATAGTTGCCGTTCCAGTCGTATTTCCTAAAGCACGTATCTGTGGTTATCGAGTTGTCCCATGTGTGCGAAGCCGACAGCTTCACGTCGAGCTTTGGCAAGATGAAATTGCGTTTGGCATACCTCACGGCCACGTTCCAAGCCTTACTCTCGCGCTCCGCCATACCATACACGCGGCTCTGCGTGGCTCCCGTCTGCAACTCCTTCTGCATCTGCGAATAAGACAGCGTGACAAAGGCGGCATCTGCCCACGGCACGTTCATAAATCCTGCCTCCAACTGCCCGAGAAACGAGGTGTAGCCGTCGTGAAAACGCTTTCGCTCCGTAGGTACGTACTTGCGCTGCGACTCATCCCACACCTCCACTTCCTTCATCGTGTAGTTGTTCTTCGAATGGTTGTACGCAACAACTGGTCGGAGTATCAGTTTCGACTTCGGAAACACATACTGCCCATTGACATTCAGCTGATGCGTACCGAATGAGCCGATGCTGTAAGACGCGTCGAGATAGGGGCTCTGCTCTTTGCGGGTAACTATATTCACAGCACCTCCAAGGGCATCAATTCCGAACGATGACGGCACCACGCCCTTGTATATCTCAACACGCTGAATAAGGTTTATCGGGATATCAGAAAACTTCATCCCCGCACCCTTTGTCTCAAGCGGCACTCCGTCTATGAAATAGCATATCGAGTTACCCGAAAGGCCATTCACGCTAAGGTCGAATTCCGAGCCCAAACCGCCCTGAGTGCGCACCTTGACACCAGCCGTACGGTTGATGATATCCGTGATATCGTTGATGGAATTAGCCTTATCGCCCACGTTGATGGCATTCACGCTGAAAGCCCCCTCACGCAGCCTCTGAGTGCGGTCCTTACCCACGATATTCACATCCTCAAGCTCCTTCTGCTTGTATATCTCCGTCTGCTTCTCCTTCTGTTTCCTTGCCACGACAGAGTCGGGCTGCAGAGTAGTTCCGCAGCAAAGCGATGGCAAGAAAAATGAAACAAGAGAGATGAAAATGATACGGTGCATAACCCAGCGCTTAGTATAATTTCTGTTCATTATTCTGCAAAACGGCAAGCGTAATGAACCGTAAAGAGTCTTGCGCAGAAAGCACCACACAACCCCAGCGTATGCCTATCGCAGCATACACTCTTCTGGCACTCGGCCGAGGTCTCCGCCCTGTTCCTGGGACGCACAACCTCCACAAGACTTCTACGGCAGGTCTTCTGACTCTCCCCAGACTTAGGAGCCTTCCCGTCTTTTCTCTTAGGTTAGGGTTTAGCGGTTAGTGGTTAGTGTCGGAACGCTTTTGAAATTAAGATATTAAAAAAATAATTTTCACTTGCTTTAGCTTGTTGGGCTTGCGAAAAATTTTCAATTCTCAATTCTCAATTTTCAATTGTTTAAGACCTCTAACCCTTTTTCTCTAACCTCTAACCCCTCCACTCTAACCTCATAATCCGAACCTCTCCCCCTATGCAGGGGGATTAAGGGGGTCTATGGGGTCTTTAACAGTGGCATCCTTCCCAGTCTTTTATCTTCCATAAGGAAGACGTGAGGATTACAGCTGCAGGTACAGTCCCGAACTTACATCGGAGTTCCCTTGCATCACGTCCCGACACCCGCCCAAGTCATAAGCGCAGAATGCCGAAACAGATTACCGTCAAGCGATTGCAAAGTTAACTATATTTTTCCAAATATCAGCACAGATTAATGGATTATTTTCAAAAAACACCCTCAATAGCCGTCATTACAATCGCATTTCCTGTCAGAACCAATCGTGCCACCCAAGCAAAGGCTGTTAAAAACGAGGAATAAGGAACCATTTCGATAAGCCAAAAGAGCAATGGCAAGCTTGCTTGATTATTGCCTTGGCGAGAAATGGTCGAATAAAATTCAAAATAAACGCCGTAAAAGTTGCGGATTAGGTAAGAATTTAGTAATTTTGCGACGGAATTTGCGCCCTTGATACCGCAAAGCATCATCGGCAACATTCATTTTTATTAAAAGGTATGGATAAAATATACTATAAGAAAGCAGCCTTGTTACAGGGACAGGATGCAAGAGACATCGTAATCGGTATTGCTGATTGCAATACTTCTGTAAGGCATTATGATGACGATCAGGGATGGGTCAACACGATGAAAGCCATCGAGTATGGCATTACAGAAGACCACCTCACATTCTACGAGGAAGACATAGAATTCGAGTGGATGGAAGAAGAGACCGATGACATCGACTTCATCTCCGAGCAGGAGTTCAAGGAAACCCTTCTCGCAATGAAGGAATACGTATCAGCCAGCAGAGCAGCCTACGACAAATACATCAGCATCGTAACTCTCTAACGCGCGGTTTATACCACAAACGTTATTATTACCAAGCGTTATTCGTCTTGCAAGCGCTTTTATTAAACATTGCAAGCGTTATTCGTCTCGCAAGTCTTTATTTATATCGCAAGTGTTTATTTGTTTTATATTTGGTTAAGAATTACGTCTAAACCGTAAAGCCCCATCTTTCAACGAGATGAGGCTTTTTTATTTTCACTTGCCTCCGCCCTCAGTATTTATAACGCAAAGACGCGAAGGCGCAGAGATTTTATTTTTAACCACAGATACAACAGATTAAAGGGATAATCTCGCTTACGCTCGTGATTGAAATCCCTAAAATCCCGAATATCTGTGGTTGTTTTTTCCAGAACGCAGAGACGCGAAGGCGCAGAGTTTTTATTTTTAACCACAGATTAAAGGGATTATGTCGCTTACGCTCGTGATAAATATCCCTAAGATCCCGAATATCTGTGGTTGAAAGTAATAAAATTAATGCGAAATTAACGTGAAATTTGTGGTCATTAATGTTTCCTCACGGAGTGAGACATATAATATCGCATTAATAACACATTAATACCGCATTAATTTCAAGCACCGCAAGGTGCGCATTCCGTTATTTTCGTGTCTTCTGTGTTCAAATTATAATTATTCTCCGTGTCTCTGTGTCTTAGCGTTTGAAATAATTTTTACTTGCTGTTAGCTTGTTGAGCCTTTACGAAAAATTATCAATTGTCACTTGCTTTAGCTTGATGAGCTTCAGCGAAGAACTTGCGTAGCTTGGTGAGCCTTAGCGAACAATTCAAATATGGGGTGTCTGTAAAAAATATGTGTATTATGTGTACTATATGTACCCAAAAAAGGCTCTCGCTATCATAGCGAAAGCCTCTCTGTCTATACATTCATAATTATCACTTTCACACCCTCTTCGCTTTTTACCGCCTTGTAAATCAAGTCGTTTATCCGATTGAATGAATCTCGCGAAGAGACAAGACGAGGCATTACAATTCCGTTACTGCCTCTCGGATTCACACCCACCAGAATACACCCCTGTGTGTCCTTCGGATTATTGCCTGTGTGGATCATTATCCCTTTGAAATTCGGAACGTCCTCAAGGTATGGCATGTTCTGATTGAATTTCATACTCATCCTGTATCTTACGTCGTACTCCCCGCAAGGAATCGCGGTCTTGCCTTTCACCTTTTTCACTTTCTGCAAATCGCGAAATGTAGGCTCTAACGTGTCGTAGACATACACACATTGCAAGGGATTATCCTCGTAGCATACCTCCAAATATTCTCCCGTGTTTTTGCTTTTCAACTGATTTTTTCAGTTTCAAATTTCTTGCGAGAGCCTTTTCGGTACAATGGTACAATAGTACAATAATTTTTAGAGACACCCCATAGGTACACATAGTACACATATTCCACATTTTCTACATACACACCCTCTAACACACGCTCTTCTTCCCAATAATAATATATATTATTTTATAATATATATTATTATTGAAGTAAAAGTGAGGGGGAAGGGGATATAGGGTGTCTGTAAAATATATGTGGAATATGTGTACTATGTGTACTTTTATTTGATTTCTGACGCAACACGCTGAACATTAGTGAGTTATACAGTTTTAATGTTTTTTAACAAAAGAAATCCGAAAATGCCCTCAATGCTCTCGGGGAATCGTAGTAACTTTGCAAATGGAAAACGGAAAGACCCACCCCAACCCTCCCCAAGGGAGGGAGTTGGTAGATAGGAAGCTAAACCGTTACAGGTTCGCTACAAGTCCGTTTCAAGTCCGTTCCCTACAAGTTGCAAAAATGGTACTGCAGGCTGTTGAGCAATCGAATGGGAATACTATTACTAACAAATTTCATTATTAACAATTTTCTAACAAATTCATTAACTAATTACTAACTACCCACACGCTCCCCTTCAGCGTTCAAAGGTAACTTCCTCCTTGCCCCGGGCGGGGAATGTCGAAGAGATCGCCGTTCCGAAGGAGGAAGGCAAAGGATGTCCGAAGGACAAGAAAGGGGCTGTGGCTTAAAACTTTTTTTTATGGGAAAACTTTCAGGTATTATCAGTAAGATTTCAGGCTCAGCCGGCAACCTTACATTCAAGAGCCTTAACGGCCAGACTGTTATCAGCGAGAAGGTGACGCACATCCGCAACCCTCGCACCAATGCGCAGATGCAGACTCGCACAAAGTGGGGCAACATCATCGCGATGTACAAAGGCATCCGTCCGCTGCTCAACTATGGCTTTGAGAACAAGCCTAAGAACCTCTCGGACTACAATATGTTCGTCAAGGTGAACATGCAGCGCACGCCTATCTACCTCACCAAACAGGCTGTTGCAGGTGGTGCTTGCATCGCTACTGCCTATCAGATTTCACAGGGCTCGCTCCCTGCAATCGTGGTCACAGGCTCTGGTCAGAACGGCAAGACAGACATTCGTCTGGGTGGTCTCAGCATTGGTGCAAACACCACCGTTGCCGATTTCTCCGCAGCAGTCGTGAACAACAACCCCGACTACAAGTATGGCGATCAGATTTCGTTCTTCCTCGTCAAGCAGCTTGTCAACGCGAACACCGAGATTCCTTACTGTCAGTTCAGCGCAGCAAAGGTGATTCTCGATGCAGCAAATGAGGACCTTCTGACCGACGTTACAGGCGGTTCTACAGGCTTCAAGGCTGTTGATGGCAACCTCGGCCACTCAGGCAGCGATGGCGATTGCGCCTACACTTGGGTACACACCCGCAAGGCAGACGGCAAGACCCTCGTCTCTTCTCAGGACCTTCTTGTAGCCAACACGAAGGAGGCTGACTATCAGGGCGAAAATGCCTACACCCTCTCAAAGAGCAGCTACGGCTCTGGCATCGAATCCTTCCTCGTGCCTGATGGCAACGCTAACGCTCCAGTTTCAGGTGGCGAAAGCGGAAGCGGTGACGAAGGTGGAGGCGGTGGTCTCTAACCTTACGCACCTTGCGGTGCTAAACTGACAATAATTACCAATCTTACCAATCTTTCACCAAAAAGATTATTTTTGATAAGATTTTAACTGATGGAATAAGATTGCGCAGATTGGTAATTTTTGTCAGTTAAAAAGCGAAAGCAACTCATTTGCGATAGGCATGTTAATTGTTCGCAAGCTCACCAAGCTGCGCAAGTTCTTCGCTGAAGCTCATCAAGCTAAAGCAAGTTTTTAATTATTAATTGTTAATTGGACTTATGAAAAACGAAACTTGGAAATTCATTCTTCAGACTTTGGCGGCTATTCTTACCGCCATAGCGACAACCCTCGGAGTGACCAGTTGTATGGGGTATTAAGATATTAAGAAATTAAGAGATTAATTGATTAAACGCGAAGACGCGAAGACGCTAAGTTAAAATGTCAATTATCAATTATCAATTTTCAATTGGTTTAGCGACTCCGCGTCTCTGCGTTTAAAAATATCTTCAAGACAGGTGATTTATTTATGCATTATTTTGATTCCGCTTGAAGCATCATAGAATTCGTTATTCTTTCTTATCATAACCTTACCATTAGAGAACACCTTTTCTGGTTTCGTCTCTGTATAGTAGGTTGGGATATCTGTGGAGATATCTTCGACAATATTTTGGAAATTCTTCCACACAGGGGCTTGTTCATACAAATGTTTGGTTCCATTTGGTACATGAAGAGTGGCTGGATAGGGTTCACCGGGTGAAGAGAATGAATTGTCGAAAGGATCATCAATTTCTGTAATAGGTTCCTTCCACGATACATAAACATCTTTAAGAGCCTTATTATGACCGAGGGCTGATACCTCAATATATGACAGACTCTCAGGTAAGGTGATGCTCTCAAGTAAAGGACAACTCATTATTGCCCATGCACCTATATATTCCAGAGTGCTGGGTAAAGTGATTGACTTCAATCCTTCACATTCACAAAAGGTTAGTTCCTCTAATCTTTTTACACCCTCTGGTACGGTGATTTTTTTATTGACTTACAGGAATAGAAAGCGTAGCGGCCAATGCTGTCAAGATGCTCTGGCAAGTTGAATGTTCTCAACTTTTCATCACCGGAAAATGCGTACTCACCTATAATTTTCAACTCATCAGGCAGATGAACCTTCCTCAGAGAATAACATGATGAAAAAGTTCCATTCGGAAGTTTCTCGAATTTATTCTGAAAGTCACATGCTGTAATACCTGATGATTCAAAGATATACTCTCCCATCTCTGTAACAGATGATGGAATAGTAATTGATGTTGTTAGGTCATAACATTGACAGAAGGCATTCTGTCCTATAGTCGTTAATGATGATGGCAGATTTAATGATTTCAAGTTACTACCGTCAAAAGCATGTTCCTCAATCCTCTTTAAACTTTTTGGAAAGGTGACATTCTCAATCCGAGTCAACGAAAAAGCTGATACCCCAATTGTCTCAATACCTTCTGGTATTGAATAAGTAGTGGCATAATTTTGGGGAAAATACAGGAAATAATGTGAATTGTATAGAGGATGATCTATATCACAACCAGAGAATGCGTCATATCCACAGTATACCAATGACTCTGGGATTTTTAAATCCTTTAAACTGAAACAGCTACAAAATGCCATTTCACCAATGAGCATAACATTGCCGAGATCTACTGATTTTAAATCATAACACTCTTCGAAGGCCAGAGCTCCAATATATACCATAGTATTAGGTAAGACTATTGATTCCATTTGGGTTTGATGTTTAAATGCGTTATAACCGATACCGGCTACTATGCGCCCATTAGCGGTTGGAGGAATCACGACTTTACCTTTGTAGGGGGCTGGACTTTGTGCCACTTCACAGAATCCTTCTTCAACATCTGTGTAATAGAGCATTACACCATCTTCATTTTTCTCTGAAAAATCATAAGCTGATGCAAATATAGCCCAAATCATGCATACGCAGATGCTTATTAATCGTCTTGTTTTCACCTTATTATTTATTTTTTATAAGTATATAATTATCAGCTTTTTATAAGTATATAATTATCAGCATATACCCGATAGCGCCCCGTAGGGGCAAAAGCACATAGCCTAGGGCATCGCCCTAGGTGGAGGTTGGTTGGTAATTTCGCCCTGAAGGGGCAAAAGCATTTGTTTTTAGAGCTTTTGCCCTTACAGGGCGAACAAACTAACCACCTTATACATAGGGCGTTGCCCTATGCTAAGTGCAAATCTTGCCCTTTCAGGGCGTATGTCAGCATGATGCGGATAATCATTAATTGTTTTACTTAGCGATAAACTTTTTGCCGTTCTTGATATACAAGCCACCGCGATTCGTGGTGCTCACCTTGCGGCCGTAGATGTCATAGATGGTTTCTGAGGCTGCCTTTTCCTCTGTCTGAGTAATGGTTTCTATGCCTGTAGAGTTATCATCAATGATGTAGAGTTGTATTCGTTTAGTTCTTGAATAAGGCAGGTTGATACATTCATTTTTATTCTCTTGAAGGAAATCGAGATAAATAGTGCTTTTTTCTTCAAAATCCTTGACGGAGAATTTTTCTTCGAAAGTCTTAACGGCACCGACCGCAGTATTAGTGAGTTTTAATGATTTTGACTCATGAGGGTCCTCGTACTTACCGAGAGTTAGCGTAATTTTGTTGTCCTTTAGCGGCGCTAAGACCTTGAGCTTAAATTTTACGGTGATTTCATTCACATTCGGAACGCGGTGTAATTCGTCATCAGTAACTGGCTTGCCATCGTACAGCACTTCAGGTTCCCCGACGACGCAGCAGCATGGTTCGGTGCCAGTAACCTCAACTACAGTCTTGGTAACACCTGGCTGGTATATTGCATCATTCCATTCGGTGTTGCCCGCTGTGATGTCTTTATATACGTATGTGACGGTATATTTGCCATTCTTGAGTATTTCCTCATAATTGAAACCATAATCCGACCAGATGTTTGTGAATGGTTGTGTTTCATGTTGATACATAAACAGATACGTAAACGGTATAATGTACTCATTGGACTCGTTCTTGAATTTATAGCCGATGGAATATTCGTGGGCAACATATCCGGGGTATATCAAGTCGAAATTCCCACCATGTGCTGAAGCGTTTATGTCTCTTGTTATTACATCTGATTTCTTAGCTTCACTTCGATCCTCATTACTTACATAAAAATCGCATGACTTATAGACAAGTAACGGGAATTCTCCTTCTGACCCTTCTACATAAGGTGAGGCTGATGGTTTCATATTGAAAATGGCTTGCTGACCTCCTTTATATGTACATACCTCATACAATGATCCATCATTTGCAGAGAGAAGGAAGTAGCCGTCATTGTATCCTCCCCATCCCCAGTTGAAATGGAAAAGATTGCCGTCCGCCCGATAGCCATCGCAAACGTATGAATGAGCTTCAAAAAAATTCTCTGAACCTGAACAGACTAATGGCATTCCCTGGCTGAGATTGTCATACACCATATTCTCCCATACGTCATCATCATAGAATTTACGGTATTCCAAACGAATATCCTTGTCATAACAGAAGTTTTTGACAAGTGCATTAACAGCATAGGTTAATTCTGTTCCTGAGCCATTAGGAGCGTATGTCATATTGGTGGCAACTCCGCAGTCATACATGAGTTGTGCGATAGCAAGTTTCGCTTCTTCTTGTTCATCCACATAATGACGAGGTGCTGCTATCAATTCCCATTTGTATTTACTTTTGGTGAAGTCGCTTGCGATAGTTGCATTTCTCCACTCAAGAATGTAGCCCTCCTCATCACAGACATTGTCGGATATGAAGTATTCATTCTTGCCATAGCCTCTCTTTGGCCATTGATACATTCCCATAACCTGTGCCATTGCCGTTGCGACACAGCCAGTAGGGGTTTCCTTGTCTTCTATGGTCGGACATAGCATATTGTATGGAGCCCATTGATTCCATTGTATATCGCCGAGCAATGGTTCGATGTCCCTCTTTGCTGTTGATGATGATACGTATTTCTTGCCTTTGGCTGAATAGTTGGATATTGAAACATCATACTGACTTAGCCACCACTTCATGTTATCGGGCAGCTTGTCGTAATCGAAGCTATTGCCTTCAACCACACCAAGCACGGCAGGCATGCAATCATCGGCACTAAGGATTAGGTAGCCTTCCTCATTGCTTTTGTTGAAAACATAATAGGTGTTGTTCCCATTGAAAGTTGATGTGTAGGTCAGTTGCAAGGATGATTTGTCGGTTGCAAACCCCTTTGCCTGGCTATTTGTTGTGTGCATACGAGCCAACGCCTCCTCGGGAGTCAGTTGAACTGCGAACGTCTTACAAGCCATAAATAATGCTATGGCGCTTAAAGTCAGTTTTGCGTACATTAGGTCTTAGTTTTGAGAATGTGAATATTTAAAATTAATCGATTGCAAAAATAATGATTTTATTTTATATGCGCAAATATATTGTTAAAAAATTTTTAATATTGTCCGGTAGCCCTCTGCGGTGGCCTCTAAGGCCTAACCCCGACTTGCATCGGTGAGGGTGGAAAGTAAATGGGGAGTAAATGAAACCAGTAAATTAAGACCAGTAAATTATAATTTTTAAAATTATTTTTCCGAGTTCTTAATTTCCCCAGCGGCGGATGCCGCGTGTAATTTACTGACCATAATTTTCTTCTAATTTACTTTCCACCCCACCTTCTGCGCAAGCGCCCCATTTGCATGTAGCTGTATAAACGGGAAGCCCGCCATCCATTAAGGGTGACGGCTTTATTCTTTGTTACGGCTCAATCGTGATGATGCTGAGCTTGTTGTCTTTAGTAGCCATGTAGAGCTTATTTTTTCTCTTCAGTATCATATCCACTTCCTTGCTGAGCAACGTTGCCTTGCCATTTTTTATGAACCAAAGTTCCTCGTAATCTATGCCTCCACGCAGCAGGGCGTAATCTTTGGTGTGACCGATGCAGTAGAAAGTGTTGCGCTTGGATGAGATGAACTCGGGCTTGGCAGGCTTGATGTCAACGAGGAAACCGCTGGTGGTGAGTACGGGACGTGAGTCGCTTGATACGTTGACGGCAGTAAAAGAACCATCGGTTTTGTCGCGCTTAAAGAGATAGTCGGTGAGTGCGTATTTGATATATCCTCCGCCCTCGGTAGTATCAACTTCGGCAACATCCACCTGTTGCGTGGCGAGGTCGAAGATAACCTCACGGGTCTGGGATAGCATATGGAGTTTGCCGTCGATGATGGTAGAGGCCGTGATAGGTCTTTTCTTTTCCTTATCCCATTCCTTGAGGAATAGCTGGTGACCGTCTGTTGCGCTGAATGCTGCCACGTATGGGTGTTCTCTTGGACTCATGCCTCTTGAGCCGTACATGCCCATTGCGAGGTTTATCATATATACGGTGTCGCCTCTGAGGAATACGTCGGAGCGTGTTGCCTTGACTTGAAGGGGAGTATTCCACAGTTCGTTCATGTCATCGTCGAAACAGCGTATGGAGTTGCGGTCGGCATAGTAGTTGCGGCCGTCGCGGCGTGCGATGCCAGAGGTGAGTCCGCTGATTTGGGTATGTTCAGGGTACATGAAGAGTGAACGATTGAATGGGCGTTCGGATTCTTCCTCTAACTTTGCATATTCCACTGGTTGATAGTAGTTGCGTGAGCCGACAAGAGTTCCCATTGATGCACCTCGCGGACCATAATACACACCGCTGAGTATTCCTCCGATGAGAGTGCCTTTGTCGGTTATGGTGGTCTTTGATTCCAGTTGTTTCAGTTCTCCAGTAGCCCAGTTGATGCGGCACAGGTCGTTTGCAACCATGAAATCGCTGTTCTCGTCTATTGTGTAGTTGTTGCTTATGCCCTGAGTCATTCCCATCTTGAAGCTCCACTGCTTCTTGCCTGTTTCTAAGGATAGTACATCGATACTTGAGCCGATACCCCCTGAGTGCATAATGATATTGTCATTGAGGATTCGGACGAATCGCCCCCTTGTGCTCCAGATTTTTTTTCCAGTGTTTAGGTCCAAACGGACTGCATTGTTTGAGTCAAAACGAAGGAGATTGGGACGTGAACCGGAAAGGAGGTAGAAGTAACGGCCGCGTTCGTATTTCTTGTAGAACACTTTTTGCATATCTGGGAGGTGATATACGGTGTATTCTAATTTCTTGTAGAGAAGATTCTTGGTCTTGGGGTCAATGTTGTTGAATGATATGTATTCGTCGTTGTCGTTTACACCTATTCCTATCAGATCCTCGGGAGTATCGATGACCTGTGTAGGGAAGTTGAGAGGTTCGTTGCTGACAGTTATTTTGCCAGCGTGCGGATTGTCTGTTGTCTGTGCAAAGACAGAATTCAGGACGAATGCAAGAGATACCGTAAGTATGGACGTTCGCTTCATTTTTTTATGTTGATACGATTTGAATCTAAATTAATTGGTTGCAAAATTAGCAAAAACAATCAATAATCACAAGTAAAATTTTTATTTTTTATATTTGTGTATTGTTTTGCGGGGATATTTCTTTATGTTTTTGTGAAAAATGTTGGAGGTTACGGAAATAAACCTTATCTTTGCGCCTGTGAAACCTGTGCCGAGTCAAAGGAGAATTTATAATCTTACCTGCTGTCATTTTTATGCAATATTTCATTTCTGAAGATAGAAGTTTTGAATTTGTTGTAACTGAGGATATTACAAAAGATTTCGGTCTGCATAACCATACCGAGCATTATGTGATTTCATTCATCACAAAGGGCGAGGCATTGCTCTTATACAATAATGTAAGCGTAATTCTAAAGAAAGACGATACATTCATCGTGCGTCCGTATATGCCTCATTCTGTTAAGGTGGAAGCAGATACGCAGATTCTGTCACTCTGCATAAACAAAGAATGGTTTTATTCTGAGTCTGCCAACGAAATTAGCCAGAAAGTAAGTGCAAAATTCGATGAGATCGCGGCAGAAAACGGTTTTGATAACAGAATCAATTCGGAGCTGACCGACGCCATCGGACTGATTGCGGAAAGTATAGGCGACGAGCGTTACAAATTGTCAGAAGACATTCAGAGGGTTGCTGACAAGATTGCTCAGAAATCATCAGATATATACTTGCTCGACCAGCTTTCGGAAGATGTTTACATAAGCAAATATCACTTAATCAGGAAGTTCAAGTCGAAAATCGGACTGACGCCTCATCAGTTAATGATTCAGGTAAGAGTGCGAAATGCGCAGAAGGATCTTGCCCTTGGCGGTCGGCTGATTGATGCCGCCTTAGACAACGGTTTCTACGATTCGAGCCATTTCGACAGGTGTTTCAAGAAGATTGTGGGCATCTCGCCGTCGGAATATCAGAGAAAAATACGCGACATCTGAAAATCAGCAATTTTATACAAGCATAATACTTTCCATTTTCGTAATTTTGCAGCGTTAAATCATTAAACAGTTACACAAAATGGAAATTTTTGAAAAGTTTGACAAAGGGCAACTGGCTTTGCCCGAAAGAGTGGTAGATTTCAATAGTCTGAAATGGAACGAGCACCCAACATTCGAGGGCGTGGCTCTGAAACACATTGTAACAGCAAAGGATAGCGGTGGTCTTTTCAGCTATCATCTGGTAAGAATTGCGCCAAACTGCAAAATCGGGTTGCACACTCATGAAACGCAACTCGAAACGCACGAGGTTGTAGCCGGTAGCGGAATCTGTATTAACAACGGCAAATCTATTGACTACGCACCAGGCGTAATATCAATAATGCCAGCAAAAATAGAGCACGAAGTAATAGCTGGCAACGAAGGGCTTTATCTCTTTGCCAAGTTCATGCCCGCCCTCTGCTGATATTCAGATACCGAGAGTAGAAACATATAGAGACTGCCTCATTTTTACAAAAATGGGGCAGTTCTATTTTTCGCTAAGGCTTAACAAGTAAAGTTCCCAATCTTACCAATCTTTTTTATTTTTATCAAGAATTTGAGAATTAGAGAATTTCTTTTCTTTGAATTTATAAGAATTTGAGAAAGGTCGCTTACGCTCCTGCAATCACGCCCATTCCCAATGCTACGCAAGTAGCAAAAATTCTCTCTTTCGCATTAATTCAATTTCTCTAATTCTCTAATTCTTGATATATTTTTAATGTTTATAAAAAAACTCTCAGAGTGCATCATGATCGAGCCACCCTGAGAGCTTTGTAATATCCGTCTTTTACTTGAAAATTATCCTTATTTCACCATAGCTGATGCCTTATTCGATGTCGTCGATGTCGTTTTCGATGTCGTTGATAGCGGTGAGTGATGAACTGTTAGCGTTCTTGTTTTCTGTGATGTTCATGTTCTCAAGAGAAGAACAGCCGGCAAACATATCGCTGAAATTCGTCACGCTATGAATATCAAGATTCTGAAGGTAGAAAGAGTGCAATGACTTGCAACCCTCGAACATACTTGCCATGTTCGTTACGCTACCGGTAAGGAAATTGTCGCGAGACTGGTTGAACATTTCATCCTGTGCTGACATTGCCATGTTGAACTCAATAACCTCAAGTGAAGTGCAGTCGGCAAACATGTAGCTCATATCTGTAACCTCATTAGTATAGAAGTTGTCGAGATACACCGCATTCAGGTTTGTGCAACCCTTGAACATGCAGGCGCATGTCTTGGCATTGACTGCAGAAGAAAATGCTACTGTGATGATAGAATCCCTGTAGTTGCTCCAAGGAGCAGAATCACCTACCCATGTTCCGAGGTCGGCTATATCGTCACTTTCTGAGAAGATTGTCAGGTTACCGTCGTTGTCAATAACCCAGTTGCAGTCTCCAGATACACCTTCCGCAATGTTTGCAAATGCTGAAACTACGGTTAGCAAAGTCACCAATATGATTGAAATAAAACGTTTCATACTCTATTTCCTTTTAGAATGTTGATTCCTTGTTTCTTATTTATATAAGCTGAGCTTTTCCCCTGTTTAAATTAGTTGCATTTTTAAAGCATTATCATGGTAATTTTCTCAGCTATTAGCGTTTCTTCAATTGCAAAATTATGTATTTCCGCCTTTTTTACCAAATTTTTTTCAAAAAAAAATATACGATAATTGTAAATGAAACAATTTTTACAAATCCACAATACGGATTGCAACAAACGTACAATTTTCCGTACATTTTTACAATGGGAAAATGCGCGAAGATGCGGCACATAAGGTCTAACCCCGACTTGCGTCGGTGAGGGTTGAGAAAGTAAATTACAGTCAGTAAATTACACGCGGCATACGCTGCTGGGGAAATTGAAATTTTACTGAGGCCTGCAGGTAAAGAAATGTCTGGAAGACAGTACTATGAGTAACCCCGTACATACGAGTGAAGCGAGGATGTGCGGGGGATAAACCTCCATAATCCTAATACTGCCTGGAGGGCAGTACATTGTGAAAGTTCATGTATCAAAGCCGATCAGGTACAGCCTTCCAGGCTGGTAAGGATGGCGATTGTTTCCTATCCGAGGGCATCCTCTCCTTCGTCGAGTATGCGCCTCGGTTACTCATAGTGTTGCCTTCCAGGCAATTTACTGAATATAATTTAACGTGAGTTCGACGACTTGCGTAGCTTGATGAGCCTTGCGAATAATTCAAAATTCTTTAATAAACGAAACTTTGTTGCTTGGTTTTACAGAAAATTATTCGCTAAGGCTCATCAAGCTAAAGCAAGTTCTTCACGATGACCAGAAAATTTAACCCAGAAAATTTAAATTTTCTGGTAATTTTCTAAAAATTTTTGTTCCGTCAACAGCAGCTTGCTGCTAAAACAACATAGTTTTAATTCGTCGAACTGAGGTTATTTACTATTTCCCTGAATTTACTATTTACCATGCGACTATTGATTTGTGGTAATAGTACATAGTAAATCCGTAAATAGTAAATGTGGGTTATTTCCTCATCATTTCTCTCCATCCTATATATTCAAAATGGATATAGTCTTCTATGACATTCTCAATCTCTTTTGGCGAGAGTTTATGCTTGACAATCTCCGACATGAAACTGAACATCCACACCGTATGTACGTGATAGGTGAACGTGGACTTAACCGTACTGTAGCTTGGGTATTTCTTGCTGAAACCATCCATGAAAGTCAGGACCTGCTTCGTACACATATCGGTATAGTCGTCGATGAAGTTCTCAAGCGACGACCCCTGCGCCTTGAAGAGTATCAGTTCCAGCTCATCGCGATAATGGCTGATCAGTTCCATATACTTCTGCACATGTTCTGTCATCATACCGTCGCTCTCGCCACTTGCATATTTCAGGAACTCCTCGTGATACGTCACGCTATGATGCTCTAAAAGCATTTCCTTCATCTTCATGATCAGTGGAGCTACGATACAACGGAAAATCTCATCCTTACTCTTGAAATAGTTGTAGATGTTGCTCAGTCCGATACCAGAATGTTTGGCAATCTCTCGCATGGAAGCCTTGGCAAAGCCGTTCTTCAGGAACTCTCTCTTTGCCGCCACCACAATCTCCTCGCGCGTATAATCCTTTTTAATCTGCATGCCTTTTATTAATTATATGTTTTAATCTATTTAATCTTTTTAATCCCTTAATCTCTTGATTTCAAAAAAGAACATTATTCCAATTTGTTCTCAAAAAAAATGGACTCATGCAAGCATGAGTCCAAATAGCCGTAGCCACGAAATTCTTATGTATGTAATGCGTTATCATATAATATTCCATTTTTGATTGCACTTGCGCACGAAGACACTTGCTTTAGCTTGTTGAGCTTTTGCGAAAAAAAAGTACATGTCAGCCCAAAAGGCTGGCGCACGGTCTTCGATTTTCCGAGTGACAACGTTGCTTTGCAACCTCGCACGAAAGAAATAGTCAACGTCGCTCGCAGAGCGGTGGACGTCTCTGATTTCCGAGTGCAAAGTTATGGAGAAAAATCGACCCCCGCAATACCCAAAAATTATGATTTTATTCAGGTTAGGGAGTATGTACTCATCATAGCGCCCCAACTTCTGTGTACCAGGGGCATTCACTGGGCTATGAGCTTGTTGGGCTTACAGCCCGCCTTTGCGACTTTAATTTTTCATTCCTTCATCTCTAACTCTAACCCCTAATCCCTAACCTCTAACCCCTAATCTCTAACCTCTAATCTCTCATCTCTAACCTCTAACCCCTAATCTCTCTTCCCCCTACACAGGGGAACTGAGGGGCTCTTTATTGCAAAGGGTTGCAGAGATGTTTAATAGATTTTTTGTAAAAATGTTTGGATATTACGGAAATAAACCTTATCTTTGCAGCAAGAATTGAATTTGTTTTTCATTGATAATCCTGCTTATGCAGGTTGATATTTAAAAAGTTTTAGTTACATTACCCATTGTCTGTGAAGATTTATGGGAAGTTATTAGGTTATACTTACAATGAATATACCCCCCGTACCCTGTGAAGGCTGCGGGGGGATTTTTTTGGAAATTTTTTGTCAAGACGAGCTTCACAGCTGGATCTTGACTTTGTTGCTTTTTATGTGTATGTATGCTTATCGAAATTCTTTCTCTATCAGTCGTTTACTTCATGGTCGCTGAATTGTGAATGACTTATTTTCCTTACCTTGCGTCCTTTGGCAAAGCGATACATGACGTATATTGAAATCTGATTCTTCATAGTCCTAAAGTCGTCTGTACTATTGTAAGAGTAATAAAAAGGAGTGTTCACTTCATTCCAGCCATACCTGTTAACCCCTACACGGAGAGGCGGAATCCATGATAGGTGCATTCTGAGCCTTCTGTTCATAAAATCTTGGGCTATTGTAAATAGCCAATAGTTGTTACCTCTTTTGGCGTAACCGTTCGGAATGGCTTCTTTATAGCTACTCTGAATGTACTGTATTTGGAACATTGTTTGCTTTATGCTGTAATTGCATAGCATTGAGCCGTGAATGTAATCTGTGCGGAAATTCTCTTCTGGCATATTATAACCGTTTCCTGCATAAGAGCAGATAATCCTTCCTCTTAGCTTACCAATGCCGATCTTAAACTCCTTGTCAACCTGCGCAGAAAGAGAATATGTATAGTATTTGACGTTATCGTAGGTATAGCATGTCTTTCCGTCAATGTGTTTATATACGCTCTCTATGCTGTTAGGAGAGTATTTGTATGTTGCCGAGAAACTAACAGGTCCATAGCTGAAATTTGTAAAAAAGCGGTGTTTCATATCTGATTTCAGATCTGGGTTTCCCATTGTGAAAGTCTGGGCATCAGTAGTGCTCGGCAAGGCGTTCCTTTGCAGCAAAGTAGGGTAGGTGGTTACATTTCCGTAGAGAATCCATAGTTTCATCTTTGGATTGATACGCCAATATAACTCAGAGTTGCCGCCCCAAAGGAATTGCGAAACATTGCGATGAAACATACCGTATGACTGGTTATTCTGAATCTCTGCATCTAATCCAAATTCCAAATAGAGTGCTTTTGTGACGTTATTTTTCCAAGTACCATAGAATCTGTTCTTTGAAAAATCATTTTCCGCTGTTTCTTTGTTGTTGTCCTGACGAGTCTTATAGTTTCTCCAATAGCCTTCATAGCCTAAATTCACGTTTTGCTTCTTTCCGAATTTACGCACAGCATCAGCCGTAAACCTAAACGCATTTCTGTCACTACGATTCATTGTGTCAAAATTGTAATCGGTAGTTTGCAGTTTGTAGTTTTCCTCAATATAACCATATAGTTGGTTTTGCTTGTAAATATCAACTGTGACATCTGATGTTATGTCCCATTTGCCGATATTACCTCTATAGAATACGGATATAAGGCTCTGTTTTGAATCCATATCGCTATCAGTTAGTCTTTCTACGAGCGATTGCACGTTAGTAGAGTTTACCAGTTTTTCCATAGTTCCTAATGTAGAGTTACGCTCGCCTGTCCACGTTGCACTATACTTTACTGACAACACGTGCTTCTTGTTCAGTTTATAGTCCATATCAACCCACGCATTGTGACTGTTGTTTCGGGTGTTCCGCTCATTGAATCTGTCAGATGGCGAAATGTAATTCAGTTCTCCGTTCTCTTTGAGTATGGTCTGCTCCTGTAGTTCCGTACCAAGATGCTTGTACGAATATGCCATAGCCACATCGTATTTGGGATGTGTAAAATCGTATGCAAGGCTGGTATTCAGTTTGTCGTTATCTGTGGCAGGAGTCTTATTTCCAGTCACGGAGGTGTTCACATCATATCCCAACCAGTCTTTCTGAGTTATAAAGTTTATGACAATTTCATAGTCAGAATATCTGCCTGTAGGAGAGTGGTAGATTTCCACATTATCAAAGCGTATGTTAGCCAAATGCCCGATATGGTCATTTCCTTTCTTCCTGCCATCTTTCAGAATCAGAATCTTATTCAAACCATTGTATGACAAAGTATTAAGAATCTCATCATAGAACATCCCCGGTATCTTTTTCAATATGTCATAGCTGTCGAAGGTGTTCTTTCGCATCTCATCGGTAATTTTCCACACATCCTTGTCTGGATAATGTGTCACGTTACTGCCTTTGACGATAACCTCCTTGAGCTTCTTTTCCTTCCATACTGAATCCTTTGGCGCTATAGATTGGGAATCCGCCTTGCTCTTTGCAATAGAGTCAAGGCTGCTATATTCACTACTTTTGGGAGTATATGCCTGCAAGTGTTGTAATGTCAGACACAGGAAAGAAGCACATATTGCAAATGCTTTATATTTACTCACGTGTATTTTTATCATTTTATTGTTACATTATAGATAAGTCAGGAATGTCAAGAAACAAGTCTTTAGGATCGCTCTTCCTCCTAAGCATCTCCATCGCATCTCCATCGCATGTCCATCGCTTCTCCATCGAAACGATGGACTAACGATGGAGTAACGATGGAGTAGCGATGGAGTATCTTCGAAAGAAGAGCATAGATATAAAGGGGGAATTTAGAGCCTTTTCATTTTGCGCTTGGCAAATTCAAGACTGCCGTTGAAAATGACGGTACGGTTCTTGTCGAGTATGAGGACACGCGGATAACGGCTTATCTCGCAACGTGTCAGTATCGGGTCGTCCTTTTCTACGACGGCAAACAGAGGGAAGTTGCAGTCCCTTTCTTTCATGATTTCGTAGCCATCGTTGAAAGTCTCTCCTTTACGATAGCAGGCGAACAGGGATACAACCTCTATATTACTGTCTTTGTATTCATCGTGTAACTCCTGAATCTCTGGCAACTCCCTGATACAATATCCACAACCACTTGACCATACATCCAGTACGAGGTATTCTGCATCTACCTCAGAAAGCTTGAACGTGTGCGTGCTGTCAGTCACCTCGCAGTCGGCAAGATTGACAGAGAGAGTTGGATAGTCGCCATATCTTATCCATTCAACCCATTGCTTATGCCCCTCCGTCACTCCAAACACGCATAGCGTACCAAGTATAGCAAAAAGCCATTTCTTGCGATAATGATAGAAAATGGCTATCGTGATAACGGCAAATGGTGGCATTACGGAAGAGGGCATTGAGAACAAGGAATCATAAAAGTCTTCTCTTATGAATATAAACTTTATTAGGTCAGATGCCAACTCTACAAACAGCCAAGGGGCAAGCAAGGGGATTAGCACTCGCCAAAAGCCTGCCTTTGGAGCGTATTTTTTCATAGCCCACCATGTTAGTAATGCGAATGCTATGGTGAGAATAATTGTAGCTCCATAAAGGCCTACATAATAGCCTCTTAACGGTATAAGGCATCCCCAAGTGGCAAATGAGAGAAGCCAGAGTTTAAAATAATCTTTCTTTTTCATATTCTTTGGGTAAAGAGTAAAGTGTAAAGAGTAAAGTGGAATGTAGATAGTATTTGAGGTGAAGGCTACTATTTACATTAATCTTTATTCTTTCTACTTTACTCTTTTGGGAACTTTACACAAAATATCACTTCTTATCATACCCCGGATTCTGCGTGAGAGCAAGGTTGCGGAGTATCTGAGTCTCTGGGATTGGGAGGAGGATCTTATGGCTTTCCCACTTCTTGTAGTCGAGCTTGCTATATACGGCATCGGCTCTTGAGGTGCGCTTGAGGTCGAACCATCGGTGTGCCTGTCCCTCGACGAAGAGTTCCTTACGACGCTCTTCCTCTACGAGTGTGAGGACCTCGGCTGTGGTGGTCGCCTCTACTGGCTCTACCTTGGCACGTGAGCGGATGGCGTTGATGTCAGCAAGAGCGCCCTCTATGTCGTTGAGGTGGGCACGTGCCTCTGCACGGATGAGATACTGCTCGGCAAGTCGGAACTGCACCTGAAGCTCGTAGTTGGCTGCCGTGGCGTTGCTGTTGTTCTTGTACTTGTAAGGGTAGTATCTCTTCTTCTCGCTTATTACCTGATAGCCAAGCCAGTTGATGCGTGCATCGAGGGAGTCGCTTGTAATGGCTTGGGCGAGTTCGTCTGTGAGGTAGTAGGTGGCATTTGCCGTTGAGGAAGGGATGAAGAGCCAGCCTGTGCGCGTGTAGCCCTGATAGGTGCCTGTTCCGCTAAAGCCGTCCATGTCGAAGCCGAAAATCACCTCCTTGCTTGATGAAAGGAACACCTTGTTCACGTCAGCCTCAAGAGAATATGCTCCGCCGTCGATGAGCTTGGTAGCCACGTCGGCTGCATTCTGCCATTGCCCGGTGTAGAGATAGTGACGGGCGAGTAATGCCTGTGCAGCAGCTGTGGATAGTCTTGTGCGCACGTTCTTCTTCGTCTCTTCAGAGTTGGCGAGAGCCTGTTCGGCATAGAGAAGGTCGTTGGTGATAGCCTCGTTAATCTCAGATATCTTTGTACGTCCAACTTTCGTTGACTCTGCGATAGAGCTTTTGAGGACGAGAGGCACGTCGCCGTAGAGGTTTGAGAGCAGGAAGTAGTCGTAAGCCCTGAACCATTTAGCCACGGCTATATACTCTTTCTGTGTCTCCTCGCTGAGAAGGGATGTTGCCTCTACGTGCTCTATGAAGTCGTTCATCTTATAGACGGAGGCATAGAGCTGATCCCAGATATTGCCATAAAGACTTGTGTTTGGGGTATAAGTGTTCTCGAAATATATACCAAAGCTGGCAGTATTATCCGACTTCAGTTCATCGGACATGAAATGGAAATACTGTTCGAGATACTGATAATACGTAGCATTCATGTGAACGTGATACGAGTACAGTCCTGTGTATGCGGTCTTTATGTTTGTTACGTTGCCATACACATCCTCTGCAATAAGAGCATCGGTCGGTGGGTCAATCTCAAGAATCTCGTTGCAAGAGGAGAAGCACAACAAGGTAAGACCTATCCCAGCCCTCCCCAAGGGAGGGAGTATTTTATATAGTATTTTTGTTTTAAACTTCATAATATCTTAATCTCTTAATTTATAAATCTCTGTGTCTCTGCGTCTTTGCGTTATTATTTTTTTTTGAACGCGAAGTCGCTAAGTCGCAAAGATTTTAATCTTTTAATTTTTTTCGCTAAAGCTCAACAAGCTAAAGCAAGTCTTAATCTCTTAATTTATAAATCTCTGTGTCTCTGCGTCTTTGCGTTATTATTTTTTTTTGAACGCGAAGTCGCTAAGTCGCAAAGATTTTAATCTTTTAATTTTTTTCGCTAAAGCTCAACAAGCTAAAGCAAGTCTTAATATCTTAATCTCTTAATCTCTTAATCTCTTAATATCTTAATCTCATCAGAATGACATATTAAGTCCGATGACAATCTCCCTTGCCAAAGGCACGCCCTGACCGATTTCCGGGTCGTAGGAGTCGTAGTTAGTCCATACTTTTAGGTTCTTTGCCTGGAGATAAACACGCAAACTGCTGATGCCAAGCTTGCCTGTGATGCTCTCAGGACATGAATACGACAGAGTGATGTTCTGCAAACGGATGTATGAACCTGAGCTGAATGCAAAGTCGGAATATCCGAGGTGGTAATAATATTTCTGATACACTTCGCTCTTTGTCGTAGTGGTAAGAGCCGGATATTTAGCATCCTGTCCCGGAGTGGTCCAATAGTTTTCTGCCATCTCGTGAGTCACGTTATTCGACCAGCCAATCGGGTTATAGTAATAGTAGAGGTAGCCATACTGGAACTGACGATTGCGGAAATAGAAATTCACGTCGAGCGAGAGGTTGCGGTAGGTGAACGTGTTGTTGAAACCACCATAGAACTTAGGGTCTCTGGTTCCGAGATACTGGTAGTCATCGTTAGAGTTGATAACGCCGTCACCATTCACATCCTCCACGGTTGGAAGACCTGTCTGGTTATCTACACCTGTGTATTTATACATACGCACCTGATTGATAGACTTGCCTATGGTGTATTTCGTGCGGTCAGCACTACTCTCAAGGTTCTCATACCTCACAAGTTTATTCTTTGGGAAAGAGATGTTGAAGTTGGTTGTCCATGAGAAATCATTCGTCTTGATGTTCACGGTGTTGAGTTCAAATTCCCAGCCTCTGTTATCAACTGCTGCATCCAGATTACTCTTCATTGATGAGAAACCGCTCTGGCTTGGCAGGTACCCATTGTTAAGGAGGTTGGTGCTGCGGTTGTTGTAGAAAGATGTGTTGAACACTATTCGGTCAGTAAGGAAACCAAGCTCAAGTCCGATGTCGAACTTGCTCGTCTCTTCCCACTTCAAGGTCTCGTTGCCCAACTGATTAACGTAGAGTCCCACGTTACCCTCGTATGGATATGTGCAAGTGCTGTATTTCGTCATATACGAATAATCGTCAATCTTGTCATTACCCGTAACACCATAGCTTGAGCGAAGCTTACCATGAGTAAACCAGCTGCCAATGGTATTCTTTATGAATTTCTCATCAGAGAAAATCCATGCGCCGCCTACTGAGTAGAAAGTACCCCATTGATGATCTGTGGCAAAGCGTGAAGAGCCGTCACGACGTAGCACCAAGTTGAGCAGGTAGCGGTTGTCCCAGTCGGTCTGAATACGTCCGAAGACTGA
This sequence comes from uncultured Prevotellaceae bacterium, assembly GCA_946406435.1. Lineage (GTDB taxonomy): Bacteria > Bacteroidota > Bacteroidia > Bacteroidales > Bacteroidaceae > Prevotella. The sequence goes on along the minus strand of CAMJKP010000019.1, from coordinate 8,860 downwards.
CGCGGTACGAGTCTCGTGTGAAGGATTCTGGTGACTGCTGATAGTAGGGGCAGCAGAGGCATTTCCGAGGAAGGCATCGCTTGGGAACTCACGTTCTTGCAGATAAATGCTATGGTCGGCTGTACGATAGAAAGTAGCACCGGCAAGCAGATTAGCGTGTGCCTTACCTATGCTGAGCTTATACGAGAGCTGAGGCTCTATGTTGATAGAGTTTGTATTACTGTTGACGAAATAGCCTATGTTGGTCTGATTCTTCTTATATGGGTTATAGTAGTAACGCTTATATTCCAAGTGCATATTGCTGTTACTGTAGGTATAACCAATATTCACCTTCGCCGTGAGATTCTTGATAATACTATAGCTCAGGTCGAGAGCACCCACAACGTTGAAAGCGCGGTTTTTGCCCATAGCGTTGAGAGAGGAAAGAGGAGAGTCCCATTCGCTGTTGCCTGGGATATAGTATGTGTTGCCATCCTCATCAAACATAGGAGTGTTAGGAGCGGTGTTGTAATTGTTGTAGAGTGATCCTGCTCCGTCAGAATCCATGTCAAGGCCCATGAGTGATACTGAGCCGTTCATGTTGAAACGCTTATCAAGAGAGTGGTGCTGGAGTGACATCTTACCATTCCATCTGCGATATTTGTCTTCGCTGATGATAGTAGTTGAGGCACTATACAGACCGCCACTTACGAGGAATGAGGTGTTCTGATTACCTCCAGAAATCTTGACGTTAGCATCGTAGGCAGGAGCTGTGTTGCCAATCATCTTGTCCTGCCAGTTGTAGTCGGCTGTTTGGTCGAAGAGGTAGAGGTCAGGATATTTCCTCTCGTTAAGGTCGCTCTCTTTTATATCGCCTCTGTCAAGGTCAGCCTGAACCGCCTTGCGTCTGAGGTCGAGATATTCCTCGGTGTTGAGGAAGTCGAGACGCTTAGTGACCTTAGAGTATGAGGCACTAAGACTCACATCAACCTTCACCTTGCCTGCCTTGCCTTGCTTGGTTGTGATGATTACCACGCCGTTGGCACCACGTGTTCCGTAGATTGCAGTAGCATCGGCATCTTTCAGAATCTCAATAGACTCAATATCGTTAGGGTTTATGAGGGCAAGCACGTTAGGGAGACCTAATGCACCAGTAGAGGTATAGCCAACGTAACTCTCCTTAGCACCATTGTAAGGAACGCCATCAACGATGTAGAGTGGGGTAGTACCTGATGTTAGAGAGTTCTTACCACGAATATTTATGGTAGAAGCACCACCGCCAGGCACACCTGTAGCCTGCTCGATATAGACACCAGCAGCCTTACCCTGCATTCCCACGAGAGGCGCATCCTTTGTCTGCATAACAATATCATCGCCATCAACCTTTGCAACAGAGCCTACAAGGTTCTTCTTTGATGAATGACCATAGCCAATGACAACCACGTCGTTGAGCTGGTTCTTTTCCTCATATAGTGTAACGATTATTTCCTTTTTAGCCTCGTTGGCATTACGCACAACGATGTTCTTGCTCTCATGTCCGATGTATGAAACTTCGAGAGAAACAGGGAACTTAGTGTTTTCTGGAAGTGAAAATTCAAAATCTCCCTCTACGTCAGTTGCCTGACCAATTGTAGTTCCCTTTACTACGACGGTAGCACCAATTATACCGTCACCATTCTTATCCAGTACATAGCCCTTAATATTCTGTGCTCCAGCATATTGTGCCGATATTACGAGTAGGGCTATGGCAAATACAATCCTTACAGCAGGCAAATGCCTGTTGATATAATTTATGAATACCATATAAAGAAGCCTAACCAAGCCTTCCCAAAAGGAAGGATGTTTTATACACAAAGAGCGTATATGCCTTTTCCTTTTAGGAAGACTCGTATAAAGTAAAAAAAGTTATCTTGAATTGAAAATACTATTCCCTTCCCCATTCATGGGGAAAGGGAAGTCGGAGATTGAGTATCTCCGAGTATGTGGTAAGGGCGGGAAAGGGGGTGCTTAATTCGTCTGCGCCTTATATCCAGCAGTCTCAATAGCCTTGGCAAGGGCTGAATCATCAGCAATAACGCGGGTGTTGTAGCTGATAGCTGTGTAGCCATTCTCTGGGTTGATATTAACATCGAGAATACCCTTAACCTCGTTCAGCTTTGCGATTGCATCTTGAGCTGCACGACCCTTGGCGGTCTCTACTGTGTAGCTTGCATACTTAACAATATCGTTGGTGTAGCCAGCAGTTACGAAATAGCCTGCCTTCTTGAAGTCGTCAACGATTTCCTTCTTACTAACCTTGTTAGCGTCATACTGAATTGTGACGAGCTTCTTATCTACGTCAACATCTACATTCTGCACACCAGCTACCTCGCCAATGCTCTTCTTGATCTTTGAAGCACAACCGCCACAGCGAATCTGACCTGCACGGAAGATAGCTTTACGCTCGATAACCTCGTCAGGATTGTAAGCGTATGCTTCTGTGAACTTAGTTGTTGTCTTCAGAAGAGAGAGAAGCTTGTCACCGCTAGTCTTGCTTGCATCGTAGCTGATTGTAGCGATTCTCTTCTCAAGGTCTGTCTTTACTTCCTGAACACCATCAACAGCTGTGAGAGCCTGCTTTACTCTGCCTGAACAACCACCACAATGCATCTGCTCAAGGCGTACCTGATAGGTTGCAGACTGTGCGAATGCGTTTCCTGAAACAGCGGCAATCATTGCCAGCATAACTAATACTTTTCTCATAATGACTTAAAATTTGAGGTTAATAAGCCCCCCCTATCCCCCCATAAGGGAGGGATGCGATATACCTTTATTCGCCTAAAGGGAGCTTGGTTACTAAATATGATTGAAAAATAAAATGGTTGAATTTCTTCCAGACCCACCCCCTTGCCCCTGACACATACTCCGATGTTATCAACATCGGACTTCCCATAAAGGGAGGGGAGTAGATAGTATTTCTATCTTGAGGGTTTATTTGGACATTTTTTATTAATTATCGTTTTATAGGATTCACCTTCTTGTCGGAATAGTTGTAATTACTCCCCTCCCTTTATGGGAGGGGGAAGGGGGTGGGTCTTCTCCTTTTCTACTTTTTCAGCCTTGTAGCCAATCTTGTCAAATGACTTGATGATAGCCTCTTCGCTGTTTTTGTCAGCATCGTAGGTTATCGTTACTGTCTGATCTGGTACGCTTGTCTCGATTTTCTTCACACCCTTGACGAAGCGCATACCGTTCTTAACTCTGTTCTCGCAGTTCTCACAATACATTATCGGTGTTGTGGTGACTACTACTGTCTTGATGTCCTTTGCTGCCAATGTCATAGTTGCTAATGTCATAGCAGCTATTGAGATGAATTTTTTCATAAGCTTAACCAAGCCTTCCCAAAGGGAAGGATGTTTGATAGATGCCCCCTCCTTCTCCCCCGAGTGGGAGGGTTCTATATACTAATAATACTATCTATAAAGCTCCCCCCTCGGGGGGATGGAGGGGGCTTTTGTTGTTCTCTTTTATTGGAAATACTATCTCCTTGCCCCTCTACGGGAAGGGAAGTCGGAGATTGAGTATCTCCGAGTATGTGGTAAGGACAGGAAAGGGGGCATTTATATCTTCTCAAAATTCACCCTCACCCCTACATAGAACATACGTCCTTTGACTGGTCCCCAGACGAGGGTTGGGTCGAAGCTGCTATCCCATGGATTCTCCGCATTAATAAGCGGATTCTTCTGACGGAATGCCGTTATGTTCTCTGCACCTACGTAAACGGAGAAGTGTCTGAATTCACGGGTTATCTGAGCCTGTAGCTGCTCGTAGGAGTGGAAACGGCTTTCGTTGATGAAGTTGTCCGCATCATAGTGGGCAGGGATTCGTCCTCCACCGTTGAACTGTAAGGTGGCATCAAACTGCCAGAGTGCGAGTGGAGTCTTATAGCTTGCGGAGATAAGTCCCTTGTACTTGCTTGTGAGCGGCTTCTCAAGAAGTCCAGCATTGCCGAATGTGCACTTAACATCGTTGAGACGGTAGGCTGCCGTGATGGTCATACCTTCGAACACCATGCAGGTCGCATCCACCTGAAACGTGTTGGAGTAGCTCTTTCCGCCATTCAGATTGTGGATTGAGATAGCGCTAGGATTGCTGTCGTAGTCGATAACCACCTGCTCGTCAAACTGAGTGCGGTAGTATTCGGCATTCAGCGTCACACCTCTTCCGAAGATTGGGAATCGCAACATTCCTGATACTCCATAGTTCCATGCCTCTTCCTGTTTTAGGTCGTTCTCTATATGAAGAGTGCGTCCGCTTGTAAGCAAGTAGTTGTTCTCTGCCAAAGCATGACAGTTGCGATAGCCCTTGCCTGCCGATACTCTCAGGGCAATATTCTTGTTGGGTGCCCATTTGATGTGAGTCCTTGGAGTTACGAAACCGTCATATTCTGAAGATATGTCGGCTCTCAAACCTACCATCGCAATCAGCTTCTTGTCAAGGTTGAGCGTATATTGGGCGTATGCTCCGCTGACATTCTCCGATTCTGTACCACAGTTTATAGAGCTTACCCCATATAGTTGTTGATTGTAATAGTCGCGCACGTAGCTCAATCCGCTTGATAGCGAGTGGTGCTCGTCAAAGTCATGCTCAAATATCAGCGAGGCGTATGCTGTACGTTGTATTGCATCGTACTGCTTTAAGCCGTATTCCGAATCCTGACGGTGGAAACTGCCGTGAAGCATGAGAGCGATATTGGTGTTATGCTCGTTACCCACCAGATAGGCATTTTTCAGATGCATCTCGTAGCGGTCGGTCTCGGTGCTTATGAGGTAAGGATGATTGGCGTGGGCTAACGGGAGATTATTGCCATGTGACATCTGACCACCGTTTCTGTTCTCTTTCAAGCCCGACACCATAGCGTGCATGAGATAGTGCTTGCTGACGTATGCCCAACGGTTCATCAGATTATACTGCCGCACGTTAGGATCATCCATGAAGCCGTCGTCGTTGTCGTCCATATCCTTCAAACGGTCCTCATAATGAAGCAGCAGTCCGGTGGAGAGTCCTTCGCTAAGGTGAACGCTTGCATCGGCATTAGCCTCTATTCGCTGGTCGTTGTTAGCATATAGCTGTGCATCAACGCGGTCTATACCCTTGCAATCGAGGAATCCTACGTTTATCTGTCCTGTAATGCTCTCGTATCCGTTCTTCACCGAACTAGCTCCCTTGCTTACCTGTATACCGCTCATCCATGTGCCAGGCACATATCCTAATGAGTAGGGAGCAGCAAGACCTCGGTAGTTTGGTATGTTGTCAGCCATCATCTGCACGTAGCTTCCAGAGAGACCTAGCAGTTTTATTTGCTTTGCTCCTGTGGCTGCATCCGCGTATGCCACGTCAACCGACGGATTAGTGGTGAAACTCTCACCCAGATTACAACAGGCGGCTTTCTTCAGTTCCGTACCTGTTATACAGATTCCGTTTTCTGCCCCACTTAATCTCATCGTTCCTGGTTTTCGTGAGGTTATGGTTACTTCCTTCAGCTTTGCTTCTTTCGAGTTTACCTGCGTGCTGTCGTTTCTGCTATTGGTCTGACCATTTGCCGCAACCGATACAAGCATCGCGAGTAATGAAATATATTTTTTGTTATCCATATTAAATGCCCCCCTTCTTCTCCTCCGAGGGGGAGGGTTCTATATACTAATAATACTATCTATAAAGCTCCCCCTCGGGGGGGGGGACGGAGGGGGCTTCCGATTTTCGAATGACAACGTTGCTTTGCAACCTCGCATGAAGTCAATAGGGCTTGTCACTCGTAGAGCGGTGCCCGTTTCAATTGACGAGTGCAAAATTATACCTTTTTGGAAAAGTTACAAAATATTTTTTAATGAAATTTTACCTTGAAATATCAAAATACTTATAACTTGGTATGACCAATACTTACTACTTGGTATCACTTTTTGGCCGTTTCCCTGCAACTAATAATTTATGTGAGTTTCGTTTGTTCGTAAGCATAAAAAAACGAGTACAATCACTTGCACTCGTTTCTCTTGACGTAGATCATTTGTTTGATACTCAATTATTTCATGGTAAACACAAATCTTTGAAATGGATACTAACAATATCTTCTTTGTATAATTTATTTTCTTTTGTGAGGAAACGATAATTTCAAAAGATAACCAGTCGGACACACGAAACGGCAGTAAGGCCGTGGTGTGAAAACTGATAAAATCAGCGTTATTATGGCAAAGACAATAATAATATTCTTTGCAGAGCTGAAAATGAATGCTATGAAAAGCTCATAATCCATCCACTCAAAGCATACTCCCAGAAGCATCAGAAGAGTGAGAATCCACCAAAGGATTCTGCGCATCTCAGTAAGCGCTTTGATAGTCTTTGCACCAAGTCTCACATTCTTGCAAGGAACGCGGTTTGCAAGTTCCTGAGCCGCTCCAAACGGACAGATATGTGTGCAGTAGTGAGCCTTCTTCCCAAATAGTGGATAGATAAAGGCAACGATGAGGAGTAGGATAGGAATCAGGGAAGCAGCGGATGTCAGGGAAAGACCATTAGATGCTATTCCCACAAGCATCGAGTAGCTGATGAAGGTGCCGCTCCAAAGTCCGAGCACAACAACATCCAGCACCAGTATGGCGGTTCGCATCTTCTTCGCACGGAAGAAAATCGGCAATATCATGCCAGCGAGTAGCACGAGCAATGTCACCACTAACTTCACCGACAAGTCTATAGATGTACCCTGCCCACTATGTTTCGAGGCGTATGCAAAGCCCCGACGTGCATTCTCTATTATCGCATTTGAGGATAGTGTGGCACCGCTTACCGCATCCACAGGCATGGTATAGGCTTCGCTCACCTTCTTACCATTCCAAGAATTCGCTATCCCGACAGCCTCTGCAAAGAACTCAGGTGTCTCGGTGTTCTCAAGCGGAACGACCTTCACCACCGTATCATTCAATATGTATATGTCTAATGGGGTTGTCCCTGCGTATCCGAACACATCATCGGCAAGAAGAGCCGTGTGAATCACCATCGTATCTGCCGCAACAGTCATGGTGTCAGCCACCATCTCCTTCTGTTCAAAGCTATATCCCACCACCTGCATATCACGACGTGCAGCAATGGCAAGAAGGATGAGGAGGATAGTAAGAAGCCTGAGAATGGCGAGCCCTACGGCCTCTCCCCCCGCCCTCCCCCGTAGGGAGGGAGCCGATTCGATGATTTGGGATAGTCTAAATTTCATTGATGTTCGTAGAGTTGCAATGCGCCTCCCTGCCCCTCCACGGGGAAGGGTGCCCGAAGGGCGGGACGGGGTCTAATGCTTCTTCTTATAATACTCCAACGCTGCTTTGATGTTCTGTTGGAGAGCCTTGGTACTCATCGTGGCACCTGTGCATCCGTCAACCTTGGCAATCTCGGTCAGCTCTTGTGCCTTGGCAATCTTCAGTCCTTCAAACAGACCGAGCAAACCCTTTACTGCCTTCTTGAAATACCCCGGTGTCTCGGTATTCTTCAAAGGAACAATCTTCACCACCTTACCGGATTTGATATACACCTCTACTGGTGTTGTTGACTGATAGCCACGTGCCTGACATAGTGTCGTGGTGTTTACTACATACGTTCCGTCCGACTGCTTCGTCATTACATCATCTGCATAAGAAGCAACCGTAAGCAGCATTGCTGCATAAAGTGAAATCATTCTTTTCATACTTTTATTATTCCTGAACTGAAACTTAAAATACACAAATCTTCCATCCGTTCCAAGTTGTATGTTCTCAAATTAAGATTTCTCGAAACATTCGCGGAAGATCTTGTGTTAATCATTTACTATCGGGCATCACTTTTTCCCATATATGATGCCAACTCCTGTCAACATTCCTGGTATCTGCATCCATTTAGGAATTGGTATTTCCTTGCACGAATCAGCATAGTGTATCTCGGAGACCACATCTTTTCCCAAACGTTCCACAATCTGCCGGAAGTCGCCATATACCGACTTTTGCCCGAACAGATCCTGAAGCGCGAAACAGCCACCTTTCTTCAATACACGTAATGTCTCGCGCAACAGTTCCTCTTTGCTCCTTCCATCATTCACCTCATGATACACGAAGTTACTTACAATAGCATCAAGACTCTCATCTTCAAATTCGAGATGATTGGCATCTCCGTGCATGAACTTGCATCTCTCATTTACGTTTTCTGCCTCTGCATTATGTCGGCACATGCTTTGATTGTAGTCCCACTTGAATCCCCAGTAGTCTACGCCTGTACACTCCGCCTGTGGAAATCGCTTGGCACAACGTATGGTAAGAGCACCTGCTCCGCATCCCACGTCAAGCAGTCTGCCATTGCCAGTCCACGACAGGTGTTGCGCAACATACTCGTGTACCTTACCCATCATTCCGCCACCGCTGAATGAGAAGGCACGATAGAACACCGTCATATAGCAGGCAAAGAACAAAGAAACGCATAAAAATACGGCAAAGAATACAGCAAGAGGTAGCCACCATTCACAATTGACAGCAACGCACAAGAGAACTGCACTTGCAAGGCACGCAGAATATAGCAGCGCCAATAACTTTTTGGGAATCCAGTTCCCATAATCAGGTTTCAACATATTCATTTCATTTATTAGAATTACAAGTTTCCTCCCCATAGAGCGGAGAGCGAAGGGGATGGATATATTTTTTACTCTTTACTTTTTCATTTTTCACTTTATCACTCTCGTCCCTTCCGGATGTTCCTCCTGCCATCGTCTTTCCGCCTCTGAGCCGGGTCTCGTCATGTAGTAATGACAGCAGTCGTCGCCCGAGGCAAGAGTCTTGTCACGATGAAGAATCACCCCCATAGCCTCAAAAACGATATAATCCGTCAGGCACATAGC
>CAMJKP010000018.1 GCA_946406435.1 uncultured Prevotellaceae bacterium | reverse complement strand
GTACGTGGTCGAGACCGCCGTAACCGATATCGTAAGAAGCACCGTCACCACCGATGATCCACTGTGAACGCTTGATGAGGTAGTGGTCGAGAGTCTTGAGCTCCTTGCAAACGTCGCAACCTGCAGCAGCACCCTCAGCGATCATTGGCTTGAGGATAGCAGCAAGGCGCTTTGTCTCGTCAGCATCCTCGCGCTTCTCGATCCACTCAGCAGCAGCAGCCTTGAAGTCAGCTGGAGTCTTGTCAGAGTCGATGAGCTGCTGGAAGAGCTTAGCAACGCGCTCCTTCATCTTCTTGTTACCGATTACCATACCGAGACCGAACTCACAGAAGTCCTCGAAGAGTGAGTTGTCGAATGCAGGACCCTGACCCTTCTCGTTGGTTGTGTAAGGAGTTGATGGGATAGAAGCAGAGTAGATTGAAGAACAACCTGTTGCGTTAGCGATGATCTCACGGTCACCGAAGAGCTGAGAGATGAGCTTAACGTATGGTGTCTCACCGCAACCAGAACATGCACCTGAGAACTCGAAGAGTGGGGTAGCGAACTGAGAGTTCTTTGGATTAGCCTTGATGTCGATAAGATCCTGCTTTGTGTGAACCTTCTTTACGAGGTAATCCCAATCCTTAGCGAGCTTCTGCATATCCTCTGCGTCTGGGTTGTAAGCAACCATCTTGAGAGCCTTCTCGTTCTCACCAGTCTCCTTGTTCTTCTTGCCAGGGCAAACGTCAGCACAGTTGCCGCAACCGAGACAGTCGAGTGGAGATGGAGCGATAACGAAGTTCATGCCCTTGAATGCAGCTGGAGCCTTGATTTCCTGTGTAGGAGTGTCGATGCCTGCAAGCTCGTTAGCGTCGAGTACGAATGGACGGATAGCAGCGTGAGGACAAACGAATGAACACTTGTTACACTGGATACAGTTCTCAGCGTTCCATACAGGTACGAATGCCTCAACACCGCGCTTCTCGTAAGCAGCAGTACCGTTCTGCCATGTACCGTCAACTGTGTTGTGCTTAACGAAGTCAGAAACCTTGAGGAGGTCGCCTGCCTGTGCGTTGATAGGACGAACAAGCTCCTTAACGAATGCTGGTGCATCGTCCTGCTTAACTGCGTCGTCTGGGAGGTTAGCCCATGCTGGGTCAACAGCAAGCTGCTTGTACTCACCACCGCGGTCAACAGCAGCGTAGTTCTTATCAACAACGTCCTGACCCTTCTTGCCGTAAGACTTAACGATGAACTTCTTCATCTGCTCAACAGCGAGGTCAACAGGGATAACCTCTGTGATGCGGAAGAATGCAGACTGGAGGATAGTGTTGGTACGGTTACCAAGGCCGATCTCCTGAGCAATCTTTGTAGCGTTGATGTAGTAAACCTTGATGTTCTTCTCAGCGAATACGCGCTTTACCTTGTTAGGGATGAAGTTAACGAGCTCATCACCCTCGAAGATTGTGTTGAGGAGGAATGAACCGTTCTCACGGATACCACGTGTAACGTCGTACATGTGCAGGTAAGCCTGAACGTGACATGCAACGAAGTTAGGTGTGGTGATCTGATATGTAGAGCGGATTGGCTCGTCACCGAAACGGAGGTGAGAACATGTGAAACCGCCTGACTTCTTAGAGTCGTAAGAGAAGTAAGCCTGACAGTGCTTGTCGGTGTTGTCGCCGATGATCTTTACAGAGTTCTTGTTAGCACCTACAGTACCATCAGCACCGAGACCGAAGAACTTACACTCCTGGATTGACTTGCCACCGAGAGCCATCTCCTCTACAACTGGGAGAGAGAGGTTTGTAACGTCGTCAACGATACCAACTGTGAAGTGGTTCTTAGGCTGTGGAAGCTCGAGGTTGTTGAATACAGAGATGATCTTAGCTGGTGTTACCTCAGCAGAGCCGAGACCGTAGCGACCGCCAACGATCAATGGACGGTTCTCTACATCGTAGAATGCAGACTTAACGTCGAGGTAAAGTGGCTCACCCTCTGCACCTGGCTCCTTAGTACGGTCAAGTACGGCAACCTTCTTAACTGACTTAGGAACAGCAGCGAGGAGGTACTTAACAGAGAATGGACGATAGAGGTGTACGTTAACCATACCAACCTTCTTACCTTGAGAGATGAGGTAGTCGATAGCCTCCTTAGCAGCCTCACAAGCAGAACCCATGAGGATGATTACGTTCTCAGCGTCCTTAGCACCATAGTAGTTGAAGCAGTGGTAGTCACGACCAGTGATCTCGGTCATCTTCTGGCAGTACTTCTCTACTACGTCTGGGATATTCTCATAATATGTGTTGCTAGCTTCACGGTGTGTGAAGAACTCGTTAGGGTTCTCAGCAGTACCACGTGTTACAGGGCGCTCTGGAGAGAGTGCACGGTTACGGAACTCCTCAACATACTCCATAGGAGTGATAGCCTTGATGTCCTCCATGTCCATAACCTCGATCTTATGATACTCGTGAGATGTGCGGAAACCATCGAAGAAGTTGATGAATGGAACCTTTGTCTCGAGAGTAGCGAGGTGAGGAACGGCTGTAAGGTCCATAACCTCCTGAACAGAGCTTGATGCGAACATAGCGAAGCCTGTCTGACGGCAAGCCATTACGTCCTGATGGTCACCGAAGATACAGAGTGAGTGTGAAGCAAGTGTACGGGCAGAAACGTCGAATACACATGGGAGAAGCTCACCTGCGATCTTGTACATGTTAGGGATCATAAGGAGAAGACCCTGAGAAGCAGTGTAGGTAGTGGTGAGAGCACCAGCCTGCAAAGAACCGTGAACTGCACCAGCAGCACCGCCCTCAGACTGCATTTCCTGTACGAGAACTTCCTGTCCCCACATGTTCTTACGGCCACGAGCTGACCAGTCGTCAGTGTGCTCTGCCATAGGAGAAGATGGGGTAATTGGGTAGATAGCAGCTACCTCAGTAAACATATAGCTTACGTGTGCAGCAGCCTCATTACCATCACAAGTGATAAACTTTTTTTCTTTAGCCATTTTTTTGTTATAAGATAAAAATTTTATTTGTAAAATGTTTTGTTTTTTTTTTGTCGAAAGTCAAAGGTCAAAAGTCAAAGGTTTTCAACCATAGACATTATTCCTTAATCCTTAGACCTTAGTCCTTAGACTTTAGCCCTAAATTAATATAGGAATCCAAGCAGCCACAACGGAATGAGGTTATCCTTGCCCACTTCCGTGTTGTAGCGTATGTAAGTTATGTCGGAATTGTATCTTGCCTTGCGGTCGGCCTCGGCATTGCATACGCGGAACCTCTTGTTGCCATCTATTATATAGTAGGTGTCGCGCGGACTCTGGTTTACCTTGTGGTCCTTCCACATGGTGTTGACGAAGAATGTCTCCATCTTTGTCTGCAAATCCACGTTGATAGGGTAGATGGCAGAGAGAAGGTTGGAGTTGTGGAGCATCACCTTTGTCGGCTTCTTAGGGAATTCCTGTCCGACAGGGTAGATGATATTGATGAGTCGGGCATCAGCAAGGTATTTGATGTAGTTCATCACAGTAGCACGTGATGTCTCGACCTCATGAGCCAACTGACTGATATTAGGTGCCTTAGGACCGTCTACAGCAAGGAGATAGAACAGTTTCTTGATCTTTGGGAGGTATTTGAGCTCTATCTGCTTGATGAGGAGGATGTCAACCTCAGTGGTCATATTCATGCTCTTGAGCAGGTTCTCCTGATAGTCGGAATGCTCACGATAGAGAGGGTAGAAGCCGTGCTCGATGTATTTTGTGAAGTACTGTGAAGGGCTTACTTTTGGCAGAATCTCCTTTACAATGTGCTCATGGTTGCGGAGTATCTGATCAAGTGTGTATGAATTGAAGTTGTTCCCCGTTTCAATGTTCAGGTATTCGCGAAATGAGAATCCTCGCAGGTTGTAGCTCTTTACGATGCCGTTCAGTTCTGGGTTCTCGTCCTTTAGTCGCATCACACTTGAACCCGCAAACACAATCTGAAGCTCAGGGTAGAGGTCGTAGCATCTTCTCAGTTCCGTGCTCCAGTCGCTCTGCTTATAGACTTGGTCGATGAGAAGTACGCGCCCGCCTCGACGATAGAAATCACCGGCGAAATCGGCAATTCCCCGTCCCTGAAAGTAGAAGTTGTTCATGTTGATGTAGAGGCAACGTCTGTCGTATGGACCGTAGTTCTCTTTAGCGTACTGTAACAGAAATGTTGTTTTTCCAACACCGCGCGTGCCTTTTATTCCAATCAAGCGATCTGACCAATCTATTTCGTCCATTAGACTACGACGAAGATTAGTATTGGTATGCTCGACCATGTATGAATGTGTTCTGAAAAATACCTCCATTCGCGATGTCTTTTCGTGATTTAAGTGCTACTTCTATTTTTAACCCTGCAAAAGTACTCATATTTTTGCAAATTGCAAAGTCAAGGTGGCAAAAAGTATGTCTTTTTTACATTTTTTAGCAGTTGTAGGTTGAAATATACGATATTTTTCCGTATCTTTGCGGAGAAAAAAGGTCAAAGGTCTAAGGTCAAAAGTCGAAGGTTGAAAGTCTGAGGTCTTCAACCATTAGTCATTTGTCATTAGACAAAATCGATTTGTAAATTGTAAATTAACTGAATGACAATAAGAATTTTCAATCCGGAACACGATATTGCCCTCGCTTCTAACATGGAACGTTTCACAGCTCCTCATGCCGGCAGGCTTTTGCGAAGTGATTTGTGTTATCTGCCTGCACTATGGTCGAATGAGGGTGATGTGGTGATTGTCGATGACATAGATTTTGCAGAGTCGGCCTATCGTAGGCTGAAGGCGGAAAGGAAGCCTGCTGTGGAGTTCTGTACAATGGAGCAGATAGCCCATGTGCTCAGTTCCTGTATTCCCTCGGCTATTGACCCTTGGGGATGGGACCTTGCAATACGTTTTCAACTGCTCTCTGTAGGTGTGCCTGAAGACCTTCTTCCGAGCAAGGATGCGGTGCAGGAAATAAGGCTTCTTTCCAATAGAAAATGCACTACAAACATTCTCGAAAATGTGCGAAAAGGCCTTGAAAGTAAAACTTGCGGAGAAAGTATTTATATTACTGACTATCATTCTTTTTCGGAACGCTTACAAAGTAATGCTAATATAGTTGTAAAGGCGCCTTGGAGTTCGAGTGGGCGAGGGGTGAGATATTTCCAGAATGGAGAGCTGACAGAGAATGCCCTTAACTGGGTGAATAATGTAATCCGTCTTCAGGGAGGAGTGATGATTGAGCCTCTTTATAATAATGTTAAGGACTTTGGTATGGAGTTCCGTCGTGATGCGAATGGAAGGGTGTATTATCTTGGATTGTCGCTTTTCCAGACGCAGAACGGAGCATATACGGGTAATCTCCTTGCCACGGAGGCTGTTAAGCGTGATATTATGAGTAAATACGTGTCGCTTGAGCTTCTTGATGAGATTACCGCACGTCTTGAGAAAGAGCTTAGCAATATGTTCTCTGTGTTGCCTAAGGAATCTGCAATCTCAGATATACGTTTCGGTGTTGATATGATGATTGTGGCAAAGGACGATGCTGACGGTTTCCTTCTTCATCCTTGCGTGGAGATAAATCTGCGTAGGACAATGGGGCATGTGGCGTTATCGCTTAGTCCTCTTGATGATATCAAAGAAGGGAATATGGCAATAACTTATGATTCAAAGCGTTATCATCTCAAATTAAAGTACAACTATATGTAAGGTTTGGAGGTATAAAAAAACAAGAAGGCTCGCGATTGCGGGCCTTCTTGCTGTTTATAACGTGATGTTGTCAATCCTTAGTTTGAGAACTCCAGAAGGAACTTTGGCTTCAACTGTTTCACCTATTTTCTTGCCTAACAGAGCTTCGGCAATAGGTGACTTGATTGATATCTTGCCCTCTTTGAGATTAGCCTCGTGGGGATTCACGATGGTATAAGTCATCTTTGCATTATTGCCGAGGTTGGTCATCTCCACCGTGCGGAGAAGTCCTACGGTGTCATTTCCGAGAACAGAGGCATCAATGACCCTTGCGTTCTCCAGAATCTTCTGCTTGTAGCTTATTCTGCTTAACAGTTTGCCTTGCTCGCGCTTGGCTGCATGATACTCGAAGTTCTCGCTGAGATCGCCCTTGTCACGAGCCTCTGCAATAGCATCCTTGACTCTTGGCAACTCAACGTTTATCATTTCCTGTAATTCGGCTACAAGCTTGTCGTAGCCTTCCTGAGACATATATTCCATTCTGACAATTAACAATTAATAATTAACAATTAACATCTGGCGCCAACACCTAACACCTAATCTCCAACACCTATAATCTTATTGATAACCATACCAGCTATTGACATTCCGAAGATAGAGGTGATGTGGCATAGAGAGCCGTTGATCTGAGCTTTTGAGGAACACCATTCGTGCTCTACGAGGCGCTGGTCGCCAGGAGCATCATATACGGCTGTGTCCGTACCGCGTTCACCGCTCAGCAGCTTTGCCTTTGGACATAAGCAGCCTCCAGTACCGCAAGCGTGATTCTCGCCCTTGTTCTCCATAGGCTTCTCTTCGCTATACACGCATTGGAACTTCCTTGCAGGAGATACCTTGTTGTGCTTGAACTTCTTCCTGATAGCGCGAGCCAATGGATCTCCCTTAACCTTCCAGAACTCCGCCTTTCTGACCATAAACGGGTCTGTGCGTAGGGCTGCACCCATTGATGATATGAATGTGATATGCTCAGGAAGGCTTGTTGCACGGAGTATTAGGTCGGCTTTTGCGGAAAGCGAGTCTATAGCGTCAATTATGAAATCGTAGTCTTCCATGTGGAATGACTCTGCGGTAGTTGCGTCGTATATCTTCTGCAACGCTTCGATTTCAGCGTCGGGATTAATTTCGAGCAGACGTGTGCGTAATGCCTCAACCTTCACCTGACCGATAGTCTTTGTCGTTGCCATAAGCTGGCGGTTGCAGTTGGTTACGCATACGCGGTCAGAGTCCACAATGGTGATATGGCGGATGCCGCTACGCACCAAAGCCTCTGCGCACCATGAGCCTACGCCTCCTAAGCCAAAGATAAGCACCTTTGCTTTCTGAATACGTGATAGGTTCTCGTTGCCCAATAGCAATTCGGTACGGCGCTGTATGCCACGCTCCATCCTTGTTATATTTTCCGACATGTTATTTTTGTTGACGAATGCTTCTTCGTAAAGAAGTCCTTTTTTATTGACGAGTGCAAAGTTACTTATTTTCTCGCAGAACGCCAAATATTTTGGGTTCTATATAATTAATGTTGCGTGTAAGAGGCGGTAAATCAAAAAAACACGATGTTTTTTCGTTTATTTCAATTTTTTTTGTACTTTTGCACTTGGAAAGTTTAAAAAACAATTTTTTTAGGAATTAAAACAATATTATTCTATCACATTGTGTATTTCACATTTCGATGTGAACATCTTACCTGTAACAAAAAACGATTTTATGAAAAAAAATCTACTATCTGTAGCCTTGCTCCTTGTTGTGGGCATATCGGCTATTGCGCAAAATCTACAACTGAGCCAGAAACATGGATTCTACGACAAACCATTTGAACTGACTATTACAGACAACGAGAGCCTTGTTGCCGAAGGCGCTGCAATACGCTATACGCTCGACGGTAGTGCTCCTACGGCAGAGAGTGCGCTTTACACAGAGCCGATAACGATAAAGGGAACTACGGTTGTAAGAACCGCTGTGGTTGGTGCAGAGGGACTTCTTTCTAATATAGCAACGGCGACATACCTGTTTCTTGATGATGTGCTGCATCAGTCAGATGCTCCGGAAGGCTATCCACAAGAGTGGGGCGCTTTCACCGAGGCGTTTGGCGTAGCTCCTGCCGACTATGGTATGGATCAGGAGATGGCTGGTGATCCTGTTCTTGCTGAAAAGATAAAAGCGGGCTTGCTCTCTATCCCGGTTCTCAGTATTGTTACTGACAGGGATTACCTGTTCAGCCATGAGGCTGATGAGGAGAAAGGCGGTATATACATATTTACAGGGCCTCCTGTCGGTGATCCTACGGGAAATGGCTGGACGCGTCCTGTTAGTGCTGAGCTGTTTGGTTGTGACCATGATTTCTCCGTAACATGTGGATTGCGGCTTCATGGCGGTCATGGTCGTCTTGCTGAGAAAAATCCGAAGCACTCGTTTCGTCTTGTGTTCAAGAAGGAGTATGGAGAGAAGACGCTGAAATATCCGCTCTTTGACGAGGATGAATCGGAGAAATACAATCAGTTGGTGCTAAGATGCCATTTCGGCAACAGTTGGCAGCATTGGATGGAGTCTAACCGTCAGAAGGCGCAATATACCCGTGACGTGTGGGCGAGGAGAATACAGCGTAAGATAGGATGGACAAGTGTTAACGCCCTGTATGTCCATGTATTCCTGAACGGTATGTACTGGGGACTGTACAACATTGCCGAGAGAGTTGACGACCAATATGGTAAGGATCATCTCGGAGGCAAGAAAGAGGATATTGACGTGATAAAGATAGAGGAGGAGGGAGGTAACCACATCGAGGCTTCTGAGGGTGACTTGGAAGCATGGGCAAAGATGGTTGAAACCGCCGCTAAAGCCTCTGATGACGTATATTACAACCAGCTTCAGGGTAAAGATGCAGAAGGAAATGACGATCCTTCACAAGAAGTACTGCTCGATATTGACAACTTCATCGACTATATGCTTATAAATCAGTATGCCGGCAACACGGACTGGGATCATCATAACTGGTATGCCATAAGGAGAAAAGGCGAGGAGAGTCAGGGCTTCAGGTTCCTTTGCTGGGATTCGGAAATCATCATAGACAACCCTTACGAGAATGTGTTGACAAAGAATAGCGGTGATGAGAGTCCTACGGGTATCTTCAATCACCTGATGGAGAATAAACATTTTTTCATGAAATACATGGAACGTGCAAAAGAGCTTCTTGCTGACGATGGCATGCTTGGTGCAAAGAGCACAGAGGAAGTATGGGACAGTCTTTATAATACAATCTCAACTGCCCTTTACGCAGAGGCTGCGCGATGGGGAGACTATCGCAGGGATGTGCACCCTTATCTGACTCAGGGTGAGCTCTATACGGTTGACGGTACGTATATGGCAGAACGTAAGCGCCTTCATGAGCAATATTTTCCCCAAAGGTCATCCTTGGTAATGTCGATGATAGAGAATACATTCGAGATTGATGACTTTGAGCCTTTGGCTGAATGGGTACCTCTGACGGCATCATTCTTCCACAAGTGGGATGGTACTGGCAAGGACTCAAATGTGTTGTTTGAAACGCCTGGCAATGTTGACTGGAATGTGAAGCAGGAGGCAGGAAGTGGTGTTGCTGTGGCTGGATTCGTGAATGTGGATCATGATGACTATGCCGACATCAGCAACTACGATAAGATTATCATCAAGGGAAAGGGTAACAATCTGCGACTACTTGCCAACCGACTTGTTGCTCATGGGCAATGGAAGGAGATAAAGGTTTCATTCAATGAAAACGACAGGTATTGGGACAATGAGCTGAAGTGTATCGTAATACCTCTGGATGATTTCAAGACAAAGCTGACATCATCAAACGAAAAGCGTGTTGATGACTTCGTTCATCTGCATGTACTGAAGGTTGACTGGAACAACAGTCTGAAGGTGAGTGGCGTATGGCTCGTTCCAAGTGAAGGTTCTACTGGTATTGAATATGTTGCCCAGAATGTAGGAGCATCAGCTGATGGCAGATACTACAATCTCAATGGTCAAGTGGTGAAAAATCCTACCAATGGTATATACATACACAATGGCAGGAAGGTCGTGGTAACAAATACCGTTCGCTAAACATCGGTATTGGTTTCTGACAATTTCCAATATTGCAGGATCGGAACATTCTGTTAAGATACAGGATGGTAGGTCCAAAGTAAATCCCTTATAACTCCTATGTAAGTCCCATTTCTACATGGGCGGATGAAGGATGTTATAAGGGATTTTCTTATTGCTGTCAATCCTGTTCTTCCAGAACATAGTCAACAGCACGATTCACATAGTCATTGAATGGCTTTGTGGTGCGGAACAATTCGGCTACGCGCTTTACGAGGTCGGGGGAGGTGATGAACTTGTCATCGACGTATTGCATTAGGCAATAGCTCTTCAGACGCATGAAGTCGGCGTATGGAGCATCTGCAGGATATTCCTTAGGAACCTTTTTCAAGGCTCCGTCCATGTCAACGAAGAATGAGGGATCAGCCTTCTGCAATACATTCTTGCTGAACTCTTCCCAGCCGTCGCTTATATCCTCACGCAATACCTTGACGGTCTTACTGTCATAACAATAATTTCCTGAAGCAAGCATATGTGCTTCAGGATATGAATTACCACCGCCAGTTCCTACATGGAAGTAATAACCGGCGTGCATGGATTTCTTTCCTCCTGGGGCAAGGAATACCCCGAAATGAGTTTTGTAAGGTGTCTTGTCTTTGCTGAAACGTGTGTCGCGATAGATGCGGTAGGTGCAGTCCTTGATTGTAAGACGTGCTATGTCACTATCATATTTACCTACCTCGCATATCAGTTGTTCGCAGAAGTCGTACCATTTGGCTTGTACTTTCTGATACCTGTCCTTGTTTGCTGTAAACCACTCCTTGTTATTGTTGCACGATAGGTCGCGCAGAAACTGTAGTATTTCTTTCATTATTTATATTTGGGTTTTGTTGTAATCCTGAACAGGTATAGCCTTGTTGAAAGTATCGTTATTTCTTACGGCTTTCTGCATATTCGCTTGGTTTCAAGCCAACTTCACGTTTGAAAGTGCGGCTGAAGTTGTTAGCATCGTCATATCCGCATTTCATAGCAACCTGCCCAATGGCATATCTTCCCTTTGCCAATAACTCCTTGGCATATTTCATGCGTATGGTCAAAAGATACTTACCTCCTGTCTGACCGGTTATTGCAAGGATTTTGCGACGGAGGCTCTGATTCGTCATACCTAAGCTCTCGCAAACTGTGTCACAGTTTACGTGCTTTTGCTTCATCTGCTCATAGACGAGTTTTTCCACTCGCTTGAGAAATTCTCTATCTTCCTTTTTCATTGTAATATAGAAATTAGGGGTTATGATGGTTGCAAAGATAGTATTTTTTTGATAAAAACAAGATTTTTTCCTTGTTTTTTTGTTCTTTTTGATAAAATAAATACTGATTTTGAGTAAATTAGGCCTTTTTTGCATGATTATAAGGGATAGAATTGAAGGTTTTTAACAGATAAGTGACATTATTACAAACAAGTGTTTAAAGTGTGAAAGGTTTTATAAAAATTGGTCGTTTTTTCCGTATTTATGCTTGAGTTTGGAAAAAACAATATAACTTTGCACTCGGAAATAGAAACAAACCTCTTTCCTGAGCGCGAAGATGTTTTTGCACTTTGCACTCGGAAAACAAGAAAGGGTAACCGCCCGTATAGGCGAAAGTAAAAATAATAAAACGTATTTTCTTATGTATAATATTCTTAGTTTTGTTTATGCTTCAGCCCCTCAGTGGTTGTATGATATACTTCTCGTAGTGTTGTGTGTCATGGCTATATGGATCTTCTCTCGCAGGAAGATGATTCGTACTAAGTTAAGAGGACTGCTTGGAGTGGTTTACATTGAATATCTGGTATTACTTGCTTGTGCTACTGTTATATTCAGAGATTCTACATGCGCATTAGGCGTTGAGTTCGTTCCTTTCTGGAACTACAACGAATATTTCACAATGGATGTGCTTTATGAGTCATTACTCAACATCGTGATGTTCATACCTGTAGGTTTCTGCTCTTCAGTATTCCTCAAGCGTCCTCTGCTGATTAAGATATTCTTACTGTCAATGGCACTTTCTTGCTCAATAGAAGTAACTCAATATCTTCTCAAGTGCGGATTCTGCGAGACAAACGACATAATGAACAACTCTGTTGGTGGCGTGTTTGGATATCTGTTGTACAGAGTTACACCTTGGATTCTCCATTCTTTCCGTCAGATAAGATTCGATTATTATAATCAGAATGCAATAGCAGGAACGATATAAAAACGATAAAAAAAGAAGACAACTGAAGAAATTGATTCTCAGTTGTCTTTTTTTTATCTCTTATTGTTTGCAGCATATTCAGTTGGCTTCTGACCAGTTTCACGCTTGAATGTGCGACTGAAGTTGTTCGCATCATCATATCCGCATTTCAGAGCCACCTGTCCAATGGAGTATTTTCCGGTTGACAACAATTCCTTTGCGTAATCCAAACGTATTGTCAACAGATACTTACCACCAGTCTGACCTGTGATGGCCAGTATCTTGCGACGAAGATTCTGGTTTGTAATGCCAAGACTTTCGCAAACAGTATCACAGTTCACATGCTTGTCCTTCATCTGTTCATAGACGAGCTTTTCTACCTTCTTGAGGAAGTCCTTTTCTTCTTTTCTCATGATGACATATATAATTAGTGAATAATATTTGTTGCCTTTTTTCCTCTATTTCCTGAGTGCAAAGATAGTTATTATTTATGATAATAACAATAATATCAATTTGTTTTTTGGCTTTTCGTGCATAAAAAAGAAAATCAAGGTCACGATGCTGATTTTTTCAGTTATGTTCAATATGAGGCGTTTGTGTGGGCTTTTTGCATCAGGAATTTATAGTCTTACTGCCAGAAATCGGCATGAAGGTGTTTTTTTTCGTTTTTTATATATATAATTATTGTATATGGAAAAAAAGATGTATATTTGCATGTTAAAACGCAGAAATATATATGAATAATAAACGAAATATATCAAATATACTGCTGTTGAGCTTGGTCTGCACCATCTTTATCAGCTATCCTAATGTACTCTTTATTAATATGGACTGGCATAACCTTTCTGAGGAGGTTAAAGGCAGTTATATTAATAGCACTTTGATACGATTCCTGTTGTTTTGGGTGTTTATCTTTTTGTCATTATGCATGAATCAGCAGGTACTCCAAACACATTCAATAAAGGTTCGTATCATATCCAACGTTCTCTTTACGCTGTTTGTCTTTGGAGTTTACAAGGGAGTCACAACGCTTATCTGCCCAGGATTCGATTGCCGTACTGTCATCCTCACATTCCAGTTTATCGTATTGTGTGTGACTGGATTGTTCCTTGGATATACTGACTACCTCAACCGTATTCATAAGAAGAAAGAAGAAGAGCTTAAACAGCTCAAAATGGAAAGTCTGCAGAGTAGGTGTACAGCACTTACAAATCAGATAAACCCGCATTTCTTCTTTAATGCACTTAATGGCATAAGCAGTTTGGTGAGAAAAAAAGACGACAAAACGGCTTTGTGCTACATAGACCATTTGAGTGATATCTTTAGATATATCCTTCAGAGTGAGAACAAGGGAATTGTGACGCTTGAAGAGGAACTTGATTTTGCCCGCTCATTCAATGAGGTTATGCAAGTGAGATATGCAGGAAAGTGGGATGCTACGTTTGATGTTCCTGATGACTGCCTGAAATATGGCATTCCTGTACTTGCTCTTCTTCCTTTGATTGAAAATGTAGGTGTGCATAACATGATTGATAGTGAGCATAGAATGAAAATTCATGTTCACATGAACGGGAATAAGGAGTTGATTGTGAGCAATCCGATCTTCCCGAAAATGTTCAAGCAGGTAACTCACGGCACAGGACTGAAGAATCTTGAGAAGCGTTTCCAATTGCTTATGGACAAAAAGATACGAGTGGAAAAAACGGCTGATGAGTTTAGCGTGATTTTGCCTTTGAAAAGTTAAATAATTCTTCGATTATTCGTATTTATTCATCTTCCAAAAAAGTTTTTTCAGAAAAAAGTGAAAAAAGATACAAAAAAATTTGGAGGAATGAAAGAATATGCTTATATTTGCATCGTTATAAGTTCATAAACAAACTTTAACATACATGCAAACTGGTAAATCAAATCTGGCAAATCGCAGATATTAACCAATTAAATGCCACGAAATAAAATGTATTAACCTTTAAAACGTAGATGAATATGAAGAAGATGTTTAACCTTATTCCAATGTTAACCTTGTTCTTGGGTTTCATGTCTATGAACGCTCAGGCACAGGAGATTAATATGGTGGATGAACAGAATTTCTATGAAATCCAGGAAAACAGCGAAGGAGTATCATTGATCGTTACAATAGATGGAATCCGTAAAGTTGCTGATTATGGTGAAGATGACTATGGAATCTTACCAAAATATCTTGGTAAATATAAGAATGCTCTCGTCTTCATGGAGGAAGCCTCCCAAAAACAACGTAACATATTGGTGTTCAGACCTATCAATGGTACTGTTTGGCAGTCAACCTACGAGAATGTGTTGTGTAACAGAGGCGAAAGAGAAGAATGCCTTATGTTCTATGGCGATACACCTTTGAAGGTTGAATTCAACAGAGTTGGTGGTCCTAAGACAAAGTTCACCAAGGCTGATTCTAAATACGCTAAGTTCAAGGGACATACGATTTCTTGCTGCGATGGAGAGTTCACTGCTTCTGAGGACTAATCTCTTTTGGATCAGAGTTACTCTAGGTATATTATAGAATAAAGCAGTCAGCCGTTTTTCGTCGTTAGGCGAAGAGCGGCTGACTGTTTTGTTTCTCTTTATTCAAGTTCGGCTTTTCTTGAAATGTAATTCAAATAGCGGAACTTGACTTAGAAGTTATTAGCACTTACCTCAAAGTAGGCTTGTGGATGAGCGCAAGTAGGGCAGATGTCTGGAGCCTTTGTACCAACAACGATATGTCCGCAGTTGCGGCATTCCCAAACCTTTACCTCTGATTTCTCAAATACCTGAGACGTCTCAATGTTCTTAAGAAGAGCACGATAGCGCTCCTCGTGATGTTTCTCAATAGCTGCTACAAGACGGAATTTCTTTGCGAGTTCTGTAAAGCCTTCTTCGTCAGCAGTTTTTGCAAAGTTCTCGTACATATCCGTCCACTCATAGTTCTCACCATTGGCTGCATCAAGAAGGTTCTCTGCTGTTGTGCCTATGCCGTCATTAAGTTCCTTGTACCACATCTTTGCATGCTCTTTCTCGTTATCGGCTGTCTGGAGGAATAGAGATGCAATCTGCTCAAATCCGTCCTTTTTCGCACGAGATGCAAAGTATGTGTACTTGTTACGAGCCTGTGATTCGCCAGCAAAAGCGGCCTCAAGATTCTTCTCTGTCTGTGTGCCTGCATATTTGTTTGCCATAGTCTTTGAAGTTTTAATTAAGTTAATGTTATTGTATAATAAATATGTTATAAATGCTGTGAAATCAAGTTTTTAAGATCGTTGAGACTGATAGTGCCACTCTGACGCCAAACAGCCTCGCCGTTCTTGAAGAGCATGAACGTGGGAACTGACTGAATACGATATTGCATAGAGACTGCCTCGTTCTTGTCAACATCAATTTTGATTATACGTATGCTGTCGCCAAGAGCCTCTTTTAATTGTTCAAGTATCGGGTGCATCATCTTGCATGGACCACACCAAGTGGCATAGAAATCTACGAGCGTCAACTGTCCGCTTTTGATAATGTCATTGAAATTCTCCATAGTTATTACTGTTAAAAGTTTGTTTTTTGGCAAAATTATGAATTTTTATCGAAAAAACAAGAAAAAAGTAAAGAAAAAGTTGATAATTTGCAAAATAACTTGTATTTCCCTGTCGTTTTTAAGTAAAACATGAATTGTTT
The DNA here is from genome assembly GCA_946406435.1 of uncultured Prevotellaceae bacterium. Lineage (GTDB taxonomy): Bacteria > Bacteroidota > Bacteroidia > Bacteroidales > Bacteroidaceae > Prevotella. The sequence continues at coordinate 39,890 of CAMJKP010000018.1, read as the reverse complement.
TGTACTTCTTAAGAAAAACATGAATTGTTTTGTACTTCCCAAGTACCTCCCAAGTAACTCCCATGTAAGTCCGTTGCAAGTCCGATGTAAGTCCCATTTTCCTCCCATTCTTAGGAACGGATTAGAAGCGAAGGAAGAGCGAAGGAGAAGCGAACCTATAGCGAAGGCAGAGTTTTGGTATATAGACATAGGGTAGGGTGTTTCTTGTTGAAATATCATCACGTCTTTATTGTATAAAACCGATATTTTTGCGGACAAAAGCGATAAAATGTCGATTTTTCGTTAAACCTTATCTGTTTTTCTACGTCTTTATCGAAGATAAAGTACTTGGTAAAAAGGTAAAGCTAAATTATTATACTAAACTTAATGAAGAAAATTATCTATTCTATAGCCCTGTCTATAGCATTTATTCCAGCTTCTGCGGGAAACAGAAGTTCGTTGTCGTTTGATACTTATGAATGGGACTTTGGCGCTATTGATGCAGCCAAAGGTACTGTGTGTCATACGTTTACATTCAAGAATGTGTCTAAGGCTCCTGTAAGGATTGCCAAGACGAATGCAAGTTGTGACTGCATCACAGCTCGCTATCCTTCTAATGCCATTAAGCCTGGAGAAGAGGCTAAGGTGTTGTTGGCTTTCTCTCCTAATAATGCTTCAGGAAAGACATACCGCAGCGTTGAACTTATTGATGCCGAGGGTAATACTCTCGGAGCTCTTTCTGCAAAAGCTGTTGTAAGTGAGGCAAATTCTGTAGTTGCCCAGCAGGACAGTAAGTACAAATATCCTTTCCAAGACCCAAGTCTCTCACGTGAGGAGCGTGTGGAGAACCTTATCTCACTTCTTACTCCAGAGGAGAAGGTTGGATTGATGATGAACAAGTCTGTATCAGTTGACCGTCTTGGCATTCCTTCATACAACTGGTGGAGTGAGGCTTGTCATGGTGTTCGTCAGGGTGGTTATACCGTATATCCACAGCCTATTGGTATGGCTGCAGCATTTAGCGAGAAACTTATGTATGACGTGTTCTCTACAGTTTCTGACGAGGCTCGTGCTAACTGGAACCGCTCTGACCATAACGTGTTCAACGTTCCTATGGGCATGACATACTATCCAGGAAACCCAGAGCTTACTTTCTGGTGTCCTAATGTGAATATCTTCCGTGATCCTCGTTGGGGACGTGGTCAGGAGACTTGTGGTGAGGACCCATACATGAATGCTGTTCTTGGTGTTCAGACCGTTCTTGGTATGCAGGGTAATGATGACAAATACTTCAAGACACATGCTTGTGCAAAGCACTATGCTGTTCACAGCGGTCCGGAGCCTCTTCGTCACTCATACAACGCAACTGTTTCTATGCGTGACCTTTGGGAAACCTATCTTCCTGCTTTCAAGGCTTTGGTTAAGAAAGCTAACGTAAGAGAGGTGATGTGTGCATACAATCGTTACGAGGGCAAGCCTTGCTGTACAAGTGACCGTCTCTTGGTGGATATCCTCCGTCGTAAGTGGAACTATGACGCTATCGTTCTTACTGACTGTGACGCTATCAACAACTTCTATAACAAGGGACAACACGAAACTCACAAGGATCCTCTCTCTGCTTCTGTAGATGCAGTTCTCAATGGTACAGACCTTGAGTGCGGTAAGGTGTTCATGGTACTTACAGAGGCTCTTCAGAAGGGTTTGATAAAGGAGTCTGTTCTTGATGACCATCTTCGCAAGACTCTCATGGGACGCTTCGAGCTTGGTATGTTCGACCCAGCTGATATGCTACCTTGGGCTAATCTCACACCTGACGTAATCAGTAGTGAGGCAAACAACGACCTTGCAACACAGGCAGCTCGTGAGTCTATGGTTCTTCTGAAGAATAACGGCATTCTCCCTCTCTCAAAGGATATAAAGACAATTGCAGTTGTTGGTCCTAATGCTGATGATGTGGAGCTTCTCAACGGAAACTACGGCGGTACTCCTACAGATAATCATAAGCACTCTTTGCTTGAGGGTATCAAGAATGCCGTTCCTGGTGCAAAGGTAATCTATCACAAGGCTTGTACTCTTGCTGACGAATACAATACAATCGGTCATTTGAAGGACTTCAATGACGGAAAGGGCGTATTCGTTGAGTTCTGGAACAATAACGAGCTTGAGGGTGATCCTGCAGTTACAGGTTATTATAAGGATGCTTTCAACTTCTCAACCTTCGGCGGATGGGGATTCGCACAGGGAGTTAGTACAGAGAAGATTTCTGTACGTGTAACAGGTACTTATAAGGCAACCTTTACAGGTGATATGAAGTACACACTCTCTACTGATAATGGCTATACACTCAAGGTAAATGGTGAGGTTGTTGAGAAGGCTGAGCCAGAACGTCGTCGTTTCGGTTTCGGCAGAGCACCTGAGTATAAGTCATTCCCAGTTAAGGAAGGCGAGACATACAACGTTGAGATTGAGTATCGTCGTGGTAAGGGCAACTTCGCTATGCTCCGTGGTGATATCTGCGAGCGTAAGCTTGTTGACTATACAGACATAGCTAACGATGTTAAGCAGGCTGATGCTATTATAGTAATAGGTGGTATATCTGCAAGTATGGAAGGTGAAGGTGGCGATAAGGCTGATATCGAGCTTCCAAAGGTTCAGCAGCGTCTTCTTGAGGCTATGCGCGGAACTGGTAAGCCTGTAGTTATGGTGAACTGCTCTGGTTCTGCTATCGCATTCGGTAGCGTTGAGGACAAGTATGATGCTCTCATTCAGGCTTGGTATCCTGGACAGGGTGGTGCAAAGGCACTTGCTGATGTAATCTTCGGCGATTACAATCCTTCAGGAAAGCTCCCTGTTACATTCTACACATCAAACAATGATCTTCCTGACTTCCTTGACTACAGTATGGAAAACCGTACATACCGTTACTTCAAGGGTAATGCTCTCTATCCATTCGGCTATGGAATGTCATATACAACATTCAATTATGGTAAGGCAAAACTCTCAAAGTCTTCTATGAAGAAGGATGGCAAGATAACAGTCACCATACCTGTTACAAATACAGGTAACCGCGAAGGTGAGGAAATCGTTCAGGTATATGTTAAGGCATTGGATTATGCTGATGCTCCTATCAAGTCGCTGAAGGGTTTCCAGAAGATTAAACTTGCGGCTGGTGAGACTGGCAAGGCTGTGATCACACTCGATGGCGAATCTTTTGAATACTATGATCCGTCAATTGATGAGCTTTCTACACGCTCTGGTAAATATCAGATTATGTACGGTAGTTCTTCACTTGACAAAGATTTACAGGTCTTGGATTTTTCTGTAAAGTAAGTTTTTTTTGAATAAATTGAGGCCCGCCCCGTTATGAGGCGGGTTTCTTTTTTTCTTGCTTGGAGAGGGTAGAGATGTTTTTTTCCTGTTTTTCTTCATTTTTTTTAATGATTTGTACATTTATTATTGGAAAAAAATTAACTTTGCACTTAGAAACGTCAGAGGCGTTGGCCAACATCTAATAAGAATATATTATGCTAAACGAAATCTATACTCAGATATGCGCTTCGGAAGTTAATGCTATTGGAGCAATATACAAGTTGTTTATCAGTCTGTTACTTGGAGGTGTGATAGGCTTTGAGCGCCGTCAGAAAGGACAAGTGGCAGGTATGCGAACTTTTGCCCTTATCTCCACGGGAGCTACGCTTGCCATGCTTGTGTCTATATATATTCCTCAGGAGTATATGGGATTGAAGAATGGAGATCCCGGACGTATTGCTGCTCAGGTAATCTCCGGTATCGGTTTCCTTGGTGCTGGTGCCATTATTCAGATGAAAGGTTCTGTTAAAGGCCTTACTACCGCTGCGGGTATATGGATGACGGCTTGTATAGGATTGGCTGTTGGCGCAGGAATGTTTGTCATTGCTACGACAGCTTGTATCCTTATTATTGCCATATTGAAGGTATTCGAGTACTTTGAGAAACTATTCCTAAGAGGTAGGGAGCAGAATGTCATCCGACTAAAGGTGAGCAGAATCGTCAAGGATTCAAAACTTTACCATGATTGCTTCAAGAAACACAATGTTCATGTTTCGTATGAATATCTCCGTTATGACTATACAGAGAACTTCACGACGTTCAACTTTATCGTGCGTACTAATAAAAAAACAGACTTTCCAGAACTCTTTCAGGATATGCATTCTCTTGGCGATGTGATGTCCTTGACTTTGACAAATGAGGTAAACAACTAATAAGTTCAATTAGGATATAAAAATCAGACAGTCAGATACGACGCTTCGTTTCTGACTGTCTTTTTTAGTTCTATTGGAGAAAACTAACTTTATTTACCTGAATACAAATTTTATTAAATTCGTGTAGATAACTTAACAAACTGTTTTCGATTTTTAGTGGGTGAGTATTGATGTGAGGACTGCACCTGCAACAGCACCTGCTATTACTGCACCTGCCTTATCACCGTGACAGTGATGATGACGATGGTGACGATGGCAGCGGTCTGCTACAACAACAGGGCGCTCTACTACTACAGGACGTTCAACAACAACCGGACGCTCAACAACTACTGGTCTTTCTACGACAACAGGAGCGTGGTGGTGGTGATGATGTCTTACGTGAACAGGTTCAACAACCACTGGGTGGTGATGATGTCTGCCGTGATGATGATGACGGTGGTGAACTGCTTCAACACGATGGTGAGGACCGTCGTGATGACGATGATGCTGTGCAGAAACTGAACCTGTGCAAATAAATGCCATTGCGATGAGGGTGAGAATATACTTTTTCATAATTGTAAGTTTTAGGATGTTATAATTTTTTGTTATCTTATTTCTAAGTTCAACGTGTGAAGAAACTTCGCACGAGAAAAAAATCGACTTCGCTTTTTAGGGCGGTGTTTGTCTCTTATTTCTGAGTGCAAAGTTAATATATTATTATTATCATTCAAATCACTTTTCCCTACATTCGTGGGGAATTTTCCCTATAGATGTATAGGAAATTCCCTCGTTAGGGAATATGTTTTTAATTCTTGATTAAACTTATAGCCTATCAATACGTCTATAAAAGTGGAAATAGATATACTGTAAAAAATTAACCTGTTATATTAATGAAAAAGTGTTTTCTGACTATAGCGCTCTCTGTAGCGTTATGTATTACATCATATAATGCCTATGCCCAAAAGTGGGTCGGCACATGGACAACCGCTCAGCAACTTGTAGAACCTCATAATCTTGCCCCAGAACCAGGCTTGTCTGGTAATACCATACGTGAGATTGTTCAGGTTTCTATAGGTGGTGAGAAGATTCGGGTAAAGTTTTCAAACGAGCATGGCAAGTCACCTCTCAACATCAAGGCTGTAGAGATTGCCATTGCCCAGAATAGCGGCTCTTCTGCAGATATAAAAGTTGGCACGTCAAAAAGTCTGAAATTCAGGGGGAATACTGGTGTGACAATAGATGCAGGAAAGATGGTTGCTTCTGATGCTATAGACTTTAAATTAGGTGCTCGTGAGAATGTGGCAATCACTATTCATTATGGGGAATGTGATAACAAGATTGTAACAGGTCATCCGGGAAGTCGTACTACAAGTTATCTCGTAGAGGGGAATAGTTCTGATTTCTCAAAGGCTAAGAAGACAAACCATTGGTATTCTATCTGTGGAATTGACGTATGGGGAAATAAGAATACTCGTGCCGTTGCTATTCTTGGTAATTCCATAACCGATGGTCGTGGCTCTACAACCAATCAGCAAGACCGTTGGCCTGATATTCTCTCAAATGCCCTTCTTGCTAACGCAAAGACAAAGGATGTGGCTGTGCTTAATCTCGGTATCGGAGGTAACTGCATTCTCCGTGGCGGTCTTGGTCCTACGGGTACAACTCGTTTTACACGAGATATAATGCAGCAGGAAGGTGTGAAATATGTGATTATCTTTGAGGGTATCAATGACCTTGGCGGTTGTCGTAATGGTGAACAGACGGCAAATGCTCTTATCGAGGCATACAAGAAGATGATTTCTGAGGCTCGTGCAAAAGGTATTAAGGTATATGGCGGAACTATAACCCCATTCAAGGGTAACAGATACTATACCGCAGATCATGAGGCAGCACGTACTAAGGTGAATAATTGGATTCGCACAAGTGGAGCTTTTGATGCGGTTATAGATTTTGACAAGATAATACGTGATTCTGCCAATCCAGAGGCATTGCAAAGCAAGTTCCTGTATGAGAATGACTGGTTGCATCCAAATGCAGATGGTTATAAGACTATGGGTTCAAGCATTGACCTCAAACTATTCCAATAGGATATTTAAGTTAGTACTATAATAATTCCTGATCTTTTACCCAAAAACGTGTTTCGGCTTCTGTCTTTGATTGGATGTTTACAATCATGACAGAAGCCGAATTCATTTTGTCTTATGTAAAAATAGGGATCGTTCTTCGCTTTTCTTGCATAAATTTAGTATTTTTGTAGCATAATCCTAAACTTTCGGCGTTATATATGCGTCAAATACAATGTAATAACTAAATAAATATGATCAAACTAAACAATGGCATTGAAATACCACAGATAGGAGTCGGTACTTGGACACTACGTGGTGAAACAGCAGTAAATAATGTTCGTCTTGCCCTTGAGGCCGGATTCCGTCATATAGACACCGCTCAGCTCTATGAGAATGAACTTGATGTCGGGCAAGGTATATATGACAGTCTTGTACCTCGTTGTGAGATATTCCTTACCACGAAGGTTGCAACAAACATAATGCGTGAGGGTAGGGAAGCGGTCAGACATTCCATTGAGGAAAGTCTGAGAAAACTCAATACAAAATATCTTGATCTCTTGCTAATCCATTGGCCTGTGAAGGATTGTGTCAAGGATACGTGGCAGGTAATGGAGGATTTCGTACGTCAGGGTAAGGTTCGTTCTATTGGTGTCAGCAATTTCAATTGTCATCATCTTGACGATTTGCTTTCATATGCAGAAATCCGTCCTGTAATAAATCAGATTGAGGTTCATCCATTCATGACTCAGGAAGAAAACATAGCCTATAACCGAGAACTTGGCATTCAGGTACAAGCATGGGGACCTTTCGGACAAGGAGATATTGATGTCATAGGTCATCCTTTACTTCAATCTCTTGCTGCCAAATATAATAAGACAGCCTCGCAGATAGTGCTTCGTTGGATAGTTCAGCGTGGACTTATAACCATACCCCGTGCCAAGCCAAATCACTTTGCTGAGAACCTTGAGGTTATGCAGTTCACTCTCTCCGATGAGGATATGGCTGCTATTAGTGGCTTGAACCGGAATCTGCGTTCGAATGTACTGAATGATCCTGAGAATTTTCCTTGGTAAACACATTTATAGATCACACCTATATATAATATGAGAAAATCAATTCTTACCCTCTCATTGCTCTTTATGGGCATTGTGAGTTCTTTTGCCCAATATAAAAGAGTAAATGATATAGCATATTCACAGGAAGATAATGCCTATGCCAAGGAACGTTGCAAGCTTGATGTGTATTACCCGACCGATAAGAAGGATGTTCCGGTAGTGGTATGGTTTCATGGTGGTGGTATTGAGGCTGGCGAGAAATACATAGACAATGAGCTCCTTGATGCCGGATATACCGTTGTTGCAGCCAATTACAGATTGCTCCCCAAGGCGAGTATTGATGAGGTGCTCGATGATGCTGCCGCTGCTGTGGCATGGGCTTTCAAGAATGCAGAGAAATACAATGGCAGTAAGCGTAAGATATTCGTTGCGGGACATTCTGCGGGTGGTTATATGCTCGATCTCATAGGTCTGGATAAGCATTACTTGCAGAAATATGGCATTGATGCTGATTCTATCGCAGGACTATTCCCATTCAGCGGACAGGTGATAACTCATTATAATATCCGCAAACAACAGGGCATCGGTCCTCTTCAGGCAACCATTGACAAGTACGTTCCTCTTACCCATATAAGAAAAGATTGTCCGCCAATAATCATTATCTCTGCTGATCGTGAACTAGAGCTCTATGGCCGTTATGAGGAACAGGCATACTTCTGGCGAATGCTGAAGCTTGTCGGGCATCCTGACGTGACGCTCTATGAGATGCAAGGCTTTAATCACGGTGATATGCCACATCCTGCATATCATGTTATGAAGGAGCATATTAAAAGGCTTGCTAAATAGAGTAAAGTGGAAAGAGTATAGTGTAAGGTGTAAAGTGGAAAGCAAAAAATAACGCGGTCGTAATGACTGCGTTATTTTTTTATTGGTTGCTTAAACTCTACCCTTTAATCTTTACTCTTTATTCTTTACCCTTTCTACTTTACACTTTATTCCTGACAAGTAGAGGGCTTTGTTAGTTCACCAGCAACAATCTCGCCACAATGCTTCTCGCTAAACTCACGATTGATATCTGCCAGTTCCTTCAGACCGAGGATATAGTCATCGTAGATATCTGACAAATCATTATCGTCACAATCACCGGCGCTGAAGCTCAGCGCATTCTGCACGATTTCCTTACGCTCTTCCAGAGTCGTATCCTTTATAAGTAAACTTTTCATACCTTTACACTTTATTCTTTACGCTTTATACTTTACTCTATACTATAGAAACTTTCAACTTTAGCCTTTTCTTCGGGAATTTGTATTACAATTAGAAGAAAACTTTTCTATTTTTCCGTAAGCAAAATGCTAAAAAAATCAATATTCAATTTATCTCAAAAAAAATCGAAATTTAATTGATTTTTGTTTGGTTTTTTCAGAAAAAAACATTATCTTTGCATCGTGTTTTTCATGGTATTAGATTATTAAGGTTATAGCCCCCTACCACCTGTGAAGGCAGTAGGGGATTTTTTGTGTCCTTATTGATCCGGGTTCTCTACATATCCCTGATACTCTGGTACGAGAGCCTTCTGTATCTCCTCGTAACTTTTCTCCATAAGCATCTTTACGTTCTCCGGCCCCTTGCCTGTTGGATAGATAGGCTTGTGAATGGTGAGCGTAAGCTGATGTCTGTTTACGAATCCCATATCATTTGTGCGTGGCTTAACGTTAAAGCTTCCGTTGATTGTCAAAGGAACGACAGGCAACTGGAGCTCGTCGGCAAGGAGGAAACCGCCTCGCTTGAAACTTCCCATGTGTCCGGTGAATGTACGTGCGCCTTCTGGGAACAGAACCACCGACATTCCATGCTTGAGGAATTCTCTTGCTGTGTCGTATGTCTCCTTAATCTTTCGTGGAGAGCGCTTGTCAACAGGAATATGCTTACAAGCACGACAGCTGGTTCCGAGGAATGGAATCTTGAACAGCTGATATTTCATCAGCCACTTGAAGTTCTTGTTCAGATAGCCATATATAAGGAATATGTCGAAAGCTCCCTGATGGTTGCTTACGAATACATAGCTGTCATTTTCATTTATGTTTTCTCGTCCCTCAACCTTTACAGGAAGGAACAATGACCTGATAGTAACCTTACTCCATATTCTTCCTGGATGATATGCCCAGTAGTTCGCGTTACCGAATCTTGTGCCGATAACGATGAATATGGTACATACTATAAGCACTATTACTACAATAGGAATACCGAATATGATTTGATATATGTTGTATAAGAACTTTATCATTTGCTGTGGTTAAATTTAATTTGTTCGCCTTTAATGTTTTCTGAGAGTATGCCGTTGCGAAGCACGAAGTTTCCGTTGCATATCGTGTCGCGAACCTGCCAGTTGAATGTCCGTCCTTCCATTGGACTCCATCCGCACTTACTCTTTATGCACTCCTTTGTCACGGTCCACGGTGTTTGTGGCTTAACGATTGTGATATCTGCTTTATAGCCTTCACGTATGAAACCGCGCCCGATGATTCCGAATAGTTTCGCAGGATTATGCGCCATTAGCGTCACGAGTTTCTCTATCGTGAGGACTCCTTCATCAACGAGACTTAGCATAGCCGGTAATGAGAACTGTATCATAGGCATTCCCGACATCGCCTTTGCCGCACCGCCTTGTTTCTCCTCTATGCAATGAGGGGCATGGTCTGTGCCAATGGTCGAAATCTGACCGTTCATAAGTCCCTTCCTGAGTGCTTCCTTGTCCGACGGCTTCTTGATAGCAGGATTACATTTGATACGCGCACCGAGTGTGCGGTAGTCATTGTTATCGAACATAAGATGTGCAACGGTAGCCTCTGCCGTAATCTGTGGCAGATTGTCTGAAGCAATAGGGGAGAATATGGCATTCAGTTCCGCCTCAGTACTTATATGCGCTATATGAAGCTTTGCCCCTGTCTGACGTGCAAGAGATGCTGCGAGGCAAGAAGACTCCATACAGGCTTCCTCTGAACGTATGATAGGGTGGAACATAACATCAGGATCATCGCCCATCTGCTCCTTTATCTTCTTCATATTCGCATTGATAATCTCTGTGTCTTCGCAATGTGCCATGACTACAAGACCGCTCTTTGCTGCCGACTGGAAAATCCTAATCAATGCGCTGTATTTATCTACGAGCATATTGCCTGTGGAAGAGCCCATGAAAAGTTTAATTCCGGGAATCTCACTTGCGTCCATACCCTCCAGAACCTCGATGTTATCGTTTGTTGCGCCTGGGAAGAACGCCCAGTTCACAAGACTCTTCTCCCTTGCCAGTTCCTGTTTCTCACGTAGAGCCTCCAATGTGGTTGTCTGCGGATTCGTGTTAGGCATATCGAAGTATGAGGTTATGCCACCAAAGGCTGCTGCTTTAGACTCTGATGCGATGTCTGCCTTATGTGTAAGTCCGGGCTCACGAAAATGAACGTGAGTATCGATGATACCGGGAATTACGTAGCATCCATCAGCGTCAATTATCTCGTAATCTCCGTATTTAGTGGCATCTATTTCGCTGTCATTTGCTGTTATCTTCTCGATGATTCCGTCAGTAACAACAAGAGAGCCGACAAACTGCCGACCCTCATTGACTATATTTCCATTCTTTATTATGAAGTTACTCATAATCTGGTATTGTTCAGTATGGTTTTGTTATTTCTGTGGCTTTGCCATCTCGTTTGGCGTTGGGGGCGTCTGGCTGTCTCCGTTTGCAGGAACATCAGGAAGAGGTGCCGGATCGTCCATGCCTGTCATGATTGCTTGGTTGTGGTTGGCCTCGTCCATAAACTCCTTAACATAGCGATCGTTCTTGAATGACTCAGTTGCCTTGAGCATAAGAGCCTCAATCCACGCATTTGTCATCGGAATCTCCGTGTTTGTCACCATACGGAAGACGAAAGGACCGAGCACGTTGTCGAAGTTCTGCTCAATGAATGTCGTTATGAGACTGTCCGACTCAACGTTGAGGGCATCCGATCTCTTTTGCAAGTCGCGATATACGGCGGTCATATCCTTTCCGTCCATCATAGCCTGCGCCTCCTGATGAGATAAATCGGCAATCTGATTCGTTATCTGATTATACTGCTCGATGAAATCGTTGAGTTTGTCGTTGAGGAAAGTACCTGTGCAGGTCTGCTTAGCGGTATTGAACTTGATAACGATATCGCCTTCCTCAAGAACGACAGGCATCACACCTTCGTTATTAATGAAGAGGGTTCCGACTTTCACAGTATCGATATTTCCTCTGAATGCGAACTTTCCGTGAAGAACATCGCATGAGTCAATGCTCTTCAGTTCGTTGCCTTGCAGCGCTTTGATATACATCATGTGTCCGTCCAGATTCTGGACATCTGATGTGCCCTGAATGTTGTACGAACTTGAGCATGATGCCAAGGCGGCAGCAGCACAGAGAAAGTATATTATTTTCTTCATATTTCGCTTATAATGTCAATATTGCTGTCTTTTCAATACAAAGTTACCTAATAATGTAGAAATACGAAAATATTTTCAAGCAATTTAAAAAAAATATGATATAATTTAGGTTTTATTTAGAAAATGAAACCTATATTATGCGCATTATTTGCAAAAATTGAATGTAGATATTATTCGTTGTCAATATCCGTATCGTTTTCCTCTTTCTTAATCACATGGGCAATGCGGTGCGTGGTGTATATCTCAAGCACAGCACCGATGAGAAGGGCCACAACCCAGTTGTTGTAAACCGCATGAATATATGTATTGTATCCTTCAATAGAAGTAGCAAAAAGTGGGAAGAAGAACCTGTATACATTCTCAAGCATCAGCAGACCGGAGATGATGAAGGCAATATCGGCAAGCACCATTATATGGCGGAGTCGCTTCAAGGTAATGTTATTTCCTTCATAGGTCTGAGTCATCTGCATAAGGGCGAATGAAATGGTGCCGACGCAGAAGATTATTGACGTAGCTTTTGGCATGAAGCCGAACACAACACATCCTACGCCCACAACCATCATGACTGCGCCAGCGAGGAGTATATAATTCTGTAATGTGGAAAGTTGTCTCATTAAAATTTTACCTCTCCCTCCGTCCTCTCCCGTTGAGAGGGAACCGATTCGGTAATAAGGGAGTATTATATTAGAAATATTTGTTTACTAGTTGTTTCCGCCTTCCGGCTCAATCCTTACGAGAAAGGGCTGGGACTTTAATTATCAATTTTCAATTATCAATTTTCAATTGACAATTTCTAATTGTCCGCCGGTTTCGGGTCCGTACTCATAATGAAGATATCCTCATTAGGACGCTTCATGAGATAGCGCTCACGAGCAATGCGCTCAGCACCCTTCGGGTCGTTCATCAGGATATGAAGACGTACAGAGTCGTTATCAAACTGCTTCTGGTAGTCATCTATCTGCGCCTGAAGTTCCTGTATGCGTATCTGGTACATAGCAAGACTTCGGAAACTGTTCTCGTCGATGATACCGACGATAAGAATTCCCAATATCAGCGTTATCAGGTATTTGTGGCGACCCAAATAGCCCCATATGGTGTTGATTTTGCCCATAATGTCATATTTTTCTGCAAAGATAATTTTTTTAATTCATTAAAACAAATATATGCAGGACATTTTTATCTTAATTAACGTGAAAAGCCCGTGCGCGTTAAATTTCCTTTCTTAAATAAAAATAATATTGAGAAAAATTTAGTAGTTCTCCATATTTTTTGTATCTTTGCATTCGTAACTTGTAATTAGTAATTTGTAACTCGTAATAAGTTTTGGAATATATAGTTTCAGCCAGAAAATACCGTCCTTCGTCATTCGATGCTGTCGTAGGACAACAGGCTCTCACCACCACGCTGAAGAATGCCGTGGCAAGCGGAAAACTCGCCCACGCATATCTCTTCTGCGGACCTCGTGGTGTGGGCAAGACCACTTGTGCGCGTATCTTTGCCAAGGTCATCAACTGCACCAATCCAACTCCCGACGGCGATGCCTGTGGCGAGTGCGAGAGCTGTAAGGCCTTTGCAGAACAGCGCTCCATGAATATCTTCGAGCTTGATGCTGCCAGCAACAATGGCGTTGACCATATCAAGAGTCTTATGGACCAGACACGAGTACCGCCACAGGTGGGAAAATACAAGGTCTTCATCATCGACGAGGTGCACATGCTGTCATCATCGGCTTTCAACGCCTTCCTCAAGACGTTGGAAGAACCGCCTGCACATGTCGTCTTCATCCTCGCCACAACCGAGAAGCATAAGATTCTGCCAACCATCCTTTCACGTTGTCAGGTATATGACTTTGAGCGTATGACCGTTCCTAACATCATTGCCCACCTCAAGCATGTGGCTGATGATCAGGGAATAACATACGAGGAACAAGCCCTGAACCTCATTGCGGAGAAAGCCGATGGCGGTATGCGCGATGCCCTCTCTATCTTCGACCAGGCAGCAAGTTTCTGTCAGGGAAACATCACCTATGAAAAGGTGCTCGAAGACCTCAACGTACTTGATGAAGAGAACTACTTCAATGCTATTGACCTGGCTCTTGAATGCAAAGTGACAGAGGAGATGCTGCTCCTTAACGGTGTCCTTGAGAAAGGCTTCGACGGAGGTCATTTCATCTACGGACTTGCCTCTCATGTGCGTAATGTCCTCATGGCTGCCGATGCCTCAACTCTCAAGCTTATAGAGACGAGCGATGCACAGCGTCAGCGTTATGCCGAGCAGGCAAAGAAATGCCCTGTAAAGTTCCTGTATTCTGCCTTGAAGATACTCAACGAGTGCGATGTGAAATACCGTCAGAGCACTAACAAGCGTCTTCTCGTGGAACTCACCCTTATAGAGGTTGCCCAGATTCAGCAGCCCGATGATGACGGGGTGGGGCGTGGCCCTAAGAAGAAGTTAAAATCCCTGTTTAAGAAAATCATGACAAATGCTGTACAGTCAGAAGCTGCTCCACAGGTGGCAGGGACTGTACGACCAGTATTGTCAGCTACCTCACAGAAGTCTCAGGCAAATCAATCCGCAGCAGCTCCGAAGGCAGAGCCAGCCAAGCCAGCTGCTCCAAAGATATCCCTGTCAGGTCTGGGAATGTCATTCGAAAGCATCCTCAACGGCAATAAGGAAAAGAAAACCGAGGCTCCTATTGAGCAGAAAACAACTGAGAATAAGGACTTCACGTTGTCAGATCTACGTCTGCAATGGCTCTCTATGTGCAATAGAATGGAGAGCGCGAATATGGGCGGAATGGCGAAGCGTCTGAAGAACATCGTGCCTTCTATCACCGTCTATCCGAACATCGAGCTTGTCGTTGAGAATGAGATGTTGAAGAAAGAGCTTAATGACATCAAGAAACGTCTTGAGGTCACTATGGCAAAGCATCTTCATAATGGCAATATCACTCTCAGCGTCCGTCTTGCCGAACAGACAGAGAAGCGTAAGATCCTCACTCCAAAGGAGAACTTTGAGGAAATGCTTGAATACAGCAAAGCCTTCCGCCTCCTTGCTGAAAAGCTAAAACTCGAACTGGAATAAAAGAAAATATACATAAAACCACCGTGTTGATTCAGCACGGTGGTTTTCTTTTCTTTATATATCTATTCAAAAGTGAGCCCTGAAATAGGGCGTCCTCGATGAGTCCCTAAAACAGGGAGTCATATATGGGGGACCATTTTGGACCCCCATCCCTTCAACAGCTTTCTCCGATAACATCAAAGGGGTCGCAATTTGCTACCCCCTTGCTCTTGACTACGCAAACCTGACGCACTGATTCGGTGCAGTAGATGTTTTATTTAACCCAGCTCTACGACTTGCTTTAGCTTGATGGGGCTTGCGAACAATACGCACCTTTGGTGCTTGAACTGACGATAATTGTTCGCAATAGCTCACCAAGCTAAAGCAAGTTCCCTATCTTACCAATCTTTTCAATCTTAAAATTTTATCAAGAATTAGAGAATTAGAGAAGGTTTAGCTCGACACCGAAGGGAAAGACTATTTTGAATTAATACGAAGGAGAGAAGATAGCTACTTACGTAGCATAAGAAAAAGGTCTGTGATTGGCAAGAACGCAAGCGACCTATCTCAAATTCTTATAAATTCAAAAAAAAATTCTCCAATTCTCTAATTCTTGATAAAAAAATGTCAGTTAAAAAGCTGCTTGCAGCTTGATAATCTTGCGAAGAATGGCTGTGTTTTATTTGCTCCCCGCCATAAGGCATTCCACGACCTTCTTGTCTGCCTCTGCCCAGTCAAGGGTAGCCATGTCGCTAATCGCCAGCCATTTAAAGGCGTTATGCTCCTTCAGGTCGAAACAGGTGGAATCCACATCACACCAGAACACTTGCAACGAGATAGAGAAATCGGGATATACATTCTCAACCGTGCATATAGAGTCGCCTACACGAATCTCCATATCCATTTCCTCCATTATCTCGCGTTTAATAGCCTCCTGTGGCGTCTCACCATCCTCAATCTTCCCCCCGGGAAACTCCCATTTATATGCAGTATAGTTAAACTTCGTCTTGCCACGCTGCATACACAGAATCTTACCATTATGGCGTATCGCCGCCGCCACTACGTTATAGTGTTTCATATTCTTTTCTTTATGAGAAAATCGATGATATCGTGAAATTATATAAAGCAGAGGTCGCGATTTGCGACCCCAGATTGTCTGTTTTCGATAGAACCAAAGGATGTCACGTTTCGTTACCCCCTTAGTTTTATCGTTATGTCTAAGTACAAGAGAAATGTAACTTCATCAACATCTCGATAACGAAATGTTATTGAGTTTGTTTTGTAACGAAATGAAGTCTAAGTAAAGTGATTTTCCCTCCATTATGCTTGTCTTTCTCTTACCATTCCAATAAAATCGGATAGACATAATATGCCTTCACGATAATCAGGATGAAAATCAGACAAATTTTCTTTTGGTACGACTAATGTTAGGTGTTCCGCTTTCATTTCTCTTAGCTGATTAGCCGAAACGCCCTTTTGTAAGGTAAATAGATGCTTGTCTTTAATTCTATCAGCCTCGTTTAAAACCTGACGCCATCTGTCTTTACACGTAGTTTTTGCCCCAAGCATTGTTAGTTTATCTGCTGGGAATTCAAAATTATGATAGCTCAATCCATCAGGAAATATAAAATCGGGTTTCTTATTTCCCTCTGTTACAACCTGTTCCTCAAATTTCAAATCAGAAGCATGGAATATAGTTGATAGATGGTGTTCGAGCGATTTCCCAGCTCTCGATTTCCTTCTGTTTAAGATTTTTCTGTATGTTGAATAAAAAGCCTTGTAAAGGCGAAATAAAATAGGCGTGGGTGAAACCCACGTAACATTGATAACCCTTCCCAATAGCGCCGTAGGTGCGATATAATTTCATATTATGCTGTGAATCGATTATCCGCAATCACCAGACAAGCGGGCTGAACATCGAAGAGGGCGGAAACTGAACAGGCGGGCTGAAAGCCCAATAAGCACTTAGCCTAGGGCACCGCCCTAGGTATAGGGATGTTGATGATTTCGCCCTGTAGGGGCAAAAGCATTACCTCATATTAGAGCTTTTGCCCTTGCAGGGCGAACGAATCACATTGGGCATAATACCACAGGGCGATGCCCTGGGCTATGTGCTTTTGGCCTTTCAGGCCGTCTATCGGGGAATGTGGATAATCTTTTTGTTGTGAAATATGGAATTATGTCGCCCTGACAGGGCTAATAAACAACAATACTTCAATAGGTAGCGCTCACGCACTACCCTAGAATATGTCGTCCATTAAGGACTTTTTAGGGGACTTTTCACCGTATAGGGTAATACAATTGGCAAATGCTCTTGCGAATGATATTTAAGCCTATTAAAAAGCCTCTACCTTTCCTTCCTTATGTATTGGATTGATATTATGGCAGATGAAAAAATCTTCTATCTCATTATCCGTAGATAGTATTTCTTGTTGAGGATTACCATCTCCAACTTCAGTTAGCAATATACTACCAACTTCATCTTCAGAAACATCAAGTTGTTGATAGTTCTGATATGTAACCCATTGCCAATGAATTGTTTTATCTAACATACTTTTATTATCTTTGAAAAACCTCATCCATGTGCCATTCCAAGAACTGT
Source organism: uncultured Prevotellaceae bacterium (assembly GCA_946406435.1). GTDB lineage: Bacteria > Bacteroidota > Bacteroidia > Bacteroidales > Bacteroidaceae > Prevotella. The sequence continues at coordinate 22,447 of CAMJKP010000018.1, read as the reverse complement.
AAATTTGGCTTGTGTTCCTCTGGCAGAATGAGTTGTTGATGATTTAATGAACCGAAATATTTGTCGTAGTATGATTTGTCAAAATTATCTGTAAGTCGTTTTGACAATACTACTCTGTAATTATTGTCAAATCCAATGAGACCTTTATCGAAACTGTCATCATAGAGTGATGAAAGACAAATTCCATTGTCTGGATTCAACCTTTCTTCCTTGCACTTTGCCCACGGCTTAATATGGCTTGCAACAAGTAACTCAGGGATGTCTATGCCTGTCAATGCACATTTACCGCCATAGTTCATCATTATAATCCTACGAAATACATTCTGATTAACTCTTGTCTTTACGGCTCTTATACGAGTTTCTCCTTGAAGTTCTTCAAGCCCCTTTAGGCTCTCATGATACTTTTTCTCTATTGTTGTACCTTGCAACTTCGCAAGTATCTGTTCACTTTCAAACAATAGGGCTTCTCTGTTTTCGTTGAATTCATCCCAGTATGGTTGGCAACTCCTTGCGCCATTAGCCATTCCGTGTCTGCCTGTAGCAAGAATATATGGATCACAAGCAGCGAAATTTACCAAGCGAAATGCTATTGCATTCTCTGTTCGACCAAGGAGCGTTGCAAGTTCTCTGACTTCCTTTGTCGTATGTGTCAGCCTTCCAAATGGAAGCTTGTAGTAGAGATTGAGAACGAGAATATATTCTTCTCGTGTCCATAGTCTATTAGGCATAAGATTTACTGTTATTTAGGTTAATATTCATATCAATTTTAACGTATGGAACATCGGATTTCTACCATTGCAAATAGTGAGTTATTATGGCTGCTTGCTCAATGAATGGTATGAGATTTCCATTTTCATCGAGAGTTTCTTCACCATAAATCTCCATTTTTCCAGCACGTCGTTTGCAGAAGTCGAAAAGAGAGAAGTTGCCTTGTTTCATCCTTTTTTTCAAGAGTTTAATATTTTCTGCAAAAGTACAGATTTTTTTCAATACAGCCAAATTTTCAACTTATATTTTCTTTGATTTTGTAGTATTGGATAAGGTTCTTTTTCTTCGCAATCGAGGAGTCCGTGTTTCACGGAGTCCTCAAAATCGTTGCTTTGTTAGTCACGAAACAATCGATATGATACCATAATTTGGAGAACATTATGTTACCCCCTGTCACTATTTTTCCTAACAGTTATATGTTAGGTTCGCGCTCAAACAGACAAAAGAAAAGACGGTGTGGGTTGAAACCACAGCGTCGAGATAGATTGAAGTAAACTTATAACTTAGTAGATAAAATTATTGAAACAGAGAATGTTATTACTATAAACCAGATCACTAAAACGCGAATGTGGTTTTATCTTCTCATGTTAGATTTACTCAAGGATTTTTCTTCCTTGCAGTTCCGAAATGGACGGTGAACAATTCGTTCAGCGTCGGTATTAGGTTACCCCCAGTCACAGTTTTGAGTAACAGATATATGTTAGATTCGTACTCAAACAAACAAAACGAAAGATGGGGTGGGTTGAAAACACCTCATCATCAAGAACCATAAATGAACACTAAATGCTCGGAAAAATGGGGGATTTCGCTACGTTTTCTGCGTTCTTTGGTGGTAAAAACAAGTAAAAAAGCGTTTTTGCGAACAATCATGAAACTATCATATTTCAAGATATGTTAGATTCACCCCCTAACAGAAGGCTCAGAATGGGTTTCTAACATATAACTGTTAGATTGGATAGGGAGAGTAGGACACACCCTTCCTAACCTCAAAATAATAATATAATATATTTATATATTATATTATTATTTTGGCTATATAAGACACACATACCCCCTCCCTTATGAATCTAACGGTTATATGTTAGATTGTGACGTTTTTGAAATGTCCTCCGAAAATTTCTCTCTGTGTATCAATGGGTTACGAGTGGAAGGTGAAGATTTTTCGAATCTAACATATTTTTTTTCGTGTTAGATTGTGGTGTTTGGGGAAATTGTTGTAACTTTGCACTCAGGAAATCAGAGACGGTCACCGCTCTGCGAGCGACAAGCCCTATTTCCTGAGTGCGATGTGCAAGCACATTGTCACTTGTCAAACCGAAGGACGTGCACCAGCCTTTGGGCTGACACGCACTTTTGACTTCGTGCGAGGTGCTGCGCACGTTGTCACTCGAATAGAAAAGCCCCCTTTCCCTAACCCTTTGACTTTCCCTACGGCCGTCGACCTCTTCGACGTTCCCCGTGGAGGGGCAAGGGAGCCGGAAGTCCAAAGTCTCCCTACGCAGGGAGATTTAGAGGGTCTTCAAATCCGCTCTTCCTCCGTTGTAACTCCGTTGTAAGTCCGTTGCAAGTCCGATTGCTGAATCGGAGGGAGATGGGCTCTGAAGGGATGAAAAAAGGATGGATGGTTAAACTTTTCGGGCTCTCGCACGTTTAATAGGTTGGTTAGGAGGTTAGGGGTTAGAGGTTAGAAGGTCAGAAAGGCAAAAGACAAAAGACTTTAGACATTAGACTTTAGCCTTTAGACATCTCAAAATCTTTCCGACCTGAAAACCTGAGAACCTATAAACCTGATAACCAGGAAATAAACTAAACAATATGAAGAAATCAATCTTTTTGACTGCCTTGGCTATGGCTATTAGCGCTACGGCTTTTGCTCAGGGCAAAGCAGACGGGAAATATATTATTCCGACAACTAATAACAACGGCGACTATCCTCGCATTCTTGAGGACAACAGTGTGCTTCTGCGTGTTCGTGCCAACGATGCAAGCACATGGAAAGTGAGCCTCGATGCTGACTGCAAGTTCACGAAACAGGAGGACGGTACGTGGATTGCGAAGACAAAACCTCTGGTTGAGGGATTCCATTACTATTGGTTCACAATCAACGGATTGGATGTTGCCGACCCTGCAAGCAAGAGCTACTACGGCTGCGGAAGAATGACGAGTGCGATTGACATTCCTGAGAAGAACTGCACGTTCTATGACCGTAAGGATGTGGCACATGGCAAGGTGGTTCAGACAGAGCTTTTCTCTACCGTTAGGAACAAGCACGTCGGCATGTGGGTTTATACTCCGGCAAGCTATGGTGAAGGCTCGAAGGAATACCCGGTACTGTATCTTCAGCATGGCGGTGGTGAGGATGAGACCGGTTGGATTAATCAGGGAAAGGCTAACTATATCCTCGATAACCTCGTAGCAGAGGGCAAGGCGAAGGAGATGATCATAGTGATGGTGAACGGAACATTCAACGTGCCTGGCAGACCATTCTCTTATTCGGTTGAGGGCATCAAGCCTTTCGAGGAGGATCTGATAAAGAGTGTGATTCCTTTCGTTGAGAAGAACTTCAGAGTGAAGAAAGACCGTAAGAGTCGTGCCCTTGCCGGTTTGTCAATGGGTGGTGGCGAGACGTTCTTCGCAGGTTTGCAGCATACGGAGCTGTTCTCAAGTCTCGGAGTATTCAGCACAGGCGTGTTCGGTGGAATCAGGGAGAGTGGGGCGTTCGACGCAGAGAAGGCGTTGCCCGGACTTATCTCCAACGCTAAGAAATACAACGATGAATTGGATGTTTTCTATATCTCCGTGGGTACTGACGACAACCGCATCACATCTACCAAGAAGGCTGTGGAGGATATGAAGTCAAAGGGCTTAAACATCGTGTTCAACACCTTCCCCGGCGACCACGAATGGCAGGTATGGCGTAAGTCGCTGCATGATTTCGCGCAGAAATTGTTCAAGAACTAAAAATGGACGCACCTTGCGGTGCTGTTTGTGGGAACAAAAATTTACGACGATGACCAGAAAATTTATTCCAAAAAATATTCGTTTACAACGATATGAAGAGAAATAATTAATGTTCTAATTAATGTTTTAATTTGTGTCCTAATTAATGTTTTGCTGAAAGCTTTTTGATTTTCATCACATTAATTGAACGTTAATCGAGACGTTAATTCAGACATTAATAAAAAGAAAAATTTTCTGAGTTAAATTTTCTGGCCATTGTGAACAATTTTTGTTCCGAAAGAAAAGCAGCTTGCTGCTATAATTTTATTGAAAGTTAGTTTAGTAAAACAAAAAGATATGAAAAAGTGTTTATTATCCCTGTTTATGATGCTGTCTGCCATGGGAGTCATGGCGCAGATGATGTCAAAGCCTATCGACATCGACCTTTGGCCTGATGGTCTGCCTAACAGTAACGGTATTGACAAGACACAGCCTTACAACGATGAGACTCGTAACTTCAAGCCTTCTATCAGAGTGTATCTGCCTTTCGGCAACGAGACTAATAGAAAGGCTGTGCTCGTAATCCCTGGTGGTGGCTACCGCGTCCTCTCTCTCGGTCAGGAGGGTTATGACTGGGCAACACATTTCATGAGCAGAGGCATCGTTACTATCGTGCTTCGCTACAGAATGCCTAACGGCGTTACAGAGGTGCCATTGAGCGATGCTACCGAGGCTATGCGCCTGATTCGTGAGCATGCAGCTGAGTGGAAGATAGACCCTAACAAGGTGGGAATCCTCGGTTCTTCTGCGGGTGGTCATATTGCTTCTACCATTGCTACGCATAACCCACCAGAGACACGTCCTAACTTCCAGATTCTCTTCTATCCTGTTATCTCAATGGATAAGTCAATCACCCATATGGACTCTCACAACTGTCTTATTGGTGAGAATGCCTCTCCTGAGCTTGAGAAGAAATACAGCAATCACTTGCAGGTTACTAAGGACACTCCTCCAGCTATCATAATGCTTGCTGATGACGATTTCCTCGTTTCTCCTCTTAATTCAGCAGAATATTACATGGCTCTGCGTAAGGCTGGCGTAAAGGCTTCTATGCACGTTTATCCAAGTGGCGGTCATGGCTTCGGCTGTGGTGCTTACTTCAAGTATCATCACGAGATGATGCAGGATCTGTATAGCTGGCTGGAGACGATTAAGTAGTTGGATAGAGTAAGGATTAAAGAGTAAAGGGTAAAGAGTATAGAGTATAGAGTAAAGTAGAAAGAGTAAAGTAAGTTTGGCTAATGCGCACCTTGCGGTGCTTGAACTGACAATAATTTACAATCTGCGCAATCTTTATCCAATAAATATTTTTTATCAAGAATTAGAGAATTAGAGAAGGTTTAGCTCGACACCGAAGGGAAAGACTATTTTGAATTAATACGAAGGAGATAAGATAGCTACTTACGTAGCATAAGAAAATGGTCTGTGATTGGCAAGAGCGCAAGTGACCTATCTCAAATTCTTATAAATTCAAAAAAAAAATCTCCAATTCTCTAATTCTTGATAAAAAAATGTCAGTTAAAAAGCAGCTTGCTGCTAATCTTTTTCAATTCATCAAACTGACGTTATATTATTGAGAAACGCGTGATTGAAGAAGCTCTGAAGGAGCGATACCTAAAAGGGCGGTTCGTAAGAGCCGTTATAGAAATGATTTAATAGTTTTCTATTAATATATTCGTGTTCTTTAATTAAAGGGATGTTCAGCCGAAATGGTTGAACATCTTCTTTTTTATCAGATACGCAAAAAAAATATATCAATAATTTGCATGTATGAAATAAAGTTTGTAATTTTGCGTCAAATTTGTATTGCCTAAAAAACAAAACTTACATTATGAACAATAACAAATACCCAAATCTTACAAGCCCTATCACATTAGGTAAGGTAACATTCCGTAATCGTATCTTTTCTGCACCAATGGGTGCAACAGACATAACCGCCGACTGCTGTCCGGGTCCTCGTACGCAAGGCTTCTATGAGCTTCGTGCCAAGGGCGGTGCTGCTGCCGTTACTGTTAGTGAACTTGTTGTTCATCCTGACACCGATGGCAGTCACATGCTTCATCTCGACCTTGAGACCGTTGGTTGTCTTGCTGCCCACACATTCGTTGCCGATGCTATCCGTCGTCATGGTGCTGTGCCAAGCATTGAGCTTTCACACTCTGGTCAGTATGCAGGTACCTATATGTCGGACAAGAACAAGAAGGCAAGTCTTAACCAGTGGGGACCAAGCGACGGCACACGTCCTGACGGTCGTCCTGTGAAGGCTCTTTCTAAGGAACAGATTGACGACATCGTGAAGACATACGGCGAGAAGGCGGCTCTCTGTAAGCGTGCAGGATATGAGATGATAATGGTTCATGCTGGTCACGGATGGCTCTTGCATCAGTTCCTATCTCCATATCTCAATCATCGTACTGATGAGTATGGTGGCTCTCTTGAGAACAGAATCCGCATAGTTCGTGAGGTTCTTGCCTCTGTGCGCAATGCCGTTGGACCTGATTTCCCTATCGAGGTACGTCTTAGTGGTAGCGAGCTGTTCGATGGCGGCTATGGCATTGAGGACGGTATCAAGATTGCTCAGGCAGTTGAAGACCTCGTTGACCTCATCCACGTTTCTGCAGGTTCTTATCAGTTCGGTTTCTTCAACACCACGCCTCCTATGTTCGATGAGCACGGTGTGAACGTATGGCTTGCTGCTGAGATCAAGAAGCACGTGAAGAAGCCTGTTGCTACTATCGGTGCGCTTAGCGACCCTGAGCAGATGGAACGTATCATTGCCGAGGGTAAGGCTGACGTTGTTTATATGGGCCGTCAGTTGCTTGCAGATCCATTCCATCCACAGAAGGTTATGGCAGGCAAGGAAGACCGCATTGTGAAGTGTCTGCGTTGTTATACCTGTATGGCTGAGCGTCCTGTTACCTTCACACGCCGTTGTGCCGTTAATCCGCTTATCGGTCGTGAGATTGAGGGTATGGAGGTTGTTCCAGCACCTAAGAGTAAGAAGGTTATGGTTGTTGGTGCCGGTGTTGCGGGACTCAAGGCTGCCGTTACTGCTGCTCAGCGCGGCCATAAGGTTATCCTCTGCGAGAAATCAGATAGGGTAGGCGGTATCTTGAAATCAGAACAGGCTATCTCTTTCAAGTATGAGATGTACGAGCTTGGTGTGGTTCTTGAGCGTCAGGCAAAGGATGAAGGCGTGGAGATTCGTCTTAACACCATCGTTACGCCTGAGTATGTAGAGAAGGAGGGCGTTGATGCTCTTATCCTCGCTGTCGGCTCTACACCTATCGTTCCGCCAATCCCAGACATTGATTCTGATAACGTGATAATCGTAAACGACTATTATCTTAATAAGGATAAGGTAAGCGATAGCGTTGTCGTGCTTGGCGGTGGTCTTGCGGGATGTGAGTGTGCTATTCACCTTGGTATGGAAGGCAAGAAGGTAGAGCTTGTTGAGATGCGCGACACCCTTGCTGCTGATTGTAATATCCGTCAGCGTCCTATCCTTATGCGTAAGGTTGCTGAGTTCTCAACCGCTCATACCGAGTATGTAGGTCAGAAGATTACAGCCGATGGCGTTGTCTGCAAGGATAAGGAGGGTAACGAGGTTCTTGTTCCTGGTAAGACCGTTATCTGTGCCCTTGGTCAGCGTTCTAACCGTGCCGATGTTGATGCTCTTCGCAGATGTGCTCCATTCGTTCGTGAGGTAGGCGACTGCGTTCGTCCTGCGAATATCACAAAGGCTATCTACGAGGCTTACCACGCAGCTTTGGATATCTAATCGCTTTTTAGTTTTTGGAAAGTAAATTAGCAGTAAATTTGACGATTTCATTAGCTAAATAACTCGCACCTTACGGTGCTTGAACTGACGATAATTACCAATCTACGCAATCTTTTTCCATAATTTATATTTCTTATTGGTTAAGATTGGTAAGATTGGTAATTTTTGTCAGTTAAAAGCAACTTGTTGCTGATTATTATCCAATTTTAGCTAATACCCAACAGGCAAAAGTAAGTCTTAAAATTTACTTTCTAATATTTTTTGTATGGCGTTTTTGACTTGTGTGCGCACACAAAAACTTGACACAAGTCATGTAAATGTTCAAAAACGTCACTTTTTGCAGAAATTGTTTGCGCACACAGAAAAAACTTGCTAACTTTGCACTCGGAAATCAGAGATAAGCGCTGACTTGCAGTCAACATGCTTTATTTATTTATTTCCTTCGTGCGAGGTGTTTCACACGTTGCAGTGTCAAAAGGAAAAAGGAGGTTAAACTTCTGGAACGCATTCCGAAAGACGCTTTTGGAATAGAAATTGTTTAGGTTAGTAGAATAATAGTTTTTAGGTTTTAGTTATTAGGTAAAAGATTGATGCTTAACTCATTTGGATAACATCAAAAAGCGAAAAGCTCCTTCTTTTGAAGGTTGAATGAGTTAAACGCAAAAAATGCTCCTTCTGTCGTGATGATAGTCGGAGCATTTTTGTGTTATAAGGAAAGTTAAGAGTTAAGAGTGAAGAATTTAATTTTGTATTGCAGTTCCGACTTTTCACAATAAAATGAAACTTTCATTCTTCACTCTTTACTCTTCGTTTTTCACTTAGTATAGATATTCTCTATTTCCACAATATAGATATCATGAAGACCGCCACCTGGTTTGTCGTTATACCAACGCTCAAGGAGTGATTTGTCGATGAAATCGTTGGCTTTCATTGGTGATTTGAAGAGCTTGCGGCAGTCGAGTGTCATTCGTGCCTCGCCGAAGGTAATGGCTCCGCTCTCCAAAGTCTCTGGTGTGAGTCCTGTAGCCTCGGTCTTGTTGATGTCCCTACCAGACTTGCTTCCGCATATCTGGAGAGCCTTGCGGTATTCCTCGCCATAGAAGGAGAGTGTCAGACGGTCGTTTGCCTCGATGAAATCGTGTGTGAAACGTTCTGGACGGATGAAGATGAAGGCTACAGGCTTGTTCCAGAGCCAACCGATACCGCCCCATGAGGCCGTCATTGTGTTGTATTTGTCAGGAGTGCCTGCCGTTACGAGCATCCACTCTTTGCCTATCAGGTCGAAAGCGTTCTCCTTTGCGAGAACCGTGATGTCTTGTTTTGTCATATTGTTGTATATTAATGATTACAGATTTCTTGCCTTATAGATTTTGTCCTTGGCATCGTTGAGTTCCTGGAACTTCTTCTTGGCAGCCTCCTTCACATCATCACCGAGAGTTGCCACGCGGTCAGGATGATATTGAAGAGCGAGTTTGCGGTAAGCCTTGCGAACCTCATCGTCAGTAGCATCCTTAGTAAGTCCGAGAACCTTATATGCATCATCGAGGCTCTGCCCACCAAGACTCAGCATCTGGTCGATTACCTGTGGATTGAGACCTAGGTTATATGCCACATTGCGCAGTTCCCTTATCTCGCTTTCTGCCGTGATGCCATCAGCCTTTGCAATATCGGCAAGGAAGGCAACGAGCTGAAGACGATGTTCCTCTGGCATTGCCATACGCATCTGTCGGCAAGCCTCGCCAATCTGCTGTTTCCACGACTGCTCCCCATGCTGTTTGCGGTAGTCGAAGAGTCGGAGAAGGATGTTATTGCCTTGTTCCACAGCCGTTTCACCGAAGTTTGCACGAAGGAAATTACGCACGTGTTCCATTTCCGAGTGCATGATTTTACCGTCTGCCTGTATGATATGGGCAGAGAGTACCATGAGCGAGAAGAGGAATCCGTTTCTGTCGCCTTGCTGTGACTGTCGTGCGCGATTTAAGATGTCCTCTGCAGTATTGCCATAGGCACGATTTGCGTTGCTCTCAAACGATGCATCAGAACTCTTTGTAAAGGTATCAAAGAGAGTGCCAAGTGCGAATCCTGCTAATGCACCGAGCGTTCCTCCGCTGACATATCCGAGGAATGCTCCAATCCATTTTGTGTATCCCAATGTTATTTACTATTTGACTAATTACTATTTACTATTCAAACGCAAAGACGCTGAGACGCTAAGTTTATATTTTTATTATCTTAGTACCTTTGCGTCTTTGCGTTTATTAATATATTTTATTCGTATATCGTAGCTACGATGCTGCGTGGACCTCCATAGTCGCGGAACTCGCAGAGGTATATGCCTTGCCAAGTACCGAGGTTTAGATGTCCGTCAGTAATCGGAATGGTGATGCTTACGCCGAAAAGAGAACTCTTGGCATGAGCTGGCATATCGTCAGAACCTTCAAGCACATGGTCGTAGTATGGCTCGTTTTCCTTCACGATATGATTCATTATCTTCTCCATGTCATATCTCACATCAGGATCTGCGTTCTCGTTAATAGACAAGGCGCATGATGTGTGCTGTACAAAGAGATTGAGCAAGCCCACCTTTGGAAGCGGTCTTGGGAGGTTTTCGAGTATCTCGCGCGTTACGAGGTGGCATCCTCTGCGCTTTGCTGAAAGTCTGAATTCTGTCTGTTGGATCATCGGATCATTTACAATGTACAATTTACTATTTACTAAATTATAAAGCTAAAAAGCATAAGTAAAAGGGCTTTTAATTAATACTTAGCAATTAATATGCCAAAATAGAATTAGATCTCCGCAACCTCTCCACACGAAAGATATTCTATTTGGCTGCCCATTATACCCTTGAGCTTCTGATACTGCTCTGTACCAGTACAATGCATGGTATAGAACGTACAATTATCGTAGTTCATTAATTCATGTGCAAGGGTGGAGATGAAAGCATCGTCTATAGGAGTCTTGGCAAGATGCAATCCTGCAAAGACATGGGTAGGGGACTTGCCAATCACATCCTCAGCCTTGCGTATGATGTTTATGATACCCTTGTGGGCACATCCGGCAAAGAGTACGGTTTTGCCGTTCTCCTCTATAATAAGGTTCTGCTCATGCGTGAAAGAGTCGTTTTGCGTTTCAGAAGGTCCGAACAAAAGACTATTTCCTTGCGGACAGCAGAAATCACCGATTACATCGGCAAAAATGGTCATCTGATTATCGAGACGTGTCAAAGAGTCGCATTTTACGAGGCGTGGATTATCTTGTAGGTCAGTATCCAAACCGATATATTTCAATCCGAACTCCTTAAGCGAATAATACGGTTGAAAGGCATCTTTGTGGATATATACCTTCGCCTTATCGTTGATTTCGAAAAAAGTACGAAGTCCACCACCATGATCATAATGCCCATGCGATACTATAGCCGTGTCGATATCGGCGATGTTGAGTCCGAGTTGTTCGGCATTTTCAGCAAACAACCGTCTCTGTCCCATGTCAAACAGTATTCTGCGCCCGTTTTCGAGTTGGATATACAGGCTCAGACCATGTTCCACAGGCATTCCTACGGCACTTGTGTTCTCAACGACAGATGTTATCTTCATTTCGCATAGTTCAATTTGAGTGAAGAGTTAAGAGTGAAAAGTGAAGAATATAAGTTACATTTTATAGCTTTAGGCTAATTAACGACTTAAAACGACAATACAAACTTAAATTCTTCACTCTTAACTCTTCGTTCTTCACTTAACAAATCCCGGACTTGGGAGGTGCATTCCGTACATAGTGAGGTTATTCTCACGTGCGTACTTAATTATCCTTGCGCGAGCTTCTGCAGCTGCATCCTGATCCATATCGAAAGATGCGTTGTATTCAGGATGCTTGAGCTGAAGGGCAGCTCCATGCATAAGGTCGCCAATCACGAGGATTTTATCCTTCTGGAAAACGGTATGACCAGGAGTATGGCCGTATGCTGCTATTGATTTCACATCGCCTGGCAATACGTCACCAGCTTCAAACAGATGCAGATGGTCTTTATATAACTCCAGAACCTTCTTTGCCTGAGCGCTTCTATCACCAGGCATAGCCTTCCATGCCTCTGCTTCTACCCTGTTGATATACACCTCAGCATTAGGGAAAACCACCTTATCACCCTTTAGCAAACCGCCGATGTGATCGCCATGCATGTGAGTGATATATATAAGTTTGAGATCCTCTGGTTTGATATTATCCTCGGCAAATTTAGGGATAAGCTGACTGAAATCTGCTCCAAGACCTGCATCGATTAATATTGTCTTACCTTCAGCCTTGAGTAGGCAACAGCTCATACTTGAAGGAATGCCATCCTTGAATCCGAGTTCATTCCAGAGATTGTCAGGAACGGTAGGGAATGTCCTATGCTGCTGGAAACTTGGTCCCGGTTTGTCTTCTATCCATTTGATAACTGCTGGTTCATTTGATGCAGAACCGTTGTTTGCTTTCTGTGCACATGACATCATAGCGAATGATGCCAATACGATTGTCAGGATTTTCTTCATAATGAAATTTTTATTAGTTATTACTTTGATTGTTGGTTGTCATTTTCAATTTCCATAATACTCAGAATCATCGGAGTTATTGATGTCTGTTGAATGGTATCTGGAGCAGAAAGGAAACGCTTTACAAGGTTTCTGTCTATGTTCCCGTAAATGATTAATGAAGTTGGATCATACGCCTTTGTTCCAGGCAGATACACATAGCCATGAAATCCGCCCTTGAAGTCTGTTTTTAATTCTCCCTTACGCTCATTACTGCATCCAACACCAGAGAGTGGTGCAAGACAGAGAGCGGCTGTCGGATCGCCTTTTATGTCGATAATCTCTTTGTTGGAAAGAATATTGTACAGCGACTTTACCGAGTCTGGCTGTTCGGAAAAAATCTTCCTAACTTTCTCTATGCAGCGAGCCTTCTGTTTTGCCGAGAGTTTGGGATTGACGTACATATATGCCGCAGCTCCAAGAGAGTTGAAACATGCTTGCCAATCGCCCCCAGGCTGTTCGCTTAGCAGACCATTACTTACGAGCAGGGCATTTGGATGCAGACGATACCGCCCTTGCGTAAAACCATGATCGCCCGTTACAATTATCGTCACGCTATCCTTCTGATTCGTATATTCAAGATTCTCAAGAATAAGACCTATTGCATGGTCGGCTGCTGCTACAGACTGCTGAGTCTCGAAAGAATAGATGCCTGTCTCGTGCTGTTTATAGTCGGTTGTCACGAGATGTACGGTCATAAAATCGGGCTTGTAGCGGTTTGTGAGATAGTTCACCATACTTGCCACCTTGGCATCATATTGGAAAGAGCCGGCACGTAGGGTAGTGTCAGAAAGATGTCCTGTAGCCTCACGCTCAAGTTCTGCCATGATATCTGCAGGAGTACATACCGGACGAATATAGTCCATTCCGCTCACGTTGACGCGCGTTGTTGGGAAGTATTCAGGCAGATTAATGTCTATCCACTTGCAGCCTGTCGTTACAGGCCAGAAAACAGAAGCCGTAGTACCGCCATGCTCCTTCACGGTCTGCCAAAGTGTCTTAGTTCGTATGCTGTCGGCAAACCAGTTGTATAAAGCGGGCTCAGCCCTGTTAAACTGAAACTGACGGTTACAATGAATGCCGTGGTCGAGTGGGGTAGAGCCTGTTACCAATGTGGTGTGTGCTGGATACGTCATCGTAGGATTTACCCCGATTACATTCGGCACATATATGGATTTCTGCATCAAATCGTGAAGAAATGGTGCTGGTTGGCTGGCATTCGTGAGGATGTCATTCCGAAAACCGTCGATTGTAATGAGTATCACTCTCTGTCTTGCCGATGTGCAGAGACAGAGGAATGAAAATATGAATATTAATATTGTTTTTGACATTTGTAATCTTGCTTTACTGCAAAGTGGAAAACTGTTCCCGAGTGTAGTGTGCAAAGCATCCTGAGTGCAAAGATATGCCTTTTTCTCAAGAAAAAGCTATAATATACAGTTTTTAACCAATATTTTTCGTGGTAAAAGTGTTTTTATTTAAGAAAAAATTGTATCTTTGCAACTGAAATCGGCGGTATTATGTATGATACGGCTGAAAATTATTAAAATTGCAAACAATGAGAAAAATAAAATATATTCTCGCTTTTGTTTTGACACTCGTACTTGCAGACTTTTTCCTGACTTCATGTCATAATGAGGAAAAGCCGGAAACAGTTATCGACGAAGCACTTGTAGGTACGTGGGTGTCTCAGGACAACAGGAAAGACTTTCACGAGGAAATCGAGTTTCGGGATAACGGCAATGTTACTTCTACTTTGTATGCCAACAGGAAAGCCTTGGATGTAAGGTTTGTCGATGCTGATGGTATATGCCATAAGGTCAAGGGCAGTTTCCGAACGGAGAATGACATAGTGAAGCTTTCCAAGGTTCAGGTATGCGACTATGAGGAATATCACGACTGGGAATGGCATGGACTTGAGATCCTTGAGAATGTGGCTGACATGAACTATCTGATGCAGGCTCGCTATTCTCTTTCCGTAAATGGCGACACCCTCACGCTACATTCCTTAACGGCTGATGGTGAGGAGGATAACACATATATTCGCAAGAAGTAATTTAAGCAATAAAAGGTGTCAATAATGGTGCTCAATATCATTTGTGGCACCTTTCATTTTTTTCTTGTCTACTAAACCTTTTGTCTGTAAAAACGTATTATAATTAAGTGTGAACTAATAGCTAAAGAAAATATTCAAATGAAGAAGAAATTATTATTATTTGGTGCTGTGGCAGCTCTTATTGCTTGCACAGCCAATCAGACACAGGCAGGTAACAAATCCCGTTCACTTGTAGTTTATTACTCTCAATCAGGTACTACTGAGAAGGTTGCAAACATCATTCAGAAGAAGACTGGTGCCGATATAGAGCGTATAGAGACCGTTAATCCATATTCTGGTGATATGGGTGCAATTGCAGGTGCGTTTATGGGCGAGCGTAGGGACGGCAAGGTTCGTGACCTCAAGCCTATGAAGGCAAAGATTGCCGACTATGATACTCTCTATGTAGGCTATCCAATATGGGCAGGCACATATGCAGGTCCTATCCATAGTCTCGTTAAGTCAAACGACTTCAAGGGTAAGGTAGTTGTTCCTTTCTGCACATTCGGTAGTGGCGGTAATACAAGTATTCCAGAACTCAAGGCTGCATTACCAGGAGCTAATGTCACATCTTCATGGTATGGCGTAAGAGCTGCACGTGTTGATAAGGCAGAGGCAGAGGTTGAGACATTCCTCATCAATCTTGGCGCTTTGAAGGGCAAGAAGCAATCACTTCCTGCATTCTCTGCACAACATGCCGTTAGTGCTGATGAGAAAGCCATCTTCGACAAGGCTTGCGGCGACTATCCTATGCCATTAGGAACTCCATCAACTGTTGGCACACGTTCACTCGATAACGCTACTGAATACCTCTTCACATGCAACAGCAAGGATATGCAGGGCAGGGAGAGTAAGCAGCTTATCTATGTTATAAAAGGTAAAGCAGAGGGTAGCGTACCTGAGTTTACACAGGTGGAGAGATAGAACCTACCCCGACCCTCCCCAAGGGAGGGAGTATTTATATACATTTTATCGCTAAGAGCGTAAGGGATCATTACTTTCTAAAGGCTCCCTCCCTTGGGGAGGGCTGGGGTGGGTCTTTAAACACCACGCAAATCCCTTTGCCTTGCGTAGTTCTATCTCGTTGAAGTGCCCGCCTTCATTCCATTCAAGGATACAGTAGTCAGCTCCCAATTGCGTTTCATGACGCTTGTGTTGAAGTCTTACCCTGTCACCTATAATACAGAATGGATGTTTGCGGGTACATTCTTCTTTATCTCCCAGACTCATATAGGCATATCTCACCTTTAATGGATGTGCGTCGGCATACTCATTCCAACCTTCCATCCATAGAGAAGGAGAGCCGGCAAAAACAGCATCAAAGGCATCTGTGCGTGTCACGCTCCATAGGGCAAAGAGACCGCCAAGAGAATAGCCTCCAAGGATGAGACGTTTAGGATGCAGATTGTCTTGTATGTAGGGGAGCAATACTTTTTCAAGATACTGGTATGTATCTTCTGCACCTGCAGGACGCAGGTCTGTCTCTGTAACTTCAAAGGCTACCATACAAAAAGGCATGGAAGAAAGCTCGGAAATGAGCTTGCACTCATCCTCTATCAGCAATCGCTCAAACTCGCCAAGAGGTTTTACGATAACCGTTTCCCCCGCATTACTCTCACCGATTATATGGCAGTTTCTGCCACCAATATCTATAAGCATTAAAGAATTATTATGAATAAGACCATTGAGGATATCATCTCACGTAGAAGTGTGAAGAAATACCTTGACAAACCTGTACCTATGGAACTTGTCGAGGAAGTTGTTAAAGCTGGCACCTACGCCCCTTCAGGAATGAACAAGCAGTCGCCTATTATCATAGCTGTAACCAATAAGGAGATGCGCGACCGTCTGAGCAATCTGAACCTAAAACTTGTCATAGATAGGAATCTCAGCACATCATCTGGCCATAACGACCCGTTCTATGGCGCTCCCGTAGTGCTTGTTGTACTTGCCAAGAAAGAGGTTGGAACACGCATCTACGACGGCTCACTTGTTATGGAGAATATGATGATTGCAGCCAACAGTCTCGGACTTGGCTCTTGCTGGATTCATCGTGCTAAGGAATCTTTTGAAACAGAAGAGGGCAAGCAAATCCTTCGTGAACTTGGAATAACGGAAGAATACGAGGGTATCGGCAACTGCATCCTCGGATATGCCGCTCCTGATGCCTTGAAACCACAAAAGCCACGAAAAGAAGACTATGTGGTGTGGGTCAAATAATGTACAATTTACCATTTACAATTTACTATTTCTCGGAAGCGAAGAAAAATAGTCAATTAAATAAAATTGTACATAAATAGTACATAGTCAATAGCTAAATAGTAAATTAAAACTGTAGGTATACCCAAATTCCAATCTGCAACGCAAGAATAATCGGCACGCCATACTTGAATTTCAAGTGCATGGTCTTATGATGCCAAACATACATTCCCATCCACGCACCAATACTTCCGCCAATAACGGCTATGAGTAGGAGAGTGGACTCGGGTATTCGCCAAAGATTCTTCCTCGCCTTCAACTTGTCTATGCCATATAATATAAAGGCTATTAAGTTGATGGCGAGGAAGTAGTATAACCAAAAGTGCATATCTGCCTTTAGAACAGCTTATTGAAGATCCAGAGCACGATAACAGCTCCGATTACAGCACATACAATACTGCCAATTATAGAGCTTACACCTATGCCGAGCAAACTAAATACCCAGCCGCCTACAACACCTCCGATAATACCGAGGAAGAGATCTACGAGGCAACCTTTTCCTTCTTTGTTAGTTAACTTGCAAGCGATGAAACCTGCTATAATACCACAAATAATACTTGAAATAAGACCTGCCATAATTTGATTGTTTTTTAGTTATTATGTCGGGTGCAAAGATAGTACATTTTACCAAATAACAAGAATATTTTGTAGAAAAATAAGTTAAAAAAGTCTCAATTTAAACATTTCTAACCAAAGAAACACCTTAAAAACAGAAGGAAAGTAAATTGTCAGAAAATATATTTCTGTAAATTTCGAGCTAATATTTTGCTTTTGCATGATAATGATTTAAACGCTGCGCTTGGCTACATTAATTTTCCATAAATTATCCATGAATGTTTTTTTTGAACACGAAAAGCACTAAAGAAGCGAAAATGGCACCATAATGTGCGCTTTCTCATGTCGTTTTTCTTTATTTGCACAAAAATATCAAGCGATAAATAGTCTTTCTTGCTCAAAAAGTTGTTCATTTCATGTTTTTTAACTATCTTTGCATCCGTAAGGTTGCGAAATATATTGATGCAAGCATCATGCCTTTCGCTTGACCATAGCATAACAATATAAAACACATATTTATGGTATCAGCAGCTTATAAAAACCGCACACGTGATGAGATTATAGCAGCATTCCGCGAGTCCATTCGCAAGAAACATGAGTGGCAGAAGCAGGCAGAAGAGGAGATTGAAAAAATCCGCGAAGAACGACTTCAACTGAGCATCTGAACACATGAATCCGCTTGATCTGAATCGTATATGCCGTCTTGCCCCATACAAGGTATGGACGGATAATGGAATAGACTACTATATAGAAACCAATAGAGGACAGATTTTCATTATTGGTTTCATGGATGACTATTCTATTTGGCCTACAGGTGCTTATCAGTTTACCATTACCAATAGAAATAATCAACCTTCTCCGCTCGATCAGAAACTCCGTGAGACAATCCTGTTGTTAATTGAGGCTTTCTTTGCAGCCAACCCCGATATATTGCTCTATATCTGTGAGACGGGCGATGGACGTCAGGCATTTCGTAGTCGTCTCTTCATACGTTGGTTCAATACTTACAGCAAGCGAGATGCCTATGTTATGGAAACAGCCGAAGTGCAGGAGGATAAAACAAGAAACTTTGCAGCCCTTATTGTCCAAAAATCAAATCCTCGTCTCAAGGAAATCCTTGCTGAGTTTGATGAGACAATAAGTATATTGACTAATAAACCAGAATAATAAAAACGAACAAAATATTACCCCTTTAACTCTAATAACAAGAAACTGAAATAATCCATTATAATAAACTCAGACGAACGGTAACGTTCCCCTATGCTGATGATAGTCCCAGACTTCCTCAGGTCATCCACTTGCAAGAAAGAAACTTAAGACGTTTGATTTTTTGAAATAATACTATTATGGAAATAAAGCGTCCCAATGTAAAATCCGTAGAATTTTATAATAATACGGAATGGATAAATCCCCAAAAAAGTTATCAAGTTCATGAAAAAGCGCTTAATAAGTTATTTCACACACTATGTCCTAAGAATAATGACTTGAGTGATATTCTTATAAAATGTTCTGTGCTTAACGAATTCTATAGTACGAATGTATATCACATCAATGATCTTGCAAAACATATTAAGAAACTTAATATAGATGCAAGATTAATGGATGGCGATATATCATTAGTAAATGAAATAGCGGAAGTTCCAGGGAAACCAAGATACTATTCTTTTGCCACAAAATATTGTAGTCATCATTTCCCTAAACTATTTCCTATTTATGATAGCAATGTTGAACTTGTGTTGAAATACTTCCGTGAAAAAGATGATTTTGCATCTTTCAAAAATGAAGACCTCAAAGACTATTTGAAATTTGTCGAAATCATTAACGCCTTTAGAATTAGATATGGACTTACACAATTTGACTATAAGGAACTTGATATATATCTTTGGCAATTAGGGAAAAAAGCTGCTAGAAAAGACAAATAATATGGATGAGTCGTTTGAGTCTGTCGCTCACATGTTTTTATCGTAACGGCGAGATTCTAAAGGCTTGATTACTTCCATAACGTTTAGTATTTGAATATCATATCAACATCGTAAGGCATCCATTTTTCAAGCATTGCCTCTGCAAACATTACGAACCCCTTTTGCTCTATGGGAGCATCGGATGTCATAAAGTTCTTCTTGTCCTTATTGGATGCTATATAGTCTCGTGCCATATCCTCGAAGTATGGGTGGTTAAAGTCATAAGAGTTTAGATGACTTATGAACCTCCAATACATACTTTCCCAGTACTAGAAGAGATCTTCGGGCGTGCCGTGCTCATAAGGAGATTTCTCCTCCCCTTTTTTGTAGTATTTGCAAAACTTATACTTACCATTCATTTCTAATATTTCAAATGCTTCCTTTTCTTCTATCTTCCTTGCTCCATCTTTTGTGATTTCATAGAGGCAAGGGAGTCCTGTTGGTAGGCAAATTCCGTCATCGTCAACGGATGATAGTACATATACCTCCCTATCGGGGATGTCTATTCTCTCGGAGTGGTTAAGCCCCAAGTTCTTTAGTAGTGTTTTTATTATGTTTGGTGTTTTCTCCATAATGTGCGCAAAGATACAAATAATAAACTAAATAACCAAACTCTTTAGTAAATAGAATTGTTTTAAGTTGATATATCCATCCAATCTACATTATTCTTACTCGTTTTTGTTTTAAAAAAAATGTATTTTTTTCATAAAGACAACTCTATGAGTTTTTTAGGAAAAATTGTTGTGGAAATGAACTATGAATAAAAAGGCAACCGACAAAAAAGTAAATTTTATAACGGTAGATAAACTTACTAACCCTAATGTGTTCGACCAGCATAGAGATACCTATAAAAAGTTAAAAAAAACAAGTGAGCGGCTGGGTCAAACAGCTCATCGCAGGCAAAACGCCTCGCCCGAGTTTCACGCATCTGGGTTCTACTCACTTGTTTTAATGAGGTAAAATTATAAATAAATTTTCATATAAAAGATTTATTTACTTTATTTTTAATATAATTTAAGATACGAACGAAAGAGCAATACTTGAATATCTTGCAACGCAGGATGAGAGGATAAAAACACTCTACAACCAGTTGATTGCGTAGATTGGGAACTTGCGTAGCTTGGCGAGCTATTGCGAGCAATTATTGTCAGTTAAAAGCAGCTTGCTGCCAAATAGTTTCTATTCTGGAGAAATTTATGATTACGTAATATGCGAAGAGTTGCGCGATGGTCTGAAAGGCTTTGTAGGGAAGAAATTTATTTGGAAAGTAAAAGAATTTTCTTTCTCAAACACCGCAAGGTGCTTTTCGCGTTCCAGTTTCCAATTGTTCCAATTAAAATTTAGATGTGACAATATTCTTCTTATTCTTTATAACTACTTAATATATAAATAGTTATATATAAAAATAAGAAAAATAAGAATTGAAAAAAAATAATTGGAACAACAGGAATTGGACCAAAACAAAGTTTAAGTTTTATCTAAAAAGCTGATTCACAATAAAATACGACATTAGTAATAATATCGCACCTATGATGCCTAACCTCGGAAAGGTACGGAATGCATCTAATTAGTGCTCTCTCAGGTATCGAAGGACATGCGCGAACCGCTCGTTCCGATGCTTTTCCCTGTATTTGGAGAGTTCATGGCTTTCAGAACGCAGAGGCGAAGTCGCAAAGTTTTTTTCTTGAACACAGATATTCCAGATTTAAGGGATTGTCTCGCTTACGCTCGTGATTAATATCCCCAAAATCCCGAATATCTGTGGTTTATATATTCAGAACACGAAAGACACGGAACAAACGAAAAAGACGCTGCGCTCGGCTACATGAATTAATCGCGAATTATCCATGAATTTTTTGTATTCTAGAGAAAAGTATTAATGATAAATTCGTGGGAATTAATGGGCAATTCGTATAGCCCCTCGCAGAGGATATTGCAACCTGCTGCCATAATAATTTCCGTTTCTTTAGTGTTTTCCGTGGTCGAAAATAAATCTCAGCGACTTCGCGACTTTGCGTTCGAATAAAATTTTTCAGGAAAATGTCCCGTTATTGCACGCTTATTCACGCTAAGTCCTAACCGCCAATTCTGTTTTTTGTAACTTTGCATCAAGAAAAGGATTCGGGGACGTGAATTGCTCGGAAGCGTCCGGGGAAATATAAACGCTAAGGCGCAGAGTCGCAAAGTTTTGTTATTCTTTGTATTTTCGCGCTTATGTGTTAAAATATGCTAAACATCGTCACGTAAAGTCCCTTATCGTCCCGAAAAGTCCCTAAACGTCCACTCGCTAATTTTTTATTTCGTAACTTTGCAATATGAAACGAGAGATGGGGCGCATAATTGCTCGGAAGCGTCTGAAGCAAGTCCCATGTAAGTCCGTAGTGACTCCCATGTAAGTCCCATTCGCGATGGATGCCAAAGGGAGCCTACAAAAGAACAACGGAGAATGAAGAAATGCAGATCACGCTCTTCAATCAAAGGCCACGAACGAAGAGAAACTGATTCTGATTCCACCCATTCTACACTTGGAAGGAGTAATAAGGAGTACAAGGAGTTCAAGGAGTACAAGACGAATCTTGAACGTTCAAATAAGCGATAAATACTATCGTCTTGTACTACTTAAGGCCCCTAGGGAGCGTTACTCCTTGTACTCCCCAAAAGACTTGAATCTCGTAAAGGAAAGAAGAAAATGAACTTCGTCCGGAACAGATTCAGAATCGTCCGTTGCAGTAGTCATCTTTCGTGACATCGAAATATCCGCCTTTGCTGCGCACGAAATCCATGAGTCTGCTAAAGGTCACGTTCATGCTAAGAAGTTTCGGATTGCCAATCATCACAAGGTTAAGACGTGCACGAGTCATTGCCACGTTAAGTTTGCGGTCGATAATCATTCCGTCCTCCTCAAATACATTGTCGGTCAGGAAATTGAGCTGGTACATCTGATGAATAGTGAATCCGTAGATGATATAATCCCTTTGGCTACCCTGATAGCGTTCAACGGTGTCAATCGTTATGTCGTGAAGGATATCTATGCCGTATCTGTCAATGGCATTCCTCACGGTGGCTATCTGATTGCGATAGGGAACAATGACGCCTACGGTCATATCCTTGTCGAAGCTATCCTTTGTAAGCAGGTAAATCTGATAAACCGTTGCAGCAATCATCTCAGCCTCAATGATATTGGTCTTGAGAGAAGGGGAAAGACGAGGCTGCTCGGCTGCAACGAAGGCAATACGATGTCTGCAAAGCATCTTCATTATGCCGTTGTCGGTTACTACAGCCTTGTAGGGCAGTAGCTGATGCTCGAGCGGAACGACATCAAGATGCCCTCCATAGAAAGCCTGATTAGGAAATTCTCCGATGAATCTGTGCATTCTTCCCTGTTTGGTGAGCATATAGACAAAGCGTCCGTCATAGCCATCCGAGGTCTTGAAGCGCGACAAGAGCCTTTCGAACAACGAGA
>CAMJKP010000017.1 GCA_946406435.1 uncultured Prevotellaceae bacterium | reverse complement strand
TATTGGTTTTAGTATTGCTGTTGTTGGTTACTCACTCAAACACTTGCCTTAGTATTGCTTGTTTCAATGCGTCACACTCATCGCAGATGCGTGAGTAGTTCTGCTGAAGAGTATTCACCTTCTCGCTGAGAGAGTCAAGGAATGAAACGATTGATTGCTGCTCTGGCAAGGAAGGTAAAGGAATAATATTATCTTTAATAGCATCCATTCCAACGTTTCCTTGACCAACGGTGCCACCTTCATTCGCAAAATATTGATCTCTAAAATAGTCTGTCCAACTATAATAAAGAAGATATTTATTAAGCAATTTGTCTTTTACTCGTATTCTTGCAATTCGTTGATTAAGAAGAAGATTGTCTTTTTCGATTAATACTGTAAAACCATAATCTCGCTTATTTCTTGAACCCGTTTGAGTGATTATCATATCGCCAATTTGCAACAAGGCTTTTTCCTTTGCCTTTTCGTCAAGCTCTTCATTAATAAAAACAGGTGACTCGTTATATCTAATTACTCCTGGGCGTACATTTCCCATTCGTATTACTTGATATTTTCCGCTTGACTTAAAATCGGAACTTTTGAAAGCATAACCACTTTGAATTTCAGACAATTCTTTCAGCGTTTTCTCTTCCCATCCTTCTTTTGGCTCAAGAGCGTCTTTTAAGGCTGATTGGAAAAGGGCTTTTGCTTCTTCAAGATTCTTGGCAGCATTTTCCTTTAGCTTGTCAATCTTTGCAAAAGAAGAATCAAGATATTCTACGATTTCTTTTTGCTCAGAGAGGGGAGGTAATGCTATTGACAGATTTGCGAGGTCATCCTTGCTGAAACCTGCTTGGGCAGCTCTCCCTCCTAAACTCGTTAAATACCCTTGAAAACAATTAGACAACAAATAAAACCTCAGATATGGCTTTATTAGAAAATCTTTATCAGGAAGTGTTTTCATGAGAGCTACATTATATGCCCCTGCAAGACCTGTAAGGATTTTTCCAACTGATGCACCATATCTGCCAACCATGATATCGTCGCAACTACATGTTCTAACTTTATTGGTCAATTTTACGTATTCAGGTACTGCTTCACGACTTTGAGTAAAATCACGAATTTGAAGCATTCTTACATAACCATTTTGTGGATTTTTTACCCATTCTGATTTTGGAGGTTGAGCACCTCCCTGAAAGTCACAAACATCGAGTAACTTCTTATACTCCCAACCCTTCTTCATCCTTCTTCCTCCTCTTCGTTTATGTCTTTATATTCTGAAATCCATTCACGGACTTTTGTCTGTAGAAGACTTTTGTCAGGAAGGCATAGAGCATATTGTTGGGCGTAAATATTTGCATCTTTTGGTAATGTAAGTTCTACAATAGCATCGCTCTTGGTCTTGCAGAGTAATATTCCGATAGTAGGTTTCTCAAATTCTTGTTTTACGTAGCGGTCAAAATAATTGACATACATTTGCATCTGCCCAAGATCCTGATGAGTAAGTTTGTCAACCTTCAGATCTATAAGCACATAGCATTGCAACAGACGGTTATAAAGCACAAGATCTACATAGAAATTATCCTCGTCAAACGTAAATCGCTTCTGACGAGCTTCAAACAGGAATCCCTTGCCACATTCAAGAAGGAAATCTTGAAGCTTACTAAGAATGGCAGATTCAAGTTTTGACTCGCTATAAGCAGAATCGGGCTTAAGACCAATGAATTCAAGTACGAGTGGATTTTTTATTATATCCGTAGGTTTCTCTATTGTCTGTCCTTCATTGGCAAGGCGCATGACCTCTTCTTTGTCTCGGCTTAATGCTAGACGTTCGTAGAGACTGCTTGCCACCTGACGCTGGAGCTGTCGTACACTCCATTGTTGGTTATATGCCTCTTTCTCATAGAAACTTCGTGCTTGAGGATTTTCTTCGCGCATCAAGACTTGATAGTGAGACCATGGCAGTATGAAGTTATGAATTTCGTCTACACTGTGGACGAAATTCATTTTGGGAATTATATTCTTGGGATTCAGATTGTTAGCACGAAGTGCGCTTTTCTCTGATTTCGTAAACGCAGTTTGAGAAATTGAATATACGTTGTAGAACCTACGACATTTGGTAAGCGTTTCAACAGACCACCCCGCACCAAATTTTTCAGTAAGATTTGCTGACAGTTCTTTGAGTACAGCCTTGCCATAATTTGCATGCGTTTGTCCATTCTGCTCATCCTCTACAATATAACGCCCTACCTCATAGTAGGTATATACCATAGTTGTATTGACGGCGGTTCTGACTTGTTTGCGAGCATTCTCAATCAATGAGGAAATGCACTCTGCCAATTCTTGAATATGCGTTTTTTCTATCTCTTTCATAGCAATGCCAAGATTTCATTCAACAAGTTTTGGTTCATCTCGTTGAGTTCTACAATACTGTTTGCTATCTCCTGTGGGGTGCGCTCGTCAACCTCCTCAACCTTGTTCGGATTCTTTACTGACAGGTCGTAGTCATCGCCAAGCGTACTGACATCCAGCAGCCATGAATGTTCAGACTCAGCCTTTGTCTTCTGCAAGGTAAGGAACTCCTCCAAGTCCTTCTCCGTCATAGGGTTGGTCTTGGTGAAGTGCTTGTCTATCTGATAATACCATACCTTCTCGGTAGGCATTCCCTTAGTGAAGAACAGTACCACGGTCTTTACTCCTGCTCCTGTGAATACGCCCGATGGCAAGTCGAGTACGGTGTGCAGATTACAAGTCTCCAACAGCATCTTCCTTATTGCAGCCGCATCGCCATTGCTAAGGAAGGTGTTCTTTATCACAATACCAGCCCTGCCGTTAGCCTTCAGCATCTTTACGAAATGCTGCATAAACATATAGGCGGTTTCGGAACTCCTTATCTCGAAGTTCTGCAACACCTCTCCGCGCTCGTTGCCGCCAAACGGAGGATTGGCAAGGATTACGTTCTTGCGGTCTTTCTCCTGTATCTGAGTGAGGTTGATAGCCAGAGTGTTAGCCTTGATGATGTTAGGGGCTGACACGCCGTGGAATATCATGTTCATGGTGGCTATGATATAAGGCAACGGTTTCTTCTCTATGCCGTAGAAAGTGCTGTGCTGGAGAATATCATTGTCGGTGGTTGAGCCAATCTTTTCCTCCATGTAGTTGAAAGCCTCGCAGAGGAATCCGGCACTACCACAGGCAGGGTCATAGACGGTTTCCCCAATCTTTGGATCTACCACCTTCACTATGCTGCGGATCAAAGGGCGTGGAGTGTAGTATTCACCACCGTTGCGCCCGGCATTGCCCATTCGCTGGATGTTATTCTCGTAGAGCACGGTCATTTCGTGCTTGTCGTCAGCCGACTCAAAATGCAGTTCGTCAATCATATTGATGACCTCACGCAGATTGAAGCCCGACTTTATCTTGTTGTGCAACTCGTCGAAAATCTCGCCAATCTTGAATTCAAGCGAATTGGTGCTTGCAGCCGTTGCCTTCAGACTTTTGAGGAACGGGAACAGTTTGTTGTCAACAAACTCCACGAGGTCGTTGCCCGTCATGGCGTTGATAACGTCTATCTTGCCGTCGGCAGTCTTAGGGGCAGCCCATTGCGACCAGCGGTTGAAGCCTGTGATGATGCGCTTGTATTGCTTGCCTTCAAGTTCAGCCTCGTCCTCGCGCTCGCTCTCAAGGTCGTCAAGATACTTGAGGAACAAGAGCCACGACTTCTGTTCAAGGTAGTCAAGTTCGCTGCTACAGCCAGACTCCTTCCACAGAATCTGGTCAATAGCCTTGAATGTGTTCTCGTATTGCATGCTTTATTATTTGGGATTATCGAAATGTTCTAAATGCAAAAATATAAAAAAATACGAGATTAAGCAAGAAATACGTGTGTTTATTTTGAATTTTGGCGATTATTGCCTGTTTTATGCCGTTCTTGATTACTCTTCTTCGTTTTTCGGCATTGAGGAAATCTAAAGGGGTTTGCATTTATAAAAAAATATGTAGCTTTGCATCAAAAGTCGGTACTAAAATGTGTGTAGTCCCCCAAAAAGTCGGTACTAAAATGTGTGGCCACGAACTTATTTGATAGTTTTATGGTTTCGGATTCTTGCCTTTTACTTTGGTTTTGTTACAAAAATAGAAGGCTCACATTATGTGAGCCATTCCTGTTTAAGTCATTGGTAATGTTGTGAATAAAATAATGTGGGTTAAATGACATTACTTGCGCATGGTTTGTTCACCTCGCTTTGTCATCTCTCTTGCAAAGGCTTGTTCTCCATTTTCGCGGATATATCGGATACAGGCTGCACGGTCGCTACGGAAGACAAAAGCGAAGAATTTGCCTATCAGATTATTGTGAAGCCGACATGCCTTTACGTCGGTCTTGCATTCTGCACAGGTATGGAAGCTCTTCTTTATACAGCATTTGCGGATCTTACACCACGATGCTTTCTCGTTTTCATGACAGCCTGGGCATTTTCCTATGCGGTATTTCTTGCAAGCTCCGCAGTAAAGTCCGCAGGCTGCAATCATCTTTGTATCAGCTATGATTTCTTTCATAATGTTTAAAATAACGTGAGTTCGATGAAAATAAAACGCTGCTGTTTTAGCAGCAAGCTGCTGTTGACGGAATAAAAATTTTTAGAAAATTACCAGAAAATTTAAATTTTCTGGGTTAAATTTTCTGGTCATCGTGAAGAACTTGCTTTAGCTTGTTGAGCATTAGCGAATAAATTTTCTGTAAAACCAAGCAACAAAGTTGCGTTTGTTAAAGAATTTTGAATTCGTCGAATTCAGGTTAAAATAAAAGGTCTAAAGACTAAAGTCATAGGTCAAAAGCCTTAAGCCTTTAGCCCTTAGATTTATTGATTATTCTATTGGTATCTGAAGAATTGATAACCATTTCTCAGGATCCTCCTGATTCCACGGACCATCTACATAGCAAGTGCGATGTTGACCAACAATCTTATAGCCTTGTTCATCGATATACTTGAACAGTTCAAGATATGACTCATAGAAGCGGTCGTAAGGACCATAATGCTTCATGCAGAGAGCCTTAGGAATGGCAGGGAGTTTCTTAAACTGAATTATAGCAGAGTCAGTGCCGAGTTCTTCTACCTGTTCGCAATATTCTATGTCGATGTCGGTAGGCTTATACTCCTTGTTATGCTCTATGGTGAAGCAATATCCTGGAGGAGGGCACTTGCATCCGAGGCGTTGCATCTCAGGAGCTATCTTATTGACGCATATACCACCTAATGCCTCGTAGTTAGGGATTATTTCACGATGACTTGCCACGATGATTTCTGGCAATGACTGAATAGAGAATTTTTCCATTGTCTTGATTTCTTTGCGAGAGTTTCTCCAGTCAAGCAGTTGGCGGCGCCGTGCAAGGAGCAGTTTCAGTTGCTCATCGGTTTCGCGTATCTTTTCCGTTATCTTGCGGATGCTTGGGGTGTACGAACCATAGTCGTATAATTCCTTGATTTCATCGAGCGAGAAACCAAGTTTTTGAAGATCGCGAATCGTGTTGAGCTTCTGCATCTGTTCGATGCTGTAATAGCGATAGCCAGTCCACTCGTCCACCTCGTCAGGCAGGAGTAGTCCTTTCTGCTCATAATGACGCAAGGTCTTTACCGTGACTTGCATCATCTGTGAGAACTCTCCGATTTTTAATTTTGTTTTGTAACTCATAATCGTACGATTTTCATTTTCGAGTGCGAAGTTACACTATGACCTTAGGGACGAGTCAAAAGAAATCAAGAATTTAACAATTAATTAACACTTGTTAAGATTATCACACAAGCACTATAAGATGCTTGTGGGCTATTTGGGAAAGTAAATTATAATGGTTTGTGACTCTCCTTAAACAAATACCTTTATGCTTTGTTATTTAGTACGTGAAAACGCAAAATGGAATGGCTTGTCGAAATGACGAAGTGAATAGTAGGTAACGGAAGGGTGGGAGAGGTCCATTACCATTGTCCAAGCAGTTCCGAGGAATCCCTTGCGTTGAGGTTGGGATACGGTTGCGATGGCATCGGTCAGCTGTTTCTCACTCATAACGCCTTGCGTCTGGTCGAACCGCTGGCAAAGTCTGTCATAACGGTCATCACCTTCTGTAAGTCCTACATTCAGTTTCTGCTCGCACAGATAGTGATTGGCTACGGCAGGCGATTCCGTTACCACCATCTTATTGTCAACATACTCTACAACCACACTTCTGCCTGAAACATCAGCCATAGCATAATGATGGGCCGAGCCGATATCTGAGTGCATATCGATACTTTCAAGCAGTTTGAGTGCCTCGTCAACATTGGCTGCATTCTTCAGCATATAAGAGATGGCAGCTGTTGTTGTCAGATCAGGTTTGCTGGTGCGCTGGTGGGTCTCAATAGAGTCGCCAGCCATCAGGTCGGCAATGGCAAGTCCCTTTTCGTTGATACCGTCGAGGGCTACAAACAGTCCCGCCATGCACATGTATTGATTCTTGAATCCCTCTGGTTTGAAGTCTTCGCCAAACTGGTAGAACTCCACGTTGAAGGTGGTAATCGTTTCGTACCCTTTATCAGGAATGCAATGCATGATGAGGCCAATGGCCGACGGGAAGTCGAAGTTTCGACCCATCATCACGCTGCCGTCGGGTGTCTTCACCGTGAGTGCCGAACATCCGTAGGGCTCTTTCGAGGTCTCCACTTCGGGCTTGTAGTGACCTTTAGACAGGAATTCAATGATATAGCCCACCATATCGTCAGCTTTCTCAAATCCGCCCTTCGCCATCAGTCCGTCGAAACCATCGTCGCCCTTGTACTCCATATAATACAGTCTGTCGTCGAGCTTTACGCAAGAATTAGCGCCTTTAATCAGCGCCCCGAACTCCATCCACACTAACACACCTAAGACTATCACCAGTCCCAACACGCTCAACAGCGCAATCTTTAATCCTTTTTTCATCGTCTATTAATTTTTTATGTTTTTTTACTCCCGGCAGTAGCACTATGCAATAATGGCGTGAATTATAGATGAGACACATTGAAGCCAAGTAAAATCATCGTTCTAATAGTTGTCTTGCAATATCTGCTATTACTTCCTCAGATGGTGAGTGCGTGGTGAAAACGGCGATAATGGCATGGCTTCCATCAGGCATGAGAATGATACCTGCATCGTTCATGTCTTGCACTCCTTCAGGTGATGGGAATCCTGTACCTGTTTTATGTACGATACGAGCATCTGTGGGTATCGCAGCAGGGATTCGTTTCAGTCCTGTTGAGCAGTTTGCCATCGTCTTCCAGATGAATGTCAGATATTGGTTGTCATTTTTATGATGATAAAACCACTCGAACAAACGAGCCATTTCATCGGGGGTAGAACTGTTTTCGATGGCCTTTGTAGGATTCTTCTGCAACTGTTCCTCCGTCATGCGGATATTGATATCGTGGAATCCAAGTCCTCTCATGTACTCCTCAACCGCTTCAGGCTTGCCGCAATACTTGAAAAGGAGTTCACACGCATTGTTGTCGCTCTGTCCGAGAGACAATTCCAGCAGTTCAGCATACGAAAAGGCTTTTTTCCCTTCAAATTGTTTCATCATTGGCGACCATGTGTCTTGCATCAGGTCTGCCTTGTTGACAACGATCGTGTCATTAAGATTTAATCCTTTCCGACTCAGATAATCGGCGACGTATAAAGCTTGCGGGAACTTCATCACACTGTGCATGGCAAAACGCTCATTCTCGTTAATGCCACTAACGGAGCCATCACGCATAATACACGCACCATAGCTTTTAGGTTCTCTTGGTAGTCTGGTACTATTGCTTACTGGGTCTTGCGCCAGACATGATGTAACAATCAATGTATAAACTAATGTTACTATCTTTCTCATATTAATCTTGTTCTTATGAAATGCTCACATGAATTACAGCAAACGTGGCGGCAGTTGCAGAGATTAACCATCATTGTTTATCATTGGATAATATCTCATTCCGTTTGTTATCTGTTCACCATCTGTATCCACAAAGCCAACTTTCTTGTAGAACTCATGACCGTAAGGAGAGGCATTAACGGTTATAGGCTTATCGTCCTTTTGTTTCAGGATGTGTTGAATCAACTGTCGGCCTATGCCTCTGCGCTGATAGTCCTTATCTACAAACAGTAGACCAATATGGTGGTGCTCGTTGCGTGTGGCAATCACTCCAACCAGTTTTTCATCTTCAAACGCACCATAAAAACGAAGCATATTCAGAAATCTTTCATCGCTGATGGTATGCATAAACTCCGCGATTCCTTCTTCTGGATAGTCTGGAGCCTCGAACTCCATGAACACCTCTTTCACGAGTTTCAAGGCCTCGTCCCATTGGCTTTTTTCTATTTCTGCAATCCAAACTCTTCTATTGTAGCTTTGCATAAATTCATATTCATTACTTTGGATTATAGGGAATTAATTTCATCTTGCAAATGCTGAAGAAACCTTGCTCCATGTCCTCCGTCCATCTGAACATGATGAAACTGAAAGGAGATTGGTAGGGTAGTCTTGAACCAACCTTTACGATACTTTCCCCACATCACCATTGGGTTGCAGAACTTATCAGTGTATTGATTCACTATGCAATCCAGTTCGGTAGCTATCATGGCTGAAGTTCCCACAACCATAGCATCATCCACAAAACAGCTTTTGCTATTGTCTGATGCCGATTTGGTCAGAACGGAATACTCTTTCTGAAAAGCCTTCAGATCTTCGCAAAATGGGATATCGCATGAGTTGATACCGCCTTGCTTATTGTTGACTATCACGTTGATAGCGAGTTTGTCATAGCAGAAAAGCTTGCCGTTTTCGGGAAGGGTATAGAACTCCTTCACCTGACTTGCCGCCTTGCCAATACACCAGCAAAGAAGCATGTTGAAACTCATGTTATGCTTCTTGCAATACTTCACAGCCTTGGATACGTCGAAGGTCTTCACCAATGTCACCATAGGCATTGGCGATGACATCCAAAGGCTGAAAGCATCAGCACGAGTCGTGTCTTGTGGGTTTATTTCTGTTTTCATTTAATCTTCCAAAGGCATCATTACGCCACATTGATAATCAGGAGAATTGATATCTGTACCTTGATACCACTCCATACTTTCGGAGTTATCGGCCCATTTATATTCAGGATGAGCAGGAAGCCACTCCTTGTGGAATTTCTGGAATTGCTGTTGGAAAGCCTTCATACCTCCCTCAAAATGCACCTTTAGCCACTTACCGCTATGGATAGGGAAGAGCTTCATGCCCTCTGGCACATTACCGCCCTTGTATATGCCTCCAATGACGTAAGTGAAGGATTTCTTGCAACCTCCGCCGAAGTTCACCTCTGCGCAAGTGCCGCAATTGTGGTTAGGAATATCGCAAGTGCAGAGACCAAACGCACCAACGCCATTATCAATAGCTGCCTGCTGAAACTCATCAGGAGTCTTGCCCTCCATGAATACAGGCTTTATGATGCGTTCTACATACTCGCCCCAAAATTTGGTACATTCCTCTGGATGACAGAACTCGATGTTCTTTGACATGCCGATAATCTGCACATCTTGCAAGGTAATAAGTTCATGTTTCATATTCATAATGTTTTAGTTATAGTATCGCTCGATTGTCGA
This sequence comes from uncultured Prevotellaceae bacterium, assembly GCA_946406435.1. Lineage (GTDB taxonomy): Bacteria > Bacteroidota > Bacteroidia > Bacteroidales > Bacteroidaceae > Prevotella. The sequence continues at coordinate 46,348 of CAMJKP010000017.1, read as the reverse complement.
AGACAAAATTACAGAAAAATTTCGTATTATAGATGTATTTTCAGATTTTTAACGACAATTCAATGAAAATATATGATATAAGCAGCAAGTTGCTATTTAACTGACACTTGCTTTAGCTTGTTGAGCCTTAACGAAAAATAATTACCAATCTTACCAATCTCTATTCAATAAAAATATATCAAGAATTAGAGAATTATTTCTTTGAATTTATAAGAATTTGAGAAAGGTCGCTTACGCTCCTGCAATCATGCCTATTCCCAATGCTACGCAAGTAGCAAAAGTTCTCTCTTTCGCATTAATTCAAAATTCGCAAATTCTCAAATTCTTGATAAAAATATAAAAATTGAAAAGATTGCGCAGATTGGAAATTTTTGTCAGTTTAGCACCGTAAGGTGCGCTATAATTCATAGCTGCATTTTAATCAAATCACGTTATCAATGTTTAATCTGCATCAATATATAAGGCTTTAATAGGTGTTTTTTGCTCAAAAAGTTGCTCAAATCATAATTTTCAACTAACTTTGCACCCGCAAAATCAGAGACGTCCACCAGCTTATAGCTGACGTTGACTATTTTATGGGTGCGAGGAAGCACCCGCAAAATCAGGATAATAGAATCTTAAAGGAAATTTTTTAGTACTACATTTTTTATGTACAAGCCAAAATTAGTCAGTTGTCTTCGTAATTACGACAAGAAGACATTTATGGCAGACCTTATGGCAGGTATCATCGTGGGTATTGTAGCACTCCCACTTGCTATCGCCTTTGGTATTGCTTCAGGTGTATCGCCAGAGAAAGGTATTATCACCGCTATTGTTGCAGGAATCTTAATCAGTCTCTTTGGAGGTTCAAAGGTGCAGATTGGTGGCCCTACAGGTGCTTTCATCGTCATCATCTACGGAATCATCGAGAAGTATGGTATGTCAGGACTTACCATCGCCACGCTCATGGCAGGCGTGTTCCTCATCCTCTTGGGAGTAATGCGCCTCGGAAGCATTATCAAATTCATACCTTATCCTATCGTGGTGGGCTTCACATCAGGTATAGCCATAACCATCTTCACTACTCAGATAAAGGACCTCTTCGGATTGCAGATAGATAAGGTTCCAAGCGAATTCATCGATAAGTGGGGATGCTACATAGAGAATTTCTCAACAATAGATCTCTGGTCATTCGGCATCGGATTGCTCAGCATCCTTATCATCATTGCTACGCCAAAGGTAAGCCGTAAGATACCAGGATCACTCGTTGCAATCATCTTTACCACCATACTTGTGGTTATTCTTAAGCAGTATGCCGGAGTTAGTAGCATTGAGACCATAGGTGACCGTTTCACCATCTCCGCAACTCTTCCAAGTGTTGAGATGCCCGACCTCTCTCTCGACGTTCTCAAGGGACTTATGTCTCCAGCTCTCACCATTGCCATCCTCGGTGCTATCGAGTCATTGCTCTCAGCAACCGTTGCCGATGGTGTTATCAGCGACCGTCATAACTCAAACAACGAGCTTATAGGTCAGGGTATAGCTAACCTCGCAACCCCACTTCTCGGCGGTATTCCTGCTACAGGTGCTATTGCCCGTACAATGACCAACATCAACAATGGCGGTAAGACTCCTGTTGCCGGTGTCATCCACGCCATTGTATTGCTCCTCATCTTCCTCTTCCTCATGCCTTTGGCACAGTATATCCCAATGGCATGTCTGGCAGGTGTGCTAGTTGTTGTGAGCTATAACATGTGCGGTATTCCTTCATTCTTGGGTATTCTCCGTAATCCGAAGTCCGATGTAACCGTATTGCTCGTAACCTTCTTCCTCACAATCATCTTCGACCTTACCATCGCTATCGAGGTAGGTATCGTTATTGCTTGTCTGCTCTTCATGCGCCGTATGGCAGAGACCTCAGACGTTAAGCTTGTAAGCGATATCGACGTAGAGGAGGAATCCGACCTTCAGTCAAATCAGGATGAGCATCTCGTGGTGCCTGACGGTATTCAGGTATATGAGATCAACGGTCCTTACTTCTTCGGAGCAGGAAACAAGGCAGAAGAGCTTATGTCATCCCTGCGCGACCTTCCAAAGGTTCGTATCATCCGTATGCGTCGCGTACCGTTCATCGACTCAACAGGTATCCATAACCTCACCAACATCTGTATCACTTCAAAGCATCAGAACATCGACGTAGTGCTTTCAGGTGTTAATCCAAAGGTACATGCAGTACTTGAGAAGGCTCATTTCTACGAAATCATCGGAGAAGACCACATCTGTCCGCATATCGACATTGCCCTTGAAAAGGCAAAAGAGCTTGCAAATGCTTAAGGAAAAAAGTTGATGGAATAAAGATTAGGGTTTGTAAGTAACCCCATAAATAATACAATCCTCCCCAATAGCTGACTATCGGCATATTGGGGAGGATTTTTATCTATTCTGTTTCTTCGTAGTAAAGAACAGGTGTATTGTTATATCTTAAAAAGCGAACTCAGCAGTAACACCTATCTTAGTCATTTCTCCAAATTTTGTCTGTTCCAATGACTTATACAAATCAGCGTGCAGTCGGGCATAATGCTTGCCTATTGGCATCTGGATACCGGCACCTACGTATATTCCGTAGTGAGTGGTGCTGACGTTCTCTACTGGTGCAGGAGTTTTACCATTATTATAGTAGATTGTCTCTTTTGAACTGAGAGGTAACGCAACGAATCCTCCACCACGGATGATTGGTTGAATCTTACCATTACCAAAGCGTTTTGCAGCACCAAATAATATGTTCAATACACTTTTCTCATATTTTAGAGGCAAAGAATGATCAGTCCCCTTTATTTCATTTGAAGAACTGTATTTTGGAGTGAAAAGCAAACCTAAATCTATGCTGAAGCCTTTTATAGCACGCTCAAGGTCTATGTCTACACCAACACCTATTTCAAAGGCATCGCCTGAATAGTTTATATCGGGATCTATTTGTGAACCACACATTTCTTTGGAGTGGTGCGCGTATGATGCTAAGACCTTGAGATGAGTTTTTATCTTGTCCGTCTTCTCGTCATATTCATACACAATACATGAACTGCCGTCAGTACACACGTCATTGTGATAGTCGCGTACTACGTTTACAAGTTTCTTTTTCGTCATGTTGTTATCATCCATCTCCATCATGGCATTCTTTGATTGCTGTAGCAGCATCTTCACCTTACCATACTGTTTCTGTTTCTCTTGTATGATGTTTCTGGTGCCTTGATTAGCTGCATCAATAGTTGCATAGGAAGTGTTTCTGTTTATGAGTTCCGCAATCTCACCATCCTCACGTTCAAAGAAATAGTATTCATCGCCATTGTATGCTACGCAGTACAGGTTCATCTTACCTTGAACCATGAATTCTGCAAAGTAGAGATCAGGAGTTCCTGTCACGTTAAGTCTTCGTGTGACAAAAAACTTACCCCCGTTGTCGAATCGGAAACCCTCTATATCACCAGGTTTGTAGGTAGTTTTCTCATTATTAACCCAGAAATCACATTGTTTTGATAGTTTTTCGTTAGTACGGAAGTCAATAGTACCTCTGATAGTATCACCTGTATTTGTGATTACATATCCAGATTTAGGATTGGTCTGTGCCATTGCTACTATTGCAGAAACCGCGAACAGAGCGAAGAAGATAATCTTTCTCATTTCTGATATTTCAAAATTGTTTAGTTGATGTTAATAACACAATATACATTACAAATGCAAAGGTACAAATTATTTTTAATCCAAGCAAGAAAACGAGGTGAAAATGAAATAGGATAGCAAACAACCCAAACTATTGTGTGGTACAATGTTCCAATATCCAGTCTTGTTGTTTCCTACACGAACTATCATCCCTATGGATTTTAGTAGTGATATATGCTTAAAACCACCACAACGCCCTTGCCGATGCCGAAGCCTGTGCATGGATAGCGAGAGAGATACTATAAGTAAATACGAATTACTTTTAATGGTATGTGCAAAATTTGCAACTACCACTCAAATAGGTTAATTCATACAGATCATCAGCTTGTAAGGAAAACTCACAAGCCTAATATGCATTTTTTGCATAATACTCAATACAAATACCGTCCTGCTAAATATATACATCCTTGATGTCATTATCTCCGTAGACTATCGCGTAAAAAGCAAACGAGGTACAGCCTTTCGTATATGAGCACGTAAAGTGTTAAAGGAATACTTAGTAAAGGGCTATGTTATCAATGCCATATCCGTAAGGAGCAGATAGGAGAGTTTCGCCAATTGGTTGGTGTGCTTGGGCGTACCATTCTAATTGATGTTGAAGCATTAAAAACAATGCAATTTTGCAATCTCCGATTTTACAAAATGTCATTTTTATTCTCATATGACCTCAAAATAACTATTTCTTTCTTGCTTATTCTAAAAGAATTGTTTACCTTTGAAAGGTAAATTGAAGGTTCAAAGAACTATTCGCTTGTCTAAAAAGGCAAGAAAAACGTTCCGTAAAAAACACTTGTTCCCAAACATACTGGAAAATCGCAAAGAACCTAAACTTTATCTTTTTTTATAGTTAAGTATGGATAGATTAAGTAACATATTTAGAACATTCTGCAAATATGTGGATGAACGTATTTTCCCAGAAGAAAATGCGGGAACTTATGTTGCTTTCGTTGTTGACCAATCTTTTATTGATGAGTTTTGTAAGATTCATTCTATAAAGGAATCTCTATTAATGTCTGCGGTGCGTGGCTCTCTGTATGATTGGAAGAGAGATAGTTTATTCGTAAAAGGAATTTTAGCTATTCAGCTTTTTGCTGCGTCAAAACGAGCAAATGATGGTTGTATTACAGAGAAAAATTATCGAGATAGATTATCTCAGGTGCTTGATTGGGATATGAATGACCTTCAATCATGGATGGTAGAATATCAAGAAGACACATGGGATTCTTTGTACACATGGTGTGATAGGCACTTTTTCCAAATAGCTAAATGTGAAAGAAAAACAGGAACTGGACGATATGTTCAATATCCAGTTAATCAAGCATTAAGAGTTTTCACAGACGAAGACCTGAAATATATAGCATTATGTTTCATAGAAAGAAACTTATCACCTGGAGAAGATATACAAAAGCGAGATTTTAAGAGGCTCATCAATAGGTATGACATACAGCATACCATTCGAACGAATCATGCTCGTTTAGTAATAGAGAACTCCATTACAGAAGATGATTATTATAATCAAGTCTATAACTATTACTTACGTTGGAATGGCGAATACAAAGAAAAAACAGGTAAGCATAGTAACGTTATCAAAAAAGATACCGACCAGTTGTATATGTATCTTCCTGATGATTTCAGTCGTTTGGAATTAAGAACATCTAATCTTTCATTAGTAAAGAAGTTCGATTTGTCAATAACATCATATGATATTCTTGCAAAAAGCTATAACTTCAAACGGAAAGGAGTTATACTATTCAAGCGTGATGATATTTATGAGAATTATTGGCAAGAAACCAGATACTTGGAAGGAACGGAAGAAGGTATTATTATATGTTATTATCAAAAGGATTCTTGTGTTCCTTATAAGTTAAGTCCTTTTATGATATCTCGTAATAAATATGTTCAGATTTTTAGAGTATCAAACAGTTTTTATACGAAGGATTTCTATTCCGACAAGAGATTCTATGAGTTGTATGGAGGTTTGAAAATTGGGCGACAAACGTATCTATTAGGGGCTGCACCAACTCTTAGGTTAGAAAGACCAACCAGAATATGGATTGATGGTAAGGCATATACTGACTGTGAAAGCGAGGGTAATGTGTCTTTGAATCATCTTAATGAAGGTCATCACTACATTACAATTCAAGGATATAAAAAAATTGAATTTGAGATACAGAATCCCAATGCCAATATTTGTGATTGGATGAACGATTACAACCAATGGCATATTGACAAGGACAAGAATTTGTGGGAAAATAATAAAGAAGGGCAAGGCATTGTTGGACTTGACTTTTCCTCAATTCCACAGAAAAGTATAAATATGAATGTTCCAACACTTAGACGATGGTCTAATCAACTCACGTTTGGACATAATTATAAAGGAGAAACAAATATTACTTTACGAATCATAAAGCAAGCAGAACTATGACAGAGTTTGATTATAATGAATGTAAGGTTGTTGGCTACGTTGACTTCTTTCCTGGTAATTCAAATGCCAGAATAGAGGTCGTAGGATATGTGGATTGGCATAACAGATTCACACAACTTAAAGGAAGTGAGATACAAAAGCAATTTCCACCTTATGGAAAGGTTTTTGCACACAATTTTGTCGATAAGTATTCAGAGACAAAAGGATCCTTGGTGTGTATAAATGTTATTCCCAATGAGAAAGTGGGCGAAAGGCTTGATTCCTTTATTTGGGACAAATCAGGCAGAGTGTATGAGTATGGGGCAAGGGTGAAGAAATTGAAAAGTTCTTTCACATCTAATGGGCAATATAATTACTTTTTGTTAAAAGAGAATGGTCTTCTTGACCTTGAAAATGACATATATGTATCGTCTGGAGGATCCATATATCTTATTAAAGCTAATAGTCAGGAAAGGTTAATTTCCTATTGGAAGGAAAGTTCTATTGACACTATTACGGTCAATGGAAAACTTTTCATTATAGATGCTGTCAAGAATGGCGAAGATGGGAAAATAGATATAACTACGGATGAGCAGCTTCTTGAATGGTATTTGAAAAATATACTGAAGAAGAATTGGGGACAAGTTTTCGAGGAAAAGACCTTTCGGAATGTAGAGCCATTGATAAAGGATGCTTTTGCTGTATCAAAAGGACTTGATGGACTTGTGATAAATAGTAGAATTAAAAGACTTACGCATATTAGCCGAGCATTAACTATTTCATTTGAAGAATTGAACAAGTTAAAGACTTTACCTTGGCTAAAAGATTCCATTGAGCAATCTATCTCTGTACATAAAGATGCTTTTCTTAAAAAAGTGGAAGAAGAAAAAGCATTGGAGCTACAAGAGATACGGGGAAAATACGATATGGAAATCCTTGTTGAGAAAGAACGTGCCGAGAAGATAACACAAGAACTGAACAAGAAGATTGCGGAACTCGATGACACATTTAAGTCGAAGCAAGCAGAGCAGGAAAGATTACTCCAAGATAAGAAGATAGAAGCAGACCTGATTGACGAAGCAATTCAGGAGAAGCAGAAAAGTATAGCAATTCTTGAAGAAAATATTGGTCGCATAGAAAAGAAGAAAGAAGAAATAATCGAAGATTTCTCCATAATAAAAGAAGTGTTAGAAAGTAATCACAATGCTATTTCTCGGAATTGTAATGCTAAATGCTTCTTCATGGAAGAGATAAACCTGTCAGATGAAGCGATTTCTGAATTTCAGGCATTTATCAAGTCACTTGAGAACACCTTAAAGGCAAATCAACTTAATCATACAGCAGCAACAGATATAGGGCATCAGTTAGCTCTATATAGACTACTTCTTGTGCCTGATGTGGCTATAGCAAAAGCGATAATCATTGCAAGTATGAAATGTATATATGCTTTGGAGTATGTGAGTGCAACATGGAAATCATTTGAAGATTTATGGCAGAATGGGTTGGGACAGATAGTAGATGAATGTAACAAGAATGAAGACGTTATGCATTTCTTGGTTCTACAGAATATCAACTTGACCTATTTGCCAAATTATATGATGCCATTAATTGATGTCCAAAGGGGAATGACATCAAAAATCTCTGGGCCAAACATGAAATTCCCTAATAACTTAAGAGTTATATGTACTATTGTCAATGACGATGTAATGCCGTTGGCAGAGAATTGCATAAAACATATTGGATGTGTTGATAAATCAATAGAAAAAGACTTTTATGGAAAAATAGTTGCACCAGAAAATACAAATATAGGCTTTTTGACTCCTCAGTTACTAAAAGAAGAAAATGAGAGAGTAAAAAATGTGCCTAATGACTATAAAAACTATCTTGTAGATGAATAATAATGAGATATATAGGATACAGAAACTTCTATATGTTTGGCTGAGCAAATTGGGAAAAAGAAGTCTTGATTCCATTAAGACAAATTGTGATTCTCTTGTGGAAAGCCATAATGTCATAGCAAGTAATCCGATTTGGGAAGCTTTCTGGCCTCTCGTTTTTAGTGGTGTTGCCGAGCATACAGGAAGAGGATATTATGCTCTGACAGAGCCACTTATATTGAACTACAATTCACATTTTTATTATATCAATAATATACCAGTTTCTGGTAAATTCAGGGAAGTTTCTGTTGGCATCTATATCTCTGATAGTTTGGTAAACGACAATGATATAAAGGAAATAGCAGTTGAGCCAAAGGCCATTCTTAAGAAATTTCCTTCCGTTGATAAGATTGTGGATGATTTCTCAAAGTCTCTCCAAGACGAAAGGGAATTGAAATATTACGATAAGAAAAACCGAAAAGGTGTAGCAGAGTTGGAGAAAGAAGGTCTTAAGCGTTTTTTCTCAAATCCTGAGAAAGCATATATTAGGGAATTGCCCGATAGAACTATCATGCCAGATGCTTTTGCAATAGCCTACTGCTATGGCAGGGCGATTAGCGGAGAAGGAAACGGCACATATATTGGTAAGCAGAAGAAACTGATAATGCCATCTTTTGCAATACCCTTTACTCTATTTAGGGTACTTCAATTAGAAACTATGGCTTACAAGAATCTTCCAGAAAAGAACAATAACAACTATATATTCAATGGCGTTTCTGCTCCTGTAGTGAAAGAATTGAACCGAATATTATGTAATTCTATACGATATGAATGACCCAATAAAAATCTTTTCAGATATTCGTAACGCATACTTAAAATATATAAGTAGTGGATTACCTTTCTTTAGAAAGGAATATGGTCAAGAGCGTGATAAGTTAATGGAAGAGACTGGCACTATTTGCCAGCCTCCAATTATCGAATTAGTCACCAAGTATCACGAACAAGCATCGTTAAAGGATTTCTGTATAACAGAGGGTGTATCGCAAGAACTGAATGATTTTGTCAATACAGGATTGTTTTCCAATTCTGGTAAACAAGAAAGGAAACTATACGATCATCAGTACGCAGCACTGAAGGAGGCTTATATAAATAGAAAACATATCGTTGTTACAACTGGTACAGGCTCGGGTAAGACAGAATGCTTCTTGCTTCCAATTATTGCAGACTTGCTAAAGGAATCTAAGAATTGGGGTGATTCAAGACCACGTGCCATGAGAGCTATGATTCTTTATCCTTTAAACGCGCTTGCAGAGGATCAGATGATTCGTTTAAGAAAAGCGCTGAATAGCAGGAAGACAGAGGGAAATGGTGCGTTAGATTGGCTTGATATGAATAGGAAGGGGCATCGTTTCTATTTTGGCAGATATACAGGTGCAACCCCTGTTAGTGGTACTAAGGATAAAAGCAGAAGTAGATTACAAGAAGAAAGAAAACTTCTTACAAAAGATTGGGAAGCTGCAAAGAACAACAACGATGGTGAGTTACTCTATCATATTCCTTGTATGGAGAAGGATTCTGCTGAAATGTGGGATAGATTCTCTATGCAAGACAATGCTCCTGACATTCTCATTACCAATTACAGTATGCTAAATGTCATGTTAATGCGTGAGAATGAAGCTGATATTTTTGCAGATACGAGGAAATGGCTTCAAAAAGATAAATCTAACGTATTCCATCTTGTAATAGATGAGTTACATATATATCGTGGTACAGCAGGAACTGAGGTCGCCTATCTTTTGAGAGTATTATTGGATAGATTGGGGTTGTCACCAGACTCGCAACAGGTACAATTCCTTGCAACGAGTGCTTCACTTGAAGAAAACAATCAATCCATAGAATTTCTTTCTGAGTTTTTCGGCATAGATAAGGAATCCTTTAGGAATAGATTTTGTGTCTTGTCGAATCCACCACAACCTTCAGTTAGCAAGCCAGATATAGAATTGCCTGTTTTTGAATTAATAAGATATTACGAAAAGAATAATTCAGAGGGAAGTGACAATGCATTATTAAATGCTCTTGGATGCAATACTTTTAACGAAGTGTTGAAGAAATACAAGTTATTGGATTGGCTTAGATATGCTCTGAGTACACCCAAAGGTATCATACCAAAAGATGTCGTGAAGATAGGTGAGATGTTTGATGTAGAAGACAATCAAAGGCTTCCTGTCGTTGCATCTGTTATAAAGATTATATGTAAGAGCACAGTTGCTAATGCCGCAATTGCACCTATAAGAGCACATTTCTTTTTTCGTAATGTTAGTGGGTTGTGGGCATGTTCTGACCCTAACTGCTCATGCGTCCATGAGGATTATCAATTTAACGGTAGAAATGTCGGCACGTTCTATAAACGTCCAAGAAACATCTGCTCATGCGGAATGAAGGTTCTTGAGATACTTGTTTGCGAGAACTGTGGCGATGTATTCTTGGGAGGCTATAAGATAAATTGTAATGGGAAATCTTATTTGAGCGTAGAAAAACCTATCTCAAATGATTTTGCCAGTTATTGTGTTTTATGGAAAGGGGCGGCAGATACAAAAGATGAATGGCGACGAGTGAACTATAACCCTATAACTGGTGAGGTTTATACAGATATGGATGGAGAATACTCCCTGCATGAGCAAATGACAGATGCAGAAACGATGTTTCCTGTAAAATGTCCTCAATGTGAGGTGGAATATAAGATAAAGGATTGTAATAGTGTCACACCAATCCGTCGACATAGTACTGGTTTACAAAAAATAAACCAGATTCTGGCCGACTCACTTATCAGGACAATGAAGAATGCCAAAGAAACCAATACAAAGGTGGTTTTATTCTCCGACAGCCGACAGTCAGCAGCTAAATTGTCAGCCGGCATCGAACTTGACCATTTTCGTGATGTATTGCGATGGGCTATATTAAATGCGTTAAATGGTAGTGATGAGGCTATTGCTTTCTTGAAAAGATTTAGGGAAACAATCCCTCCTTCAAGAGATGACATAGCTAAATTCATGGAGTTATCACAGGATGAGAAATACAGGGATTATGCCCAAATTATAGAATGGGAACAAAAGCAATGGGCAACAGAAGATCAGATAGAGAAGCTAAATACTTTTCTTCAGACTTCTAATGGCTTAAGAATAGATAACATAGAGAATGAGGTTTTCGAGAAGATACTATCATTAGGAATGAATCCTGCTGGCCCGAAACCTTCGTTCTCAGAAAAACCATCGGTAGGTATTTGGAGTGAACTTTATGATTTCACCACTCTAAAACTGAAGCCAGAATCAGGTGACAATAAGAGGAACTTTAATGACGATATCCATTGGTCAAATAAGGTAGAACAACTTGGTAGTATCTTTTCTAATAAAAGTGGTTCTTTTGAGGAATTGAAACTTGGTTATCTTGCGCCAACCCGAACAATAGAGGATAGTATGATGAGAGAACTTGCCTGTTCCGTAATAAGAATCCTTGGTGAAAAGAAAAGGATTAAGGGAATCCCTTCAAAATATCCTGCAACAGACAGTTTTCCAATGGCTGTACGTAACTTAATCAAAGAGGTATATCATAAGCGTGACAAAGTATTTGTAGATAGTATTATTGACCGTCTTCGCGAGAATCTAAGGAGCAGAAGCATCATTGATAGAAATGTTGTATTATTGACAGGTGATGGTCTTTCATTTGTAAAGGCATCTACAGGGTCACAGTATTGGGTTTGTCCACGTTGTAAGACTACCCATATGCACCATGCTAATGGTATATGTATCAACTGTTTCCATAAACTTGGAAAACCACACATATTGACAGAAGAGGAAGTTAGTAATCCTAACGACTATTATCTCACCTTGCTGAATTCAACAGAGAATGTATATCGCTTGCATTGTGAAGAAATGACAGGACAGACATCAAAAGAGGATTCAAGGAAGCGTCAAAGACTCTTTCAAGATATTTTCCTTGAAACAGAGAATCCGATAGTTGATGGTATTGACTTGCTAAGTGTAACAACAACAATGGAGGCAGGTGTTGATATAGGTTCGTTGTCTGCGGTAATGATGGGCAATGTTCCTCCACAGCGTTTCAATTATCAACAGCGTGTTGGTCGTGCAGGACGTAGAGGAAATCCTCTGTCTATTGCACTTACTGTGGCAAGATCATTGAGCCATGACCAGACTAATTTCTTAGAATATAATCGTATGGTTTCTGATACCCCCAAAGATCCATATCTAGAGGTCAGAACACAAGAAATTGCAGAGAGAATCATTTTTAAGGAAATTCTGTATGCAGCATTAAAAAAAGATTCTGTCAATAATGAAAGTGTACATGGTAATTTTGGAACTATTGATTCTTGGGAACATAATAAGCAGACTGTTGAAAACTGGCTGCAAAGAAATGAGCAGGAAGTAAAACGTATAATCTCTGTTATAACTAAAGGTACAGAAATTACGAAAAAGCAAAAAATTGAAATATTCAATTATATTTATGAACATTTGATAGGCAGAATATCAGAGATTGCATCAAGCGATGATTTTACTCAAGAATTCCTTAGTGAAAGACTGGCAAATGCAGGTTTACTTCCGATGTTTGGTTTTCCAACAAGAACAAGAAATTTGTATTTGAGTGAGCCTCTAAAACTTCCGGCAGAGGATGTTGTGTCACGAGACATTGACATGGCTCTTAGTTCATTTGCACCAGGTCATGAAATCGTAAAAGACAAAAAGGTTTTCAGAGCTGTAGGAGTGGTAGATTATGAATATAACAAATCAAGTCATGCTATTCAGGTAAAGCATAATTCATTAAATCTATATCGTCATCCGCTATATAGGTGTAAGAATTGTGGATATTCAACTATTAGCGATGAAGAAGGTAAATGTCCTGTGTGTGAGAATGAAATGGAGAGTGTAAAGATATGTTCACCTTTGGGATTCTGTGTTGACTATAATATAAAACCACAGGATTTCAATGGTAGCTATGACTGGTATTCTCCGAATAGCGATATAAAGCTTGATTGTGAGCAATCGCTTTCAGAGTGTCCTCAAGTAGCAAATATGACTATTCGTAACAACACCATTCCGTCTCAGGGACTTGTTCATCTTGTCAACGATAACAATGGAGATTTTTATAATCTCGGTAAGAACCAAAAGGGTATATATATATCAAGAGATGCTTATCCTGAAGATATTCGTAAGGCTATCCGATTGGATTTTGAATCGAAATATGCGTTTTATTCTTCAAAAACTACAGGTGTCCTTACCCTTTCCGTTGCCAAAGTTAGGGAAAACATTTGTTTGTCACCTGTTTTTAATGATAATCCCAATAGTTTTGCTGTTCGCGCAGCATTTCTATCATGGGGGTATCTAGTTCGCAAGTCTATATCTTCATATTTAGATATTGACTCTTCTGAGCTTAATGTTGGTTTCTATATAGTTCCTGCAACAAAACGAGCAGAGGTTTTTCTCGTAGAGAATCTTGAAAATGGTGCAGGGTATTGCAACTACCTTAGTGGGAAGAAATATCGTGAGGTTCCTGAGCAAGCGATAGTAGCACCATTGGCAGAAGGTGGCGAAATCTATAAACAACTTACTTCTAAGAGTCATGAGGAAGGCTGTACATCTTCTTGTTATGATTGCATCAGGGATTTCTCAAATCAGAATGTTCATCAGTTACTTGATTGGCGACTTGGTCTTGATATTGCGAGATTGGCTAAAGATAGTGAAGCAAATATTGATTTCTCTGTTCCCTATTGGTATAACTTTGTATTTGTCACAATAAAAAACATGTTGGCAAAGAATGGATATACAACAACAGAAACTGAGGGAACTATTATAGGTGATGATCCATACGGACAGAAATTCATATTGACACATCCGCTATGGTCAGAAAAGTATGTCAACAAACTAATAGGGCGATTAAAAGGGGTATATAATCCGATAACTGTTTTTGGTTTTTCTAAACAGTTTACCCAAATTTAGGTATTGCTGAGAAAAAACTTTTTTGCAAATTATTTTGGAGATATGTAAAAGTTTTCTTATTTTTGCAGCAGATTAAATATAGGTCTTTATGCTCTTTTATTAAAATGCCAAAGGTTCTGCTTTATATCACGGCAAAGATTATTTGGATATTCTTATTTTACAATAAGGATTTCAATGAAAATCGTGCACATGTTCATGTGGGTAAGAAAGACACACAGAATTTGTGCAAGATATGGTTAGAACCAAATGTTGAACTTGCAAAGCAAGGAGATTTAACCGATGCTCAAGTAAAACAGGTTCTTCAACTTGCAGAGCAATATAAAGAAAAGCTCATAAATCAATGGCAGAGTTTCAAGGAAGGTAAGACAATAAAAATGATAAAAATTAAAAAATAGGATATTATGTTTAAGAAGGAAGGATATTGGGATGTAGTGCCACAGATTAAGAATGTATCATTTCCTATACGTGGTAAATGGCAAGTGGATTTAGTCGATGGGCGATCTATTGTCATGCCAACCTCTGCTTTTCCATGCTTACGTCGTGTTTCTGTAAAAGAACGTAAGAATTGGTATCTTATAGGTGGAGGCGTCACATGGGATTCATGCCCAGAAGTAATCCACATAGAGCAATTGCTTGGTGACTATCAGAAATTCAGTCACGAAGCATAAAGTTGAAAAGTTCTTTACATAATAAAACTCCCTGTAATGTGCTTTGCATTGCAGGGAGTTTTTTATATTAGTCGAGTAGAGGTTTCCATTTCCTGTAAATTCAGAAATTGCAATCTACACATTGCAATTACGTTTTCAGAAAAAGAGTTTTCAAAAAACTCGTCACTCATCACCCGTAACGCTGTAAGTTATTGTGACATTGAGGTTTATAGTGATAATTCACCCTATACCACTCGTCACCACACTCATCACCAAAATAGTTGTATCTTATTGAGAATGTGAATGTTATACGCGCAATTTGCCCTCTCTTCACTCGTCACCCTAAAAAAGGTGACGAGTGAATAAACCTTGCAACTTATTCAATATCAGATGGATATACTACATAAAGGTGATGAGTGGGTGACGAGTGAAACGAGATGAATCACCGTTGTAATTCTCTGATGCACACATCATTACAACGTTGCGGGTGATGAGTTGACGAGTAGTGTAAAAATTCTGTTTTTCTTTCTGTAAAAGTGAGCATCGCAATTCAAAGCTTGTGATGCCTCCGTTGATCCTTCGCTATGCCTTCGCTATGCCTCCGCTCTACCTTCGCTTCAGTTCCGTTTCAAAACCGTTTCAAATCCGTTCTCAATAATGGGACTTACATGGGAGTCACAAGGGACTTACATGGGAGGAAGGGTTAAATGAAAGATAACTTGTTTTTGTTTGTTGAGCCTTGCGAAAAATTTCGTGTTCAAAAATGATACGAAAGTATCTTATTGTTGCGTTTATTGTTAAACCTGAGCATTTGAGATACGTCCAAGGAAAGAGAGAAAATAAAAGTAATCTAAACACATAATAAATAAAAAAGAGACATAATAGGCTATTTGCTGCAGAAAGGATTGTAGGCGAGGTAGTAACCTATGCGCAAATAGATATAGCGAACTTCACGATAAATTGTACCCCCCAATATGGTTTTCAAGATGATCACCGATGACACAAACAAGAAAGGCTCACGCAATGTGAGCCTTTCAACGTTATAGTATGTGAGTTCAACAAATCTCAATATAAACGCACCTTTGGTGCTTGAACTGACAATAATTTTTCGCTAAGGCTCAACAGGCTAAAGCGAGTTCCCAATCTTACAAATCTTTTTATCAAGAATTAGAGAATTTGAGATGTTCTCTTTTTGAATTTTGGAGATTTTGAGAAAGGTCGCTTACGCTCCTGCCAATCAAGACTATTCCAATGCTACGCAAGTAGCAATTTCTCTCTTTCGCATTAATTCAATTTTCTCTATTTCTCAAATTCTTGATAAAAATTGAAATATTACGCAGATAGGGAGTGTCAGTTAAAAGTAGCTTGCTGCCAGGCGATTAATTTGCCCGAATTCGCGTTATATGTTTACTTATTGCTTTTCTTTCCTACCTCTTCCGCAAGCACGAAGTCGAGCTGTTTCTTTTCGAGATTTGCCTTTGCTACCTTGATGCGGAGCTCGTCACCAAGCTGATAGGTGTGGTGGCGGCGGCGACCGATGAGGCAGTAGTTCTTCTCGTCGAACTCGTAGTAGTCATCGTCGAGATCCTCGATGCGCACCATGCCTTCGCAATGGTTCTCGTCAATCTCGCAATATATGCCGTAGCTTGTGATACCTGAGATATGGGCATCAAACTCATATCCGATGTACTGGCTCATGAACTCCACCATCTTATACTTGATAGAGTCGCGCTCGGCATTGGCTGCTATCTGCTCCATCTCGCTTGAGTGTTCGCAAAGCTCCTCGTACTTATCCTTATTGGCTGACTTTCCTCCCTGCTCATAGCGAGTGAGAAGGCGGTGAACCATTGTGTCAGGATAACGGCGGATAGGGGAGGTGAAATGGGTATAGTAGTCGAATGCGAGTCCGAAGTGTCCGATGTTATGAACAGAATACTTCGCCTTCATCATTGCACGGAGGGCAACGAGCTGGATGACATTTGACTCCTTCTTGCCCTCAACGCTATCCATGAGCTGATTGAGAGAACGAGCCGTAGCACCCTTTGTGCCTGTACTCTTCATCTTATATCCGAACTTGGCAACGAATGACTTGAGGGTTTCGAGCTTCTGTGGATCTGGATCGTCGTGAACACGATAAGGTAATGTCTTGGCTACCTTACCCTTTGCCACACGACCTACACTCTCGGCTACAGTACGGTTGGCAAGGAGCATGAACTCCTCGATGAGTTTGTTGGCGTCCTTTGAGCGCTTGAAATAGCAGCGGATAGGCTTGCCAGTCTCGTCGATGTCGAAACGCATCTCCTCACGGTCGAACTTCACGGCACCATTCTTGAAACGCTGGGCACGTAGGAGCTTGGCAAGACGGTCGAGGGTAAGGAGGAGATAGGCATTCTCACCTTTTAACTGACCTTTAGCCTCTTTTTTCTCGATTTCATCGGCATTAGCCATTGGAAGCTCTGGCAACTCAACTTTTGGGTTAGGGTTGAGGTTATCGTTGAGAATATCCTGCACTTCCTCGTAGGCATAGCGGCGGTTGCTTCGTATCACGGTGTGGACGATGCGGTATGACTTCACCTTTGCATCGTTGTCGAGATTGAAGACAACGGAGTATGCGAGCTTATCCTCATCAGGACGGAGTGAGCAGATATAGTTACAGAGTCGTTCTGGAAGCATAGGAATGGTACGGTCCACGAGATAGATACTTGTGGCGCGTTCCCTCGCCTCTTTGTCGATTACAGAACCTTCTGTTACGTAATGGCTAACATCGGCGATATGCACTCCTACTTCCCATTGTCCGTTGTCAAGACGGCGAATACTGAGGGCATCATCGAAGTCCTTGGCATCGTGAGGGTCGATAGTACAAGTGAAGACATCGCGGAAATCCTCACGACGTGCGATTTCATCGGGCGTGATCTCATCGCTAATCTTGTTGGCAGCATCTTCCACAGCCTTTGGATATTTATAAGGAAGACCATACTGAGCAAGGATAGTGTTCATCTCTGCATCGTTGTCGCCCTGTTTTCCGAGGACATCGACAACGCCTGCCACTATGCTTCTGTGCTCTGCATCAGGCCATTCAATTACCTTTACAACGGCTCTGTCACCATCCTTGGCATCCTTCAGCTTACGCTTCGGGATAAAGATGCTGACTGTCATCGGGTCGGTTGGTACGAGGTAGGTAAGTTCGCGGTCGGCCTTTATTATTCCGACAAACTGATCCTTTGCCCTCTTGATAATCTCGATAACCTGTGCCTCACGGATATGCTTTGCACGTCGTGCCATCATTGACACCTTGACACGGTCGCCGTTGAGAGCCCACATGGAGTTACGCTCAGCCACGAAGATAGGCTTGTCGGAGCCGTCGGGCAAGAAAGAGCACTTGCCATTGAACTTGGTGACGAACGTGCCTTCAAGAACCGAACCGTTCTGGTTGAGCTTGTAGGAGTTCTCACTTACACGAGACAGGAAATCGTCCCATGCCATTTCCTCAAGCACGTCGATAGCGAGCATCTTCAGAGGATGCGTATCGAGATGGCACTTGTGGAATATCTCTTTGAAAGAATATGCCTTACCAGGATTCTCTTGGAAGAATTCTTCCAGAAGAGCACCCATTTGTTTCTTGTTTAGCTTTTTACCTGCTTTCTTTCCTTTTGCCATATTGTCTTTTTTGTTTAGGAGTACAAGGAGTAACAAGAAGTGAAAGGAGTACAAGACGATAGTAAAAATCGACCATAGCCCAAAGCAATAAAGACATTTGTCTTGTACTACTTGACTTGCATAGCTTGATGAGCCTTGCGAATAACTCCTTGTACTCCTTCGTACTACTTATACTTAGTTAATTTATGCTGCAAACATACGAAATAAAATTGAGAATTGGTAATTTTGGGATGTTAATTTTTTATTAATTTGCCAATAGTGCGATTTTTATGCTGTTTTCATCATAAAATAATGAATAATTTTAGTATCTTTGCACGAAAATTATTATAACATTATGAAGATTCTAATCACTGGAGCATCGGGCTTCATTGGCAGTTTTATAGTAGAAGAGGCTTTGAGTCGCGGACTTGAGGTGTGGGCTGCTGTGCGTAAGAGTACCAACAGGAAGTACCTGAAGGATGAGCGTATCAATTTCCTTGAGCTGAACTTTGGGGATGTGGAGCAGTTGAAGACTGCCCTTGCTGATCATGCCTTCGACTATGTTGTGCATGCGGCTGGTGCTACGAAGTGCATCAAGGCAGAGGATTTCTTCAAGGTGAACACAGAGGGCACAAAGAACTTTGTGAATGCGTTGAAGGCAACAAATCAGCCAATGAAAAGGTTCGTTTACCTCTCTTCGCTGAGCGTGTTTGGTGCTATTCGTGAAAAGATGCCACATACAGAGATTCTCGATACTGATACTCCGCAGCCTAATACGGCATACGGAAAGAGTAAGTATGAGGCAGAGAAATGGCTCTTTCAGCAAAACAATCTTCCATTGGTGGTATTGCGCCCGACAGGTGTTTATGGACCTCGTGAAACCGACTATTTCCTTATGGCGAAGAGTATCAAGGGACATAGCGACTTTGCCGTGGGATATGACCGTCAGGATATCACTTTCATCTATGTGAAGGACTTGGTACAGGCTGTTTTCAAATCAATGGAGCACGATGAATGCGTGGGAAAAGCGTATTTCCTGAGCGATGGTGATGTGTATGAATCGGTTACTTTCTCTGACCTTATCAAGAAGGAATTGGGAATAAAGTTCCTTGTCCGCATCAAGGCTCCTATATGGGTGTTGAGGATTGTGACCGCTATTGGTGACCGTTGGATGAAGATGACGGGTAAGATGAGCGCATTGAATAATGATAAGTTCAATATACTGAAACAGAGGAACTGGATGTGCGATATCACTCCGGCAAAGCGTGATATGGACTTCAAGCCAGAGTATAATCTGGAGCGTGGTGTGAAAGAGGCTATCGCATGGTATAAGGATAACGGTTGGTTATAAATAAATGGCTAAGAATAATAGTAAATTGTCAGATTTGTTTCTGAAAAGTGCAGAGAAAAAGCCGATGAAATGGCTGTTTCCTGTGGAAATAGGTATGGTGATATATGCCGTATTCACCTTGCTTGTCATTTTATTCACTTCTACATCATTGCATGATCCCGAGGCTTTGGTATGGTGGCGCGTAAGAGTTGTGCTGCTTACCTTGGCATTATGGCTTGTGTATAGGGTGTGGCCTTGCAGGGCAATGGCTTTAGCACGTATAGGACTGCTTCTGGTGACATTGAGTTGGTGGTATCCTGATACCTATGTGCTGAACTGCCATTTTGAGAACCTTGACCATGTATTTGCTGCATGGGATCAGAAGTTGTTCGGATTCCAACCAGCTCTGCTTTGGAGCAAGGCATATCCAAGTCATATAGTATCGGAGTTGATGGCTATGGGCTATTCGCTCTATTTCCTGATGTTCGTTTCGCTTACGTTCTATGTGTTCTATAAGCGATATGAGGATTTCCAGAAGGTTTCGTTCATACTGATCACCTCGTTCTTCGTGTATTATGTGGTGTTCGTGCTTTTCCCTGTTGCCGGTCCTCAGTATTACTATCTCGCAGTAGGAGTTGATGAGATTGCAAAGGGAAATTTCCCAGAGGTGGGAACATACTTTGCCAATCATACGGAGTGCCTTCCTATCCCTGGTTGGGAGGATGGCTTGTTCCGTAACCTTGTTCAGAAAGCCCATGAGACGGGAGAACGCCCAACAGCAGCCTTCCCAAGCTCTCATGTCGGTGTTTCTACGCTTACGATGATTATCGCCCTATGGCTTAAGGAATATAAGTTTGTGCTTATCTGGGCTATACCTTGGATTTTCCTCTGCATGGGTACGGTGTATCTCCTCCCACACTATGCTGTCGATGCAATCGCAGGTTTCTTCTCAGCAATCGCCGTGTTCTTCTTGCTGAAGTTTGTTTGGAATAAGTGGTTTGGGAAATAAAATTACATATTTCTTCCTTCGAGGTAAAGAGCCTTTGGTGAAAAATATGTTTGCGAACAATGATTTAATCAATTAGGGCTGTAAGCCCGATACCTAAAAGGGCGGTGCGTAAGCGCCGTTAATCAGATTGATATAATTAATGGAGCGCTGTAAGTGCGATACCTATAATAAGTGTCGCACCTACGGCGCTCAAATTACTATAACGACTTTCGTATAACAGCCCTTACGGACTGCCCTTTTAGGTGTCGCTCTTTCAGAGCTAATCGCTAATTAAAATTCTTCACTCTTCACTTTTCACTCTTCACTATTACAGCTGTCCTGACTCTACCTGACGCACAACCCTTTCCGTAAGGCGGTCCACTCCATTTGGATCATAGGATTTCTTTAGGCTAGCGCCAAGAACCCATGCAAAGGCTTGATAGAAACCGGCACGAGTAGGTCCGAAGAAGACCTGAACAAGCTCGTAGCTGGAGGAGTTAGTCTCTCTGTATATGAGTTTGATGAGAAGTTTACCTTGTGAGTATGTGAGCTTCTTCATTCGAGGCTTGTACTCAGCCATAAGACTTTTTTCCACATACTTCATGTGTTCCTTACGAGCCTTATCGTCGGGAAGAGTCTGGAGGTATTCGTATGTCTCAAGTACGGCACGATTTACTTCCTTGGCTATCGGAAGTACTTTCTTCACGTTATAGACAAGGCGATTGTATGATTTTCGCTGGCGTTCATCCTTGAAATCTAGAGGTCCATAGACATAGATATTGTTCATCTCAACATACTGGATGCTGTCATTGCCTTCAAGCACCTTGGACACACGAACCATTGGCACGAACGTTGGGTTGTCCATGTCAACAGCGCGATCCTCTGGATTGATTTTCTTCTCCTTCTGAGCAAGGGCAGAGAAGGGCAGGCCGCATAATGTCAGCAATATGATGAAACGTGAAATTTTCATTTCGAAAGGCAAAAGTACTGATATTTTCGCTAATTCTGTACTTTTCCAATCATTATTTAATTATTATTAGCACGTGGAAAGGTAAGAAAAGCAGCATAATATTTTGTTTTTTAGCTGATTTGGTGTAACTTTGCACTCGAAAATTGGAAACGTGCGCCAGCCTTAGGGCTGACACGCACTATTTTCTTCGTGCGAGGATGCTTCGCACGTTGCAGTCGAAAATTAAATAATAAGGAGTACGAAGGAGTACAAGGAGTGACGCTCCTTCGTCGCTAAAGGAGTACAAGACGATAGAAATATCGTTTTTTAGGAGTCAATAAGACATTCGTCTTGTACTCCTTGAACTCCTATAAAAAATAATTAAAAAATGAATCATATTATTTCTCGCATCGCACGATGCACCGCTGTAGTAGCTATGGTAGTGGCTTTTGCCTCTTGCCAGCAGAATAAGTTCCATGTGACTGGTAATATTACCGATGCACAGGATTCCGTACTTTATTTCGAGAACATGAGTCTTGATGGCCCTGTTGTCATTGACTCCGTAAAACTCTCGGCTGATGGAAGTTTCGACTTCTCTGGTGAGAAGCCTTCTGCTCCTGAGTTCTATCGTCTGCGTATCAAGAGCAGTATCATTAATGTCAGCATTGATTCTACCGAGACTGTTGAGTTCAAGGCTTCATATCCAACAATGGCTGTGAAGTATGATGTTAGTGGTTCTGAGAACTGTGTGAAGATTAAGGATCTCTCACTCATGCAGATTAACCTGCTCAATCAGGTTATTGCCCTAAACAAGGATAATTCTCTCGGTCTGAAGGAAGTCAATGATAGTGTTAGTAAACTTGTGAATGCTTACAAGGAGAAGGTAAAGCTCGACTATATCTTCAAGGAGCCAAACAAGGCATACGCCTATTTCGCTCTTTTCCAGGCTCTCGGCAATCGTCTTATCTTCAATCCTCATGAGAGCGTAGAGGATATGCGTGTGTTTGGTGCTGTTGCCACAAGCTGGGATACCTACTACCCAGAGGCAGAGCGTGGTAAGAACCTCCACAACATTGCTATTGAGGGTATGAAGACACAGCGAATTCTTCAGGCTAAGCAGCAGGCTGTAAACATTGACCCTTCAAAGGTGATTGTATCTGAGATTATCGATGTTCCTTTGATTGACAACCACGGAAATCGCCGTTCACTTACAGAGCTGAAGGGTAAGGTTGTGCTTCTTGACTTCCATGCTTTCTCTGCTCCTAACAGTACACAGCGTATCATGAAGCTTCGTGAGGTCTATAACAAGTATCACGCTCAGGGACTTGAAATCTATCAGGTATCAGTAGATCCTGATGAACACTTCTGGAAGACTCAGACCGCTGCTCTTCCTTGGATTAATGTTCATGATCCAAACAATCTTCAGTCTGAGTATCTTGGACGATATAATGTTCAGAGCATCCCAACATTCTTCCTTATCACTCGTGCTAATGCTCTTCACAAGCGCGATGCCCAGATTAAGGATTTGGATGCAGAGATCAAGAGTCTTCTTGCCAAGTAAGATTTGATAAACATAACAGTTCCATATACTGAAGGAACCTATGTTCCCGTACCTTGTGCGGCAACAATAGGGCATTTCGATGGGGTACATCTGGGTCACCAGCATGTACTCCGTCGCCTTTGTATGCTTGCGAAAGAGAGGGGATTGGCTCAATCAATGGCTATCTCATTCGACCGACATCCACGCACGGTATTCGATAAGGATTTCGTTCCTAACATGCTTACCACCGTAGATGAGCGAAGACTGATTATATCGCAGATGGGTGTGGATGTATGTGCCGTTCTGCGATTTGATAAAGAGATGGCTTCTATGTCGGCAGAGGACTTTATGAGGGTTGTGCTTCGTGATCAACTTGGAGTCAGGCTATTGCTTCTCGGCTATGACAATCGTTTTGGCCGTAAGAACAAGGACGAGGGATTTGAGGACTATGTACGCTATGGTAAGGCTTTAGGCATTGAAGTGGTGGAATGTGACCCTCTTGAGCTTGCAGACGGAAAGAGAGTCTCTTCTACTTTGGTCAGGGAGCTTCTTGCCGATGGAAAGGTGGATGAGGCTGCAGAATGTCTTGGACATCGCTATAGCGTGGAAGGAACTGTTGTTGAGGGCTATCATGAGGGTAGGAAGATAGGTTTCCCTACTGCAAATCTTGATATTGACCCACAGAAGATAATCCCTGTAGGCGGAGTATATGCCGTAAAGGTGAGAGTTGAGGGTGATATCCAGATGTATAATGGAATGATGAACATAGGGCATCGTCCTACCTACGGAATCAATGAACTCACGCTTGAAACAAACATATTTCGTTTCCGAGAAAACATATATGGAAAGAAGATACGTGTAGAGTTCTGTAAGAAGCTAAGGCTTGAACGCCGTTTTGATTCTGTCTCTGATCTTGCAAGACAACTGGCTGAGGATGCGTTTGAGGCAAACAAATATCTCCTACATCCAGATGCCCTGCCTTTGACGAGAAGAAGGTTTTTCAAAGCAACCTCTAACCTCTAATCTCTAAATACTAAACTTTGAGATGAAACACGCTTTTATCTTTGTTGGATTTTTCTTGATATGTCAGGCTTTGTCGGCATTATTGGTGCAATTCGCAGTTGTGCCTTTCTTTACTGGTGCGGATTATGACATTGTCGTTTTACATACGGTATTAAGTACCATTCTTTATTCCATAGTAACACTCGTCACATTCTTGGGAGCAAAGTGGTGCCCTGTTTCGAGCAATTATATTGCCTCCAAGCCTTATGGAGTATTGGGATGGGTTTCCTTACTTGCTTTTGCTATTATTCTTCCATCGTCATGGATACAGGATCTTTTGCCTGACCAATGGATGAAAGATGTGCTTGCAGAACAATTCGATAGGCTGTTGAGAAGCCCTGAAGGTTATATCGTAATAGGTCTTTCTGCTCCTTTGGTGGAAGAGGTGGTATTTCGTGGGGCTGTGCTCCGTAAACTATTGGAATGGATGGATGAGAGTTTTGGCGGACTCACGAATTCAAAAGCCTGGATAGCGATTGCGATGTCGGCTATGTTCTTTGCCGGAGCACATCTAAATCCAGCCCAGTTCCCTCATGCATTACTCATAGGAACATTACTTGGATGGATGTATTATCGTACGGGAAGTATTATTCCTGGAATACTATACCATTGGATTAATAATTCTGTGGCATTTGTTCTTACATGGATATTCCCGGATGTCAAGTCAGATGCTCATCTGATTGAATACTTTAATGGCAATCAGACTCTTCTCTACACATCTGTTGTTGTCTCAATTATTATCGCTATTCCATGTATATGGCAGCTTAACCGCATGATGAAGAGAGCGTAACTTTCTCAATTTCATTCATTTGGTCTTGATTTGCAATAATTTCAGCATCGAAATAATGACAATTCTTCGGTGCTGAAATTATTTTTTTGTAACTTTGCACTCGCAAATTAGAAACGTGCGCACAAATCGCAAATTGGAAACGTGCGAAAAAGCTTCGCACTTTGGTAGCCGAAAACAATTGTAAAATGGATAACAGCAATCAGAAAAGAATAGAAGTCAGACTTCAACGGCAGTTGAATAGGCTTGTCTTGCCTATTCTGCTTGAAACGCTCCTTACCTTCCTTTTGGGTGGTGTGGATACTTTCATGTTGTCTCAGCATAGTGATGATGCTGTGGCTGCTGTAGGAATGGATAACCAGATTCTGCAACTTGTATTCCTTCTTTTCACTATTATCAATGCTGGTACCTCTGTGCTTTGTTCGCAATATTTTGGCGCAAAGTTACGGGATCGCTTTGTCAAAGTAAGTGGAGTGGCTCTTATACTCAATCTCACTATTGGTTTGATGTCAAGTATGTTACTCTTCCTCTTTGCAGAGCCTGTGCTTTTGTTTATGGGGCTTCGTCCTGAACTGATGGTATATGGAAAGCCATATCTCCAGATTGTAGGTTCTCTTGCCTTTGCTCAAGCCATAACAACAACCATAAGTGCTATTCTTCGAGCTGCTAACAAGCCAATATATCCTATGCTTGTCATTGTGATGGTGAATATCCTTAATATCATTGGTAACTATACCCTTATTTTCGGTAAGTTCGGAATGCCTGCCCTTGGTGCAGAGGGTGCTGCTATCTCAACAAGTATCTCGCGTATGGTGTCTATGCTTATGCTTATCGTGATGCTTAACCGTAAACTCATACCAAGTTTCCCATTGCGCCTATTCCGTCCATTCCCATTCTCCGAGATGCGTAAGCTCCTTAAAATCGGGTTGCCTTCTGCGGGTGAGAACATATCCTATAACCTTCAGCAGCTAACTATCATTTATTTCATAAATATGATAGGCAATGAGGCTCTCACGGCTCGTATCTATGTTGGAAACGTGGTGATGTTTGTGTATCTCTATGCTATCTGTATAGCACAGGGAAGTTCTATTATGGTGGGGCATCTAACTGGTGTTGAGAAGACGCAGGCATCTTATGTCATAGGTAAGTTTGCGTGGCATAGAGGGGCTATAATAACCCTTACCTTCTCTGTGTTATGTGCTTTGTGTGGACCTTTTATTGCTGGTTCACTCACGGATAATGAGGAAATTGCTACCCTTGTATGTTGGTGTTTCTGGGTGGATGTATTGCTTGAGGTCGGAAAATGCATCAATATATGGGCTACAAACACCCTTCGTGCAACTGGCGATATATTCTTCCCATTCTACCTCGGAATCATCGTACAATGGCTCGTAGGTGTTGGTTTCGGCTATCTTTTCGGTATTGTGTTCGGTTTCGGACTTATCGGAATGTGGTTTGCCTTTGTGCTCGACGAGAATATCCGTGGTGCTATCTTCGTTTCACGTTGGAATAGCTTCAAGTGGGCAAATAAGGGCTTTGTAAAATAGGCATTATATATAACTCCCATTTTCCACTCTTAAGGGAAGGGAGAAAAATGGGAGTTACAACGGACTTACATGGGACTTATATCGGACTTACTCTTATGCGAGGAACGCTTTAGCTGCACCAAACTTTAGGAATAAGTCAAGGCGAATTGGGATGTGCTTTGCATCGTCAGTAACGAAGAAACGTACTATTTCCTTGTCTTTGTTACCGTCTTTTTCAACGTATGAGAGCACAAGACAATCGTATTTTGTGCCATTGTCAGCCTTCACCTTATCCTTACCACGATATATGAGCTTTGCTTTGGTAAGCTCAGAACCGCCAGTAATGTCAATATTCACCACATGGCCTTTCTTCCAATTGGTTGGGTCGAAATTACGGGCACGCAAGAAGATGTTGAGCATATCAAAGACACAATGGTCATAGGTCTTTTTCTCCGTTGAAACCGTACCATCTGAGTGTAAATGACGCATTGATACGCTGCATTTGCCATTTGGATAACTATATGTTGCCTCGTCAACATAATATCGCTTTCCTTCATGCGCAACTTTTTTGTAGTAAAGAGGTGCCATATCACGAGAACTGTGGACAAGCAAGGTATCGCGTAACATGAAGAACTTATCCACTTTCTTTGAAGTGGTTGTTGTCAAACTACATTTGAATGAAGGCGTGCCGTTGAAAGTGCTATACACGGTGTTCATATTAGCCGTGCCAGCCTTTACCCAAATGAATTTCCAGTTGAAGTAAAGGTTATAACTAATCTTCTCATTACCTGACAAGGCTGTGTTGCGGAATGTGCACTGTGCATTTGCCTGAGAACAGATGATCATAGAGAAGAATATGAGTAGAGTTGTTATTTTCTTGTTCATAAGTCATACTATTTTTGAGTTTCTGAGGGCAAAGGTAGTGATTACTCTGTTGCAACGAGAGTCTTTTTCCCTATATCGGAAGGGGATTTTCCCTATAATAAATGAAAAATTAAAAGTGAAAAATGAAAAATACAGATAACTCTTATCTCGTTAGGAATTCTAACTTGTATCTTTATTTTTTTCATTTTTCACTTTATTATTTAATAGCTTTCCGGTGCCCTGATACCCTTTTCACGTGCACGCTCAGCATTGCGTTGCTTTATGGTCTTTTGCTTATCAGCCTTCTGTTTGGTAATCTCACCAGGCTTCTGCTTGTCAAGAGGGCGGGAAAGGAGATCCCATTCGCGTGTGACATCCCATTTTTCGCGACAGGTAACTTTCTCATGATAATAATATACCTCTTCTGGCTGGATGTCTTTTTCAAAATCGCCAGTATCCCACTTGCCATTACCATTGTTATCTATGAATGCTCGAAGATAGTATTCTCCAGGCTTGACATAGTAGAATTCTGCGATTCCATCGACGGCAAGGGCTTGTTTTATTACCTTCTCGCTCCTATCAAGCATCTGTACAACAATATCAAGGGAGTCAGCTCCCGGATAGTGAGGCTTAACAAAAAGTGAACTGAAGTCATCAGCTGTGCTGACTTTGATGCCAGCCTTATACGGATTAGACTTCCTTCCATAAATATCCTCAAAAGCAAGAGTATCTATCTCGAAACTGTATTCAGCACCATCCTTCCATTCTGCTATCAACTCAAGATTACGTGGGGTGGCATTCTCCGTCTTTCTCTGACGTAGGACAAAACGGTCGTTATACCATTTATCATCTTGTTTGATATAGAGATGTATGGCAGCAGTATCTATTTTCTGAATGGGGGTCGGCATCGTTATATAGATGCTTTGGTCAGGTGCCATCCTCTGATGGACTTCATACTTGGGTTCAAGAGGCTTGACAGGGAAAAGAGTATCCTTAACTTCTTCGCCACGCTTACGTTTCTTGGCGAGTTTCTTTTCCCAGTCCTCCATTTCCTTCTTCAACTGCTTCATACGCTTTTCGTATGGCTGTTTTGAGAGGACCTCGATAGCAGAGTCTGTTTGGAGTACGAGATGACCAAGAGAGTCGGTCGCCTCATAAGTCAAATCCATCCTGAGCGTGTCATTATCAATTAGCGCAGAATCCTTTATCCAATAGGTTATAGTATCAAGTTTTGGAGTGTATTCCACTACAAAAGCACCGGTTTCATCGAAGTTAAGACCCTTAATCTGTGGCATCATCTCACTAGGTCCGCTGAAGAACATCTGGAACATATTAGCTTCCTTGCGTTCAACCTTTAGGAAGAAACGATCTGTCTGTTCCTTAACGAACTGACGCAACACAATATTATCTGGTCGGAAATGTGTGTATGGTACTTGTTTGATATCACGGATATGAATGGTATCTGACCAGATAGTGTCCTGTCGTATATCCGGAGCACAACTTGGTACTATCAAATCATAATTGTATGCAAAGCCTTCTGCAGCCTGTGAATACATGAAATTGTCATCCATGTCATTAAGAGCCACGACACGATAGGAGCCTGGAGCTATGCCACGAATGACAAATCTACCCCGTGAGTCTGTTCTTGCCACACGGATAAATGGTTCCTTGAAGATAATTGAATCAAAGGCATTAACAGGCATGCCGTTAGCTATACCTTCCAACTGGCTTTCGGTAAGACGATAAAGACCTACGAGAGTTCCCTTAACAGGTTCAAGGTTATCGGCAGTAAGTACTGTGCCTGATACCTCAAGAGTATCGATTTGGTCGCCTGTTGAGAAACTGTAAGTATAGTTGCCAAGAGGATTTCCCTCGTTGTTATCGGTAATAGCGTCCGAGAAATCCACGGTATAAGTGGTGTTATCCTTGAGAGAATCCTTTAGTTCAATGATTATTCGCTTGCCAGCAGCTTTTATTTCCGGCTGTTCATGCTGAGGAGGTGAGATGACAACCTTCTCGCTTGCATTCTCAAGTTTGATAAACTCGTCGAAATTGATGATAACCTTCTTGCTCTTGCTGTTAGTACCTCTATCAGAAGGTGAGGCGCTCAATACACGAGGCGGAGTCTCATCAAACCATCCTCCGTCAGGGTTTCCCATACGGGCACAAGAGGACAGAAATAGTATGAGCAAGAAGAACAGCCCCTTTCCTGCCCTATGGGCATCCTTTGACTTTCCTCTTCGAGCCGTCGATTTCTTCGACATTCCCCGTGAGGGGCAAGGAATTATATGGTATTTATCGCTAAAAAGCATTCAATTATATTTTCATTTATTATTTGAACCCCCTTTGATTAGAAATACTATCTAAAACCTCTCCCCCTCGGGGGAGGCGGAGGGGGGCCGTTACTTATTCATCTCAATCAACGACTCTACATATTCCCTTGAATTTGAGAGTCTTGGAACCTTATTCTGACCACCGAGTTTTCCACGACTCTTCATCCACTCTTCAAAGAGTCCTTGACGAGCCTTGACAATTTTCAGACAAACCATGTTGATGTCCTTGTAACGCTTTGCTTCATAGTCAGAATTGAGTTCCTGAAGCTTAGAGTCGAGAGCATCGGCAAACTCATCCAAGTCCTCTGGTTCTTTTGAGAACTCGATAACCCATTGATGGTGAGGAACTACCCCCTCGGTTCTGAATACTGGAGCGGCAGTATATTCTAGTACCTGAGCATTACATTTCTGACAAGCGAACTTCAAGCCTTTCTCCGCATTATCCACAATAAGCTCCTCACCAAAGGCATTTATAAAGTGCTTTGTGCGACCAGAGATATAGAACTTATAAGGATTCTTTGATGTGAAGATTACGGTGTCGCCTATCATATATCGCCAAAGACCGCAACTCGTACTTATGAGCATAGCGTAGTTTTTGCTGGTTTCAACGCCTTCAAGCGGTACAATGTTAGGGTTCTCCTTTCCAAACTCATCCATTGGCAAGAACTCATAGAAGACATCATAGTCGAGCATGAGGAGCATAGACTTGTCGTTAGGATCATTCTGAAGTCCGAAGAATCCCTCAGAGGCATTATAAGTCTCCATGTAATGCATCTTAGGAGACGTGATAAGTTGCTCATACTGACTGCGATATGGTGTAAAGGCAATACCTCCGTGGAAGAATACCTCAAGATTAGGCCATACCTCCTCAAGATGCTTTTTTCCTGACAGTTCCATAACACGCATTAAGACCGACATCATCCACGAAGGAACACCTGAGATATTAGTCACATTCTTGTCAAGACACAGATGAGCGATACGGTCACGCTTAACCTCGAAATCGGATATCAAAGCCGTCTTCTTGTCTGGTACACGCACAAGATTCACAAGTGGGTTGATATTCTCGATAAGGATAGCGCTAAGGTCGCCTACAAGAGAACCTGCCACGTTATAGTTTGGTGAATGAGAGCCTCCAAGAATGAGTGAGCGACCATCGAACAAACGGCTCTTCGGATTATTTTGGAGATACATAGCCACAGCATCATTACCTCCCTGATAATGAATGTGTTTCAATCCCTCGGGACTAACTGGTATGAACTTCGACTTGTCATTAGTAGTACCAGATGATTTGGCATACCACTTTACTTGTCCAGGCCAAAGGACATCCTTCTCGCCATGACGCATACGGTCGATGTCGCCTTTAAGTTCCTCGTAGGTATTGACAGGCACATTATGGGCGAAATCCTCATACGACCTTGTCATGTTGAAGATATGGTTTCTTCCGTATTCCGTATCGCTTGCCCGACGAAGCAGACTCATAAGGACATCATTCTGCATCTGGGCACCCTCATTCATGTGGCGCCCAAGCTCTTTCTGTCTCTTGAGAAAGTAAAGTCTTGCTATGGATGTTATGCTCATTTTTACCTTGCTTGCTAATTAATCTTGCAAAATTACGAAATTACTTGCAGAAAACAAAATATCCTAACATTTTTTGACATTACCCCCCTCAAAGTTCTTCTAAGCAAAACATAAAACAAACGCAAAGACGCTAAGGCGCAGAGATTAATTTTGAACACGGAAATCACAGAATAAACGAAATATTCTTTGGAATTTTTCTGTGTCCGAAAAAACTCAGCGACTTAGCGTCTTTGCGTTATAAAAAAGACAGGATATTTATTCGTTCAAACCATTGATATTGAACTTCTTGCCATTCTTTTTAATCACGATTTTACCATTCTCAAGATACTTCCCGTCCTTCTTGTCGTTGTCAGAATTGATATTGGCAACACCAGTAGTAGACTCCCCATAAGTCTCTTCTGCTTCAATCAAAAGATTTATGTTCTTTACTTGAGCCTGCTGTTCCTTGTTAAGAGCATCGAAAGCGATACGTGCATTGGTAATTAGAGCTTTGACTGCATATAACTTAAGTGCTGGGTCGTTTGCATAAACCTTTTGAACATTGTCGATTGCATCAATAGTTTCCTTCACCATTGTAGGTGTGATTTCTACATCGTCGATTATGTTGAATTTATTCCATATAGGAGCATCCTGATATGCCTGCTTACGACCTTTTAGGACGTGAAGGTCACCATATACTTCGAATGCAGGCTCTTCAAGCCAAGCAAAATTAATATTTTGTGGAACACATGACAAATTGGTTACTGAAGTAAGGTTGGTACACCCCTTAAATGCTCCAGGAAGAATTCCCTCAAACATCCCAGGACCATCTCCCACCGCTGTGCAAGGTATTGTAACAGAGGAAAGTCCACAATTCTCAAAACTCCCTCTGTCGATTTCTATCACAGAGTTGGGAAGGGTTACGGATTTGACATTCTTACAATTTCTAAAAGTTCCCCACTTAATATACATCACAGGGAATGCAACGTCGCTATATTGGTACTTATCATCACCAGACCATGTATAGTCAACCTCACAAGTAATTGAAGCTGGAATGGTTATTTCACCAGAATATTCAATATAATCATGGGATGTTGTCCATGCATATGGGGGTGTATTTTCATCCAAATAAATAGAGTAGTAGATACCACCAATCTCGACTGTTTGGTTATAAATATGAACTGCAAATGATGACAATGACATCATTATTGCCATTGTAAGCATGAAAATACGGTTGTAGAATGTCTTCATTTTCTTGAATTTTTAAAGTTTTAAGTTTTTCGGGCACAAAAATACACAATCTTTTTTATTTCACAAAATTTTTCCCAAATTATTTCAGAGCACTATCAAATTTTCTTTACTGCTTTTCTGCTTTCTTTCCGCTCTTCCAAGGAAGATACTCCATCGTTACTCCATATCAACGCCATATCAAGTCCATCGATTCGATGGAGCAGCGATGGACCAGCGATGGAGCAGTGATGGAGAAACATCGGAGGAAAAGCGAAGAAAAAGCGTGGTTTCCAACATCAGTTCACTAAGACTTTTCGTGCCCGAAAATAAAAAAAATATAAAAATCGAAAAAAAAGTGGAGAAAAGTGGTGGAAAGTGGGGAAAATTGTGTAATTTTGAACGCAAATTATAATATAAATTAACATGCGCGTGATTATATAGCTATAAATGAGATTCTTAGGCAACATAGAGGCAAAGGCAGACAGTAAGGGACGAGTGTTCCTTCCTGCAGGTTTCCGCAAGGTGCTCCAGGCATCTGGCGAGGACCAGATTGTCATGCGCAAGGATGTTTTCCAAGATTGTCTCGTGCTATATCCAGAAAGCGTATGGAATGAGCAGGTGGATATGCTTCGCTCAAAGCTCAATCGCTGGAACAAGCAGCATCAGCAGATATACCGTCAGTTTGTGTCGGATGTTGAGTTGGTGAATCTTGATGCGAGCGGTAGAATGTTGATACCTCGACGCTATCAGCTGTTGGTGGGCATCACGCAGGAGGTTCGCTTCCTTGGTGTGGGTGATACCATCGAGATATGGGCTGGCGGTAAGGATAGCAAACCGTTTATGGATGCTGAGGACTTCGGCAAGGCTCTGGAGGAATTGATGGAGGAACCCCTTTCCACACAACCCCTTTCCCGTCCTTCGGACACCCTTTCCCCGTAAAGGGGATAGTAATAAAAGCTCAACGATTTGCAACTAAGGATTTTCACTTGCAACTAAGTAACTTGGTGATTTGTGATTAATAACTTGTAATTTTCAGAAATGTATCATATACCAGTTTTGCTCAACGAGAGTATTGACGGTTTGGACATCCGTCCGGGTGGCATCTACGTAGATGTGACTTTTGGAGGAGGTGGCCATAGCCGTGAGATACTACGCAGACTGAATGGTACAGGACGGCTCTTCAGTTTCGATCAGGATGCGGATGCCGAGCAGAATATAGGGGAGGCTCCTGAGAACTTCACATTCGTGAGAAGTAATTTCAGATACCTGAACAACTGGATGAGATACTATGGCGTAGATCATATTGACGGTCTGCTTGCCGACCTTGGAGTATCTTCACATCACTTTGACGATGAGACACGAGGTTTCTCCTTCCGCTTTGACGCCCCTCTCGATATGAGAATGAACAAGCGTGCCGGAATGACTGCCGCTGATATCGTGAACACCTACGATGAGGATCGGTTGGCTGATATCTTCTATCTCTACGGAGAGATGAAGAACTCACGAAAGATTGCCTCTGCTCTGGTGAAATATCGTCAGCAGGAAAAGATAGAGACTACTCAGGATTTTCTTAAGGCAGTAGAGCCTTTCTTCAAGCGTGAGCGTGAAAAGAAGGATATGGCAAAGCTCTTCCAGGCACTACGTATTGAGGTAAACCACGAGATGGACGCTCTGCGCGAGATGCTATATGCCGCTACCGAGTGGCTTGGAGAAGGTGGCAGATTGTCGGTGATAACCTATCATAGTCTTGAGGACAGGATTGTAAAGAACATCATCAAGACAGGCAACGCAGAGGGCAAGCGCAACGAGGACTTCTTTGGAAGAGTAAGTACTCCGTATAAGGCTGTAAACAACAAGGTCATCGTGCCTAATGATGATGAGCAGAGGGAAAACCCTCGCTCAAGAAGTGCCAAGTTGAGGATAGCTGAAAAGATAGACAACCAAAAGGAATAAATAACGATGCAAGACGACAAGGACATAAAACTCACTATTGCTCCTACGCCGGCAGAGGAATCTGCGGTGCAGGAAAATCTTGCGTCTGCTTCTGAAGAGGAGAAGATTGACAAGGATCTTGCCGAGAACGCTCAGGAAACAGCAGAAGGGCATGACCCTACTGCCAAGACCCTTGAGGATATCATGCATCAGGAGGCACATGAGTCAGAGACCCAGCCGCCATCAAGCTTCTCTTTGAGCCGTACTCTTGGAGGTGCAATTCTGGCACATGTCATACAGAGTCAGATAAAACTGGTGCTGCTCATCACTCTTTTCCTTATTATATATATAACATGCCGTTACCAATGTCAGCAGAAGATGGTGGAGATAGACCGTATGGAGCAAGATCTAACGGCTATCAGATATAAAGCCACCGTTGTGACAAGTTTCTTGACGGAGAAAAGTAGAGAAAGTAACATTATGGATATGTTGGAACAGCAAGGCGATAGTACCTTGCAGATTCCAAAGGATCCACCATATAAAATTAACGTGCCTGAGTAAATGAAACAGCAGTTTGACAATAGAAAGTCAATGACACGCTATTCCCTCATTGCAGTAGTGATGATGTTCGTTGCCGTTGCAGTATTGGGACGTGCGTTCTATGTCATGACAGCCGAGAGATCATACTGGCTTGCTGTGGCAGCTCAGGTGAAGAAGGATAGTGTTATCATTGAGCCGACAAGAGGTAATATCTTGAGTGCTGGTGGTCAGCAGTTGGCTTGTAACCTTCCTGAATATCGTATCTACATGGATTTCGAGGCTATACGTGAATCCAAGTGTGATACGCTTTGGCATGATGCCCAGGGTAAGCCGACAAAGGAACTTAGGGAACTTTGCAAAGGACTTCATAAGCTCTTCCCTTCACGTTCAGCAGAAGAATTCCTTCAGAACTTAGAGGACGGTTATGCGTGGAAGTCAGCCACTACGGGCAAGCATCATAGGGCATGGCCAGTATGGAAACAGCGTATTCCGTACATGAAATATACGGAGGTAAAGAAACTGCCTATCTTCAAGCTCCGTCAGGGATTGAGCGGATTCTATGCTCAGAAGTTCATGGTGAGAAACCGCCCTTACGGTCCTATGGCTGCATCAATAGTAGGTTCTGCCTACAAGGAGACAGGTAAGGCTTATGCAGGTCTGGAACTTGCCTACGATACCGTACTTGCAGGAACTCCAGGTATCAAGCACAGACGTAAGGTGCTGAATAAGTTTATCAATATAAGCGATACAGCTGCCGTTGATGGTGAGGATATTGTCACGACTATTGACGTTAGCATTCAGGACCTCGCAGAGCGTTCTTTGAAAAAGGAACTTATCAAGGATCATGCCTATACAGGTGTGGCTATCGTAATGGAAGTAGCTACGGGTGATATCAAGGCAATGGTAAACCTCGACCGTGATTCTCTTGGCAACTATTACGAAGGTCGTAACCACGCTATTGCAGACTTGCTTGAGCCGGGTTCTGTGTTCAAGACAGCAAGTATTCTTACCGCCCTTGAGGATGGCTTTATACCAGATACAGCCAACTGTAAGGTGGATACTGGCTATGGTATAATGGAGATGCACGGAGCCAAGATGCGCGACCACAACTGGCATAACGGAGGATATGGAGTAATTAATGTATCACGTATCCTTCAGGTTAGTTCAAACATCGGTGTCAGCGTTTTGATAGACAAGTTCTATGGTAAGAACCCAGAAAAGTTCGTTGCAGGCATTCATCGTCTTGGTTTGGCTACCGACTTGAAGTTGCCTTTCCCAGAATATAGCGCACCGAGAATCCGTTTCCCTAAGAGGGATAAGACTGGCAAATACTGGTCAAACTGGAGTAAGACGGCTCTTCCTTGGATGAGTATCGGTTATGAGACTCAGGTGCCACCTATCTCAACCCTTACCTTCTATAATGCCATTGCCAATGGCGGTAAGATGGTTAAGCCTCGTTTCGTCACTCGTGTGGAGAAAGACGGAGAGGTGGTAAGGGAATATCCTGTGGAGGTTATCAAAGAGCATATATGCAGCAATGCAGCATTAGGCATAATACAGGACATTCTGTTCAAGGTGGTGCACGTAGGTTTGGGTAAGACTGCAGGTTCAAGGGCTTTCGATGTATCTGGTAAGACTGGTACAGCTCAAAAGGCTCATAATGGTAGTTACAAGAGCGGTACTGTGGATTATCTGCTTAGTTTCTGCGGATACTTCCCTTCAGAGAAGCCAAAGTATAGTTGTATAGTATGTATTCAGAAGTCAGGATTACCTGCATCTGGTGGTTTGATGAGTGGTCAGGTGTTCCACGATATTGCCGAGGGCATTATGGCAAAGAACATCCGATACCCAAGTAAGGCTGCAAAGGATGAGCTTTCACGCTTCGTCCCAGATGTAAAGAGAGGTAATATCCTTGCTGCTGACTATGTTCTCTCAAAGCTCGGTATGAAGACTAACGGAGGATGGAATGGCAGTTATGTAACAGGCAATCCTGTCTGGGGCTCAGCAAAGAGCAATGATAAGGAAGTGAAACTTGAAAAAGTGGCGGCAACTCCTAAGAACCAGATGCCAGACGTAATAGGTATGGGTGCTCGTGATGCCGTTTATTTACTTGAGAGTCGTGGAATGAAGGTGACTATCAGGGGCAGAGGTCGGGTTATGCAACAGAGCCTTGCTCATGGTAAGCCTTTCAAGCGTGGTCAGAAGATAGAATTGATATTGAACTAAAAAATAAAAAGATATGAAACTGAGTGATTTGCTAAAGAATATAGTTACTATCAGCATTACAGGTGATGCTGAGTGTGACATCAAGGGAGTCAATATTGATTCCCGAAAAGTGGCTGACGGTCATCTCTTCATCGCTATGCGCGGTACTCAGGTGGATGGACATAAGTTCATTCCAAAAGCTGAGGAATTGGGTGCAGCAGCTATTCTCTGCGAACAGCTTCCAGAGGAGAAGAAGCAAGGCGTAACCTACGTTCAGGTGGCAGATACAGAGGATGTCGTTGGTCAGGTAGCTACTACTTTCTATGGCAATCCTACCTCTAAGCTGAAACTGGTTGGCGTGACAGGTACAAATGGTAAGACCACTATCGCCACATTATTATATAATATGTTCCGTAAGATGGGACATAAATGTGGTTTGCTCTCAACTGTCTGCAACTATGTGGAGGGTGAGGCCTATCCAACAGATCACACAACTCCAGACCCTATCGAGCTGAATGAGCTGTTGGGCAAGATGGCAGATGCAGGTTGTGAGTATGCGTTTATGGAATGTTCAAGTCACGCTATCGCCCAGAAGCGTATTGGTGGACTGACATTCGCTGGTGGTATCTTCACCAACCTTACACGCGATCATCTCGACTATCACAAGACATTGGAGAATTATCGTGATGCAAAGAAGAAGTTCTTCGACGATATGCCAAAGAAAGCCTTCGCTATCACTAATGCCGATGACAAGAACGGTATGGTAATGGTTCAGAACACTAAGGCTACAGTCAAGACATACTCTATCCGCACTATGGCAGACTTCCACGCTAAGATTATAGAGTGTCATTTCGAGGGAATGTATCTTGAAGTAAACGGCAAGGAAGTAGGCGTGCAGTTCATAGGTAAGTTCAACGTTAGCAACCTCCTCGCAGTATATGGAGCTGCCGTAATGCTCGGCAAGAATCCAGAGGATGTTCTTGTTACTCTCAGCACATTGAAGAGCGTGGCAGGCAGACTTGAGCCAATACGTTCAGAGGAAGGTGTTACCGCACTTGTTGACTATGCACATACTCCAGATGCACTTGAGAATGTTCTCAATGCCATCCACGAGGTTATGGAGGGCAAGTCGGGTAAGATTATTACCGTATGTGGCGCTGGCGGAAACCGTGACAAGGGTAAGCGTCCTCTCATGGCACAGGAGGCTGTAAAGCAGAGTGACCGCGTTATCATCACTTCTGATAACCCTCGCTTTGAAGAGCCACAGGATATCATCAACGATATGCTTGCCGGACTTAACGCACAGCAGATGAAATCTGTTATCAGCATCGTGGATCGTCGTGAGGCTATCAGAACAGCAGTTATGATGGCAGAGAAGGGTGATGTAATCCTCATCGCAGGTAAGGGTCACGAGGACTATCAGGATGTCAAGGGTACAAAGCATCACTTCGACGATAGGGAAGAGGTGAGGAAAGCCTTCGGCAATTGAGAATTGATAATTGAAAATTGATAATTATTTAGTCACAGAATGCTATACTATTTCTTTCGCTTTCTTGAGAAGTGGGACATTCCAGGTTCTGGTATGTGGAGTTATATCTCCTTCCGTGCTTTGCTGGCATTGATTCTCTCACTTATTATCTCCATCTGGTTTGGTGAGTATTTCATCAAATGGATGAAGCGTCACAATGCCACAGAGGCTCAGCGCGACAAGAGCATCGACCCATATGGAGTGGAAAAGAAGGGCGTACCAACAATGGGTGGTGTCATCATTCTCATTGCTACAATCGTGCCTTGTCTTCTCTTCGGCAGACTGCGTAACATCTATATGATTTTGATGCTCGTCACAACCGTATGGCTCGGAGCTATCGGTTTTGCCGATGACTATATCAAGATGAAGATAACGAAAGATGGTCTTCGTCCTATATACAAACTTATAGGTCAGGCTGCTCTCGGACTCATTGTAGGACTAACGCTTTGGGCAAGTCCAGATGCTGTAATCCGTGAAAATGTATCACAGCAACGTCAGGGTACAGAGAGTGTAGTATATAAGAGTGAGCCTGTAAAGTCAACTGTTACGACTATTCCTTTCGTAAAGAACAACAACCTTGACTACTCAAGCATGTTCACTTGGCT
The DNA here is from genome assembly GCA_946406435.1 of uncultured Prevotellaceae bacterium. Lineage (GTDB taxonomy): Bacteria > Bacteroidota > Bacteroidia > Bacteroidales > Bacteroidaceae > Prevotella. The sequence continues at coordinate 7,104 of CAMJKP010000017.1, read as the reverse complement.
GGGACAATACAAGAGTGCCGCCACATGGATTTTCTTTGTTCTCCTCACCACATTTGTGGTAATGGCGGTAAGTAATGGTAGTAACCTGAATGACGGTATGGACGGTATGTGTGCTGGTAACTCGGCCGTAATATGTGTGGCATTAGGCATTCTCGCATACGTGTCATCGCATATTGGATATGCCTCCTACTTTAACATAATGTACATACCGGAGTCACAGGAACTTGTAATCTTCCTATGTGCATTTATGGGTGCTCTCATCGGTTTCCTTTGGTACAATGCCTACCCAGCTCAGGTGTTTATGGGCGATACAGGTTCATTGGCAATTGGTGGTATCATCGCAGTTACGGCAATCATCATCCACAAAGAACTACTTATCCCTATATTATGTTTCGTGTTCTTCATGGAGAGTATAAGTGTGATGACTCAGGTGCAGGTTGCCAAATATGGCAACAAACGCAATAAGAAACTCCGTCTGTTCAAGCGTGCACCTATTCATGATGCCTTTCGTATCAAGCCGGGTCAGCTGGCTCCAGACATAAAGGTTATGCTAAACTGGCCAAAGGGATGCTGGTTGGAGTCAAAGATAACCACACGCTTCTGGATTGTTACAATCCTACTTGCAGCTATGGCAATAATAACATTGAAGATAAGATAAAAAAAGAATGAAATTAGTAATACTTGGAGCTGGAGAAAGTGGTGCAGGAACCGCAATTCTGGCACAGAAACAGGGATACGAGGTATTCGTATCTGATATGGGACAGATCAAGGACAAATACAAGAAAGTTCTTGATGATCATAACATCCGTTGGGAAGAAGGTAAGCATACAGAGGCTGAGATACTTTCTGCCACAGAGGTTCTGAAGAGTCCTGGAATTCCTGATACAGCTCCTATGGTGAAAAAGCTCATCGAGCAGGGAACTCCTATCCTTAGCGAACTTGAGTTCGCAAAGCGATATAGCAAGGGTAAGTGTATCTGCATAACTGGTAGTAACGGTAAGACCACGACCACCTCTCTCATATACTACATTATGCAGAAGGCAGGTAAGGATGTAGGACTTGCTGGTAACATCGGACGTTCCTTTGCCCTTCAGGTTGCACAGGAAGATCATGAATGGTATGTTCTTGAGATAAGTTCATTCCAGCTCGACAATATGTTCGACTTCCGTGCAGATGTAAGTGTTCTGATGAACATCACTCCAGACCATTTGGACAGATATGAGTTCGAGATGCAGAACTACACCGACTCAAAGATGCGCATCATACAGAATCAAACTGCTAACGATACCTTCGTATATTGGAAGCAGGATGAGCATATCGAAGAGGAATTGTCAAAGCGTGAGAATGGCTATGCTCCAAAGCCAACACCTTCAAGTCAGCCAGTAAAGGAGGGTCACCCTACCTTATGCGGTTTCGTTGATACTGACTTTGAGAAATATGGCCTTGAATTCTCTCAGATGGGACAACACAACAAGCGTAATGCCCTTGCTGCATATCTTGCAACCAAGCAGGTAGGTGTTGATGAGAATATCATCCGCGAGTGTTTGAAGGATTTCCCTGGCGTAGAGCATCGTCTGGAGCGTGTTGCTGAAAAGAATGGAGTTCTCTTCATCAACGATTCAAAGGCAACAAACGTAGATGCTTGCAATGTGGCCCTCGAAGCTATGGAGCGCCCTACAATCCTTATCGTAGGAGGTAAGGATAAAGGCAATGACTATAGTACAATCCACGAACTCGTAGCTCGCAAGTGTGCTGGCATTGTATATCTCGGTGCTGACAACAAGAAACTCCACGAGGCTTTCGATGACCTTGATATGCCTATCGCTGATACTCATAGTATGAAGGAATGTGTAGAGGCATGCGTTAAGATGGCTAAGTCTGGCGATGCAGTACTGCTGTCTCCTTGTTGTGCAAGCTTCGACCTCTTTAAGAATATGGAGGATAGAGGCGAGCAATTCAGAGAACAGGTGAAGAATATTAATTAATAAATAGGAAAAAGAATAAATTAGACTTTGGATTCACTGAAGCAAATAAACAACATCTTCAAAGGCGATAAGGTGATATGGGCCGTCTTCTTCCTGCTCTGTATAGTGAGCATTATAGAAGTGTATTCCGCATCATCAAGCTTGGGATATAAGTCTGGCAACTATTGGAAGGCTGCTACCTATCACACGTTCCTTCTATTGATAGGACTTGGTGTGATAGTGATGACACTTAACATTAAGTGTAAGTTCTTCAAGCTTGCCACACCTATACTCGTACCTTTAGCCTTCTTTATGCTGATTCTTGTTTTTTTCTGTGGAACCAAGGAAAATGACGCTGCTAGATGGCTGAAAATAGGATTCATACCTATACAGCCGTCAGAGATAGCCAAGGGTGCTATGGTTCTTGCTACTGCACAGATTCTTAGTGCTATGCAGATAGCAGATGGTGCAGCTCCTAAGGCAATGAAGTATGTGCTTATAACAGGTGCGTTCCTAATACTTCCAATTGCTCCTGAGAACCTATCAACGGCGGTAATGCTATCTTTTGTAGTTTTTCTGATGATGATTATCGGACGAGTTCCACTAAAACAGTTAGGCTTGCTTGTCTCGGTTTGCGTTTTACTTATCGGACTTGGAATAGGATCTATTCTCGCCTTTGGTAAGACTCCTGAAAATAGTCTCACGGATAAGGAGAAAATGCACCTTACTGAGGAGATACAAGAAACTGAGGACGGAATACCTGTAGCGATAAAAGACAAAGAAAAGAACGAGAAGAAGGTAGAACTTACAGGTGTACAGAAAATCGCTCACCGATTCGATACATGGAAAGGTCGTATAATGGAGTTCTCCAATAAAGAAGAAGTTCCACCAGAGAAATTTGACCTTGACAAGAATGGTCAGGTAGGTCATGCGAGAATTGCCATCGTATCAAGTAACGTCACAGGACGTGGTCCTGGCAACTCTGTTGAGCGTGATTTCCTTTCTCAGGCCTTCTCGGATTTCATATATGCAATAGTCATTGAGGAGTTAGGCTTAGGAGGAGCTTTTGTCGTGGCATTCCTGTATGTGGTATTGCTCTTCAGAACAGGTATTATAGCCAGAAGGTGCAAGAATCCTTTCCCGGCATATCTTGCAATGGGATTAGCACTACTGATGGTTACACAGGCATTGTTCAATATGATGGTAGCCGTAGGACTTGTTCCTGTCACCGGACAACCTCTGCCTCTTATCAGTAAGGGTGGTACATCAAGCATTATAAACTGCCTCTATATCGGTGTGATTCTCAGTATCAGCAGAACGGCAGCCCGAAGAGATGATGCAGTTTTAATAGATAATTAATAATTGAAAATTGACAATTTACAATGGACAAGGAACTTAGAGTAATAGTAAGTGGAGGTGGTACAGGTGGCCATATCTTCCCTGCTGTGTCTATAGCCAACGCAATCAAGGCAATGCGTCCTGATGCTAAGATCCTATTCGTCGGAGCTAACGGACGAATGGAGATGGAACGTGTTCCTGCTGCTGGATACGAGATTAAAGGACTTCCTGTTCGCGGTCTTATCCGCCCTCTCTGGAGTCCTAAGAATATAAGTGTGATGCTCGACTTCATCAAGAGTCGTAGCATGGTGAAGAGTATTATCCGTGACTTCCGTCCACAGGTTGCTGTGGGAGTAGGCGGCTATGCTTCTGCACCAACCCTTAACGCGGCATACGCAATGGGTATTCCTTGTCTGATACAGGAACAGAACTCCTATGCAGGCGTTACAAATAGGTCTCTTGCGAAAAAAGCAGAAAAGATATGCGTTGCCTACGATGGAATGGAGCGTTTCTTCCCTGCTGAACGCATCTTGAAAACTGGTAATCCTGTGCGTCAGGCTCTTCTTGAGAACACTATGACGAAGGAAGAAGCTTGCAAGGCTATGAATCTCAATCCTGAGAAGCCCGTAATACTCGTTATTGGCGGTTCTCTTGGAGCACGTACCATAAACGACTCTATAGCAGGTGGCATAGAGAGATTCGACAATGCAGAGATACAGGTTGTGTGGCAGACTGGTAAATACTATGCAGAGGAATGTGAGCGTAAGGCTGAAGGTTCCAAGTTTGTGAAGGCTCAGGCTTTCATCTCTGATATGGCAACAGCCTACCGTGCTGCTGATATCGTAATCAGTCGTGCTGGAGCTTCTTCTATCAGTGAGCTATGTCTCTTGGGTAAGGCTTCTATCCTTGTTCCTTCTCCTAACGTGGCAGAGGATCACCAGACAAAGAATGCTCGTGCCCTGTCAGATAAAGATGCAGCCATCTTCGTTGCAGACAAGGATGCAAGAGCCCAACTTGTTGACGAGGCCATCAAACTCGTTAGCGATAAGTCACGCATCGCCTCTCTCGAGACTGAGGTCAAGAAACTCGCATATCACAACTCTGCGGAAGTTATCGCAAAAGAGGTGATAAAGTTAGCGGAAAGTCATTGTAAATAGTAAATGGTAAATTGTAAATAAAAAGATGCAAGATATAAAAGCAGTATATTTCGTTGGTGCAGGTGGCATTGGAATGAGTGCCATCGCCCGTTATTTCATCAATCGTGGCCTTGTTGTAGCAGGTTATGACAAGACACCTTCTGCTCTTACTCTTCAGTTGGAGAAGGAAGGAATGCTTATTCATTATGAGGAGGATGTGGAACAGATTCCTCTTGCTTGCCGTGACAAGGAGCATTGTCTTGTCATCTACACCCCAGCCATACCAAACGAACATGCAGAGCTTCAGTTCTTCCGCAACGGTGGCTTTGACATTCAGAAACGTGCTCAGGTATTGGGTACTCTTACAAAGTCGCTCAAAGGCCTTTGCTTTGCCGGAACACACGGCAAGACCACCACTTCAACGATGTGCGCTCATATCATGCACCAGGGTTCTATGGATTGCAACGCCTTCCTCGGCGGTATCTCCAAGAACTATGGCACGAACTACATCCTCTCAAACAACAGCCCATACGTTGTCATCGAGGCTGATGAGTTCGACCGTTCATTCCACTGGCTCCGCCCTTGGATGTCCGTAATTACAGCAACAGACCCTGACCACCTCGACATCTACGGAACAAAGGAGGCTTACCTTGAGTCTTTCCGTCACTATACCACTCTCATTCAGCCGGGCGGTGCTCTCATCATCCATACTGGTCTTGAGGTTAAGCCTGATGTTCATGATGGTGTAAGGACATATACCTACTCAAAGAACGAAGGTGATTTCCACGCAGAGAATATTCGCATTGAGAATGGTGAGATTACCTTCGACCTCGTATCTCCTATTGAGAACGTTAAGGGTATTGAACTCGGACAGCCAGTGCCTATCAACATTGAGAACGGCATAGCTGCAATGGCAATGGCGCAACTTAATGGTTGCACAGCTGATGAACTTCGCTATGGAATGAAGACTTATCGTGGTGTTGATCGTCGTTTTGATTTCCGCATACGTAATGATAAGCATGTGCTGCTTTCTGACTATGCCCATCATCCAAAGGAGATATTCGAGAGTGCACGTTCAATGCGTGAGGTTTACAAGAACCGCCATATCACCGCTATCTTCCAGCCTCACCTCTATACCCGCACACGCGATTTCTATAAGGATTTCGCTGATGCATTGTCACAGCTTGATGAGGTGATACTCTGTGATATCTATCCAGCCCGCGAACTTCCAATCGAGGGCGTTACATCAAAGCTCATCTACGATAACCTTCGTCCGGGCATCGAGAAGAGTATGGTTCATAAGGAGGATGTTCCTGAACTTGTGAAGAATCGTGATTTCGACGTGCTCATCATCCTTGGTGCCGGCGATTTGGACAACTATATGGAGGAGCTCGCAGAAATAATAAAGAGTAAAGAATAAAGTTAAAAGAGTAAGGAGTAAAGAGTAAATCTGTGCAAATCAGAATAAACTGGAAATACTGTGCTCTGATAGTCATTGACTTGGTGATTGCCGTTTACCTCGTCTTCGCTATGACCTCGTGGAATAAACCCGACGAGACACCCCGCCTATGCAATAAAGTGGAGATAAATATCGAGGATGAGAATGAGAACGGTTTCCTCAAGACTGCGGAGGTAAAAACGCTTCTTGAGAGGAAATCCTTATACCCTTTAAACCAGAGGATTGACGACATCAACACCCGTGAAATAGAGAACATATTACTGAAAACCGCTTTTGTAAAGACGGCACAGTGCTATGTCACTACAGAGGGACACGTTAAGCTCAGCCTTACCCAGCGCACTCCTATCGTTCGAGTAAAAGCAGAAAACGGTGAGGACTACTATATTGATGACAATGGCGGTGTGATGCCAAACACACAATACACGTCAGACATGATCATTGTTACCGGTGCTCTCAGCAAGCAATACGCTTGTAAATATATCAGCCTCCTCGCCTCTACAATCATGGCTGATGACCTATGGCGTAACCAGATAGAGCAAATCAACGTGCTCAAGGACAAGACCATAGAAATAGTCCCTCGTGTTGGTGACCACATCATCAACATTGGTATGCTGCCGAATAGCCGCTTTCCAGAAAAGAGGAAGAATATTGTAACGGAGTTTGTACAGAAACAACTTCAACGTATAGAGCTATTCTATAAATACGGCCTCTCCGAAGCTGGATGGAATAAGTATTCTTACATATCCGTGGAATTTGCCAATCAGGTTATCTGTACCAATCGTGACGGTCAGAAACATCAGGTTAGGCCTATTGCCGTTGCACAACCTGCTCCACAGCCTGAAAACGCCACCACCACTGATGAAAAGAACAAGGTGGAAGGTGAAAAGAATAAGGTGGAGGAGCAACCTAAGAAGCAGGAAGCCGTAAAGAAGGAAGAAAAGAAAGAGAATACCCCAAAGAAGGAGGAAAAAACCAAGCCAAAGGAGACTCCTAAGAAGGACAGTCAACCTAAGAAGGATGATAAAGCCAAGGTAAAAGAAACTCCTAAAAAAGATAACACTCCGAAGAAAGATAATGCCCCTAAGAAGGACAACAAACCTAAATCATCGGAGAAAACTTCAAAGGGTAAGAAATCCTAAACGGTAAAAGAGAAAAAACAATAAATATCAGCATATATGCCATCAAAGAATTTCATCGTAGCCATAGA
>CAMJKP010000016.1 GCA_946406435.1 uncultured Prevotellaceae bacterium | reverse complement strand
AGACAAAGACAAAGCTCGGTAACTCAGAGGTTGCAGGTGCTGTTCAGCAGGCAGTAGGCGAGGCTCTCTCCAATTATCTGGAAGAGCATCCAAACGAGGCAAAGAAGATATGCGAAAAGGTTATCCTTGCAGCTACCGCTCGTATTGCAGCTCGTAAGGCGCGTGAGAACGTACAGCGTAAGAACCCTATGACAGGTGGTGGTCTTCCTGGTAAACTTGCAGACTGCTCTTGTCGTGATCCAAAGCAGACAGAGATATTCCTCGTCGAGGGTGATTCGGCTGGTGGTTCTGCAAAGCAGGGACGTGACCGTAACACTCAGGCTATTCTCCCACTTCGTGGTAAGATCCTTAACGTGGAGAAGGTACAATGGCACAAGGTGTTCGAGTCTGAGTCTGTGAACATCATCCTTCAGGCTATCGGAGTACGTTTCGGTATTGACGGTACTGACACCAAGGAGGCAAACATCGAGAAGTTGCGTTACGATAAGATTATCATCATGACCGATGCCGACGTCGATGGTTCTCACATCGACACACTTATAATGACACTCTTCTTCCGCTTCATGCCACAGGTGATTCAGGAGGGACACCTCTACATCGCTACTCCTCCGCTCTACCAGTGTTCTTACAAGAACGTTAAGGAGTATTGCTACACAGAGGAAGACAGACTTCGTTTCATCGACACATACTGTCAGGGTAATGCAGACGACACAAAGCTGCACACCCAGCGATACAAAGGTCTTGGTGAGATGAACCCTGAGCAGCTTTGGGACACGACAATGAATCCAGAGTCACGTCTGCTGAAACAGGTTACAATACAGAATGCTGCTGAAGCTGACGAGATATTCTCAATGCTGATGGGCGATGACGTAGAACCTCGTCGCCAGTTCATCGAAGAAAACGCTACATACGCCAATATTGACGCATAAAATAAAGAATGCAGAGCAAAAGGTATATATGGTTCCTGACTTTAGTCCTTGTAGTCATTTCTTCTGTAAGGACTTGGGCGGGAACATACCTTTTACATCCATCTGCATTTCCAAATGAACAGGTGTGGTTTCAGTGTCCGTTCGTGAGTAATGACACCTCTGACAGGATTTATCTGAGACTCTCCACCACAGGATATGTCCTTCCGTATATAAACGGTAGGATTGCAACAAGGGCTTCTATCTGGCCTTCAAGGCCTATGAACAAGGAAGGGGTTGCAGAGAGCGTGATTGACGTCACCAGATTAGTGAAAAGCGGGAATAATGTCATTGCACTATGGTATGCGCCTATAGTTGGCCTAAAACAAGTGCCTTGGGGGATGGTTTCGGCGGAAATCTATGTTCAGCACAAAAAGCGCAGCGAAGTGTTGTGTGATAGTCAGTCAAAATGGATGTGTCACCTTGCTCCTGCCTATTCAAACTTCAATGGTGAGGACTTTGATGCAACATATTCATACAATAGCACCTGGAAAACAAAACAAGACTTCGGCATCGACTGGATTCCTGCAACAGTTGTGAAGCCTGTGACTAATTATCCGATAATTCCAGACAAATCCTTAAGACCTTACAAGACAGTCGTACCAGAGAGACAGGTGATAACGGAAAACTCAGCAACTTTCTATTTTCCGCAAACGGTAAGTGGACAGTTAAGGGTTACGCTTCGTGGGGTAAAAAAAGGTGATGTGGTCCGTATCAACGGTATGAAATATAAATGCCGTGGCGGATATGACGAGCAGTTTTTCACGAGATTCTCAATGATTACTGCAAATAGAATAGAAATAAGTCCTGAAGAAGGCAAACCAATGCCGACTTCAATGAATATTGAACTAATACAACTAATTGAAAAATAATAGCATTTATGAACAAAATCGAAACTGTAAGCCTCGATCGTCTGAGGGAAAGCCATGAAATTCCAAGTATTGGAGATGATCTCCTATTCTTTGAAGATATCCAGATGCTTCCGCAACTGGATGGACCAAGACGTATGAACTGTATCATAATCGCAGTATGTACAGATGGAGAGGGAGGCTATACTCTAAATGAGAGTAAACGTTCCATCAAGCCTGGTGATGCTATGATTATGACCGAGGGGCAGATTGTGAATGAAATTTGGATGAGCGAGAATGCCAAAGGTCATGCTATGCTTATCTCAAGAAGTTTCATTGATGAGATCTTTAAGGAACTGCGCGACATGAGCAGCATCTTCTTGCTTGCGCGTGAGCATCCTGTATTCCCGCTCAACAGCAACGAGCAGGACAAGGTTAAAGAGTTCGTTGAGATTATCAAGGAACGCCTTCTCTTCGACGATTATCGCTTTAAGAAGGAGGTAGTGAGACTTCTTATCATCGCTATGATCTATGACATCGGTACTGCCATTATGCGTGTGATGGATAGGGAGGGCGCAGAGCCTGCAAACAACTCAAAGGCTAAGAGATGCTTTGTAAAGTTCATCCAGCTTGTTGAGCAGAACTTTAGGAGTGAAAGAAGGGTTAGCTGGTATGCAAACCAGATGGGACTTACTCCGAAATATCTCTCAGAGATAATAAGCACTACAAGTAAGCGTACTCCTAACGACTGGATTGACAAATATGTTACTACAGAAATCCGCAATCAGCTTAGCAATACCAATAAGAAGATAAGCGAGATTGCTGATGACCTCAATTTCCCAAGCCAGTCATTCCTTGGAAAGTATTTCCGCGAGAATGTGGGAATGAGTCCTTCTGAGTACAGAAAGAGGAATTAAATATACTTCCCAAGTCCCCATAGTGGAAATATATTATGTTTAATGCCTATCCTGCCTCAATTTGATAATGGGGCGGGATAGGCATATATTTGTTTCTAAAGTTGTCTTGTTGGTGAATTATTGATGATCTTGCGATTCCATACCCTTGAGCATTACACGGGTGTCTTCTATGATTTTCGTTAGGCCTTCCACCGTTTCTGCTCTTAGCATTGCTATTCTTGTCTGACGGAAGTCAGGAATCCCCTTGAACAAAGGACTTGCTGCGAGATGTCGTCTTGTATGTAGGATTCCACGCTTCTCATCAAGTCTTTCTACGTTTATGTGTAGCTGTTCAAGTAGAGTGTCAATCTTCTCGTCAAGCGTCAATGGAGTAGGAGAGAAGAGCCAAGGGCAACCGAATGTGGCTCTTCCTATCATTACGGCATCTACACTGTAGGTATCGAATGCTTTGTTGGCATCCTCAATGGATTTAATATCTCCGTTACCTATTATAGGGATGTGGATTTTTGGATTGTTCTTGACCTCGCCAATGAGAGTCCAGTCAGCATCGCCTGTGTACATCTGGGCGCGTGTCCTACCGTGAATGGTGAGAGCCTGAATGCCACAATCCTGAAGGGCTTCTGCAAGGTCTATGATCTGTGCCCTTCCACTTTCGGGATTCAACCTTGAAGATGTGAGGTCTTCAGCATTCCAGCCGAGTCGTGTCTTTACAGTTACAGGAGTCTTTACAGCATCTACTACCTGCTTTGTTATATCGAGGAGTTTAGGAAGGTTTTGTAGCATACCTGCACCAGCTCCTTTTCCTGCCACCTTCTTTACAGGACAGCCGAAGTTAAGGTCGATGACATCAGGATGTGCCTGATCCTCTACTATCTTTGCGGCTTCTACTACGGCTTCTGTGTCACGTCCATAGATTTGGATTCCTACAGGTCTTTCCTCGTCAGCTATGTTCAGCTTGTTAACGGTGCTTTTAATGGAGCGTATGAGCGCTTCTGCGCTGACGAATTCGGTATATACCATCTGTGCTCCAAAACGCTTGCAAAGCATTCTGAAACCGATGTCTGTCACATCCTCCATTGGAGCGAGGAATAATGGTCTGTCAGGGAATTGTATATTACCTATTTTCATTTCAATGCAAAAGTAATGTTTTTTCCTTACAAATCCAAATAATTACATAGAAAAATCCGCCTGTAGAATCTTAAAGCTCTACAGGCGGAAGTTGTAGTTGTTATTGTATGAAGCTTGTCTTATTTAGCAACAGATACACATACGCGGTTGAGGTCTGCCTCTGGAAGAATGTCGCTGGTAGCACCACCAGCAGCAGTAGAGATGCGATTGGCATCTATGCCATACTTCTCGGTAAGCATCTTGGCAACAGCTTTAGCACGCTCCTCGGAGAGTTTCTGGTTTTTCTCAGGATTGCCTTCTGGGGAAGCATAGCCTGTGATTGTAACCTTTGTTTCCTTGTTTGACTTCATATAGTCGGCTATAGCCTTTACGTTGAGTGACTGATGTCTGCTGATTGCAGTCTTGCCACAATCGAAGAATACGAATGGGAGAACGGCTATCCTCTCTGTTACCTTCTTCTCTACCTCAACGGTCTTTACTTCTACCTGTGGCTTACGGTTCTTGAGCTCCAGATTCTCTGCACGTAACCTGTTGATCTCGTCATTGAGGGCTGCAATCTGGTCAGAATGGTCTTCCTCCTTCACGACTACAGGTTTTCCGTCTGGGAGAACGAGAGATATACCGAATAGGATAGATGTGTACCAATCATGTGTGCCTGCCTCCAAACGGCCGTTGAACTGGTCGTTGGTATTGTCAGCACGATACTCAAGGTTGAGGGCGAGATTGCGGTTAATACGCCAGTCTGCCATACCTCCAAGTCGTACATTTGGAGAGAAATGTGACGAGTTTGTTGTTTCCATTGCAGACCAGTTGACACCGACACCTCCGATGAGGAAGAAGTTCACTGGGCATGAAGTGCATGAGAAACAGTTGGTGAGATTGAGCATTGCATCAGCTGAAGTGGTGAAGAACTTGAATGTCCTCTTCTTGCCTGTGTATTCGTTGAATACTCTTGAGTTGCATCCTTCGATGCCCAGACGGGCAGATGCAATAGGAGCTATATTACGTCCTACGTTAAGGCTGAAAACAGGTGATACGAGTTTGCCCATGCCCGGGGTGTTAGGCAGTTGAATGCCTCCCTGTAAGTTTACAAACCAGTCAGGATTGAATTCTGAAGCTGGTTTTTCCTTAGCCTTATTCTTGTTGGGGTCATAGAACTGGGCGTTAGCTGACATTGATGTCATCAAAGCAACCAGTGCGATTACAAATATCTTTTTCATATACGAATCTTTCAGTGTTTTACTAATGATTAGAAGATGAACTTGGCTGTTAGCTGCATTCTCCAGCGACTATTGTAGTTATTGTATGAGCGCATATCGTAGTTCGCATCGTGGAGGAACTGATACTTGCCTTTAGAGAATGACAGTGGGCTATAGTAGTTATAGGTGTTGTATTCGTGTGAGAGAGTAGCACCCCAGCTCTTGTTCAGAAGGTTTGTGAAGTTGATGATGTCGAAACCTACCTGGAAGTACTTGATGTCGTTGCCCCACTTGAAACCGAACTTGTGGTCGATGTGGAAGTCAAGACGGTTTTCCCACTTCTCGTTAGCTGCATTACGCTCATAGTACTCACCACGGTGATCCTTGAGGTAGTACTCGTTGGCGAGCCATTGCTTAAGGTTTGATGCCTGTGCCTCTGCTGTATATGCAGCAGTTGCGTTAAACATGCCAGCATTAAGCATAGCGTCAATCTCACTATCGGTTGGAATATACATCAGGTCGTTGTAACCGTTATCGCCGTTCACATCACCATTGACATATACATTGAATGGAGAACCGGAATTACCTGCGTAGATAAGACCGATTGTGGTTACATTGTCGTATGTATCCTTGATGTCCTTGTTCCACTTGAAGTGCTCATAGAGAGATACCATTACCTGATGAGGTATGTTGAAGTTTGAGTTTGCAAGCTCTGGTTCATTAGGATTGCCGTGTGTGTAGTTGTATGTCCAGCATGAAGCAGCTACAGAAGAAGAACCATTGTTTATAGTCTTAGACTTGCCGTATGTATAGCTTGCCATAGCATCAAGACCGAAATCGAATGACTTTTCTGCCTTTATAGAGATGTTATAGCTGTAACCCTTTGAAACGTTGTCAAGTACGTAGATTCCAGAATATGGTACAGTTGATGTCTGGAACATAGGACGGTTGTCGCCAATAGTGATTCCATATTCGCTTGCGAATGTCTTGCCTGTAGAAGTGATATCGTAGTTCTTGACAATCATATCATTGATAGTCTTGGAGTAGATTCCCTCAAGTGTCCAGTTGATGCCTACGAATGGGTCGGTGTAGTCAACTGCAAGGTCTGCACGAAGCTGCTGTGCATACTTGAAGTTCTTGTTGAATACGTTGATTGTCTGGGCTGCTTGAGCAGGAGCTGTTGGGTTCAGAGTTGGATCAGCATATATAGCATTGTTTACATCGTATTGAGGGGTGATGTTTGATGTGCTGAATGTGCTGTATGACATCTGTTGAATACCTGTATTTGAGATATTGTTAGATATCCATACGTAAGGCACACGTCCTGTGAATACACCGATACCGCCACGGATAATGAGGGAATTGTCGTTAAATGTGTTCCAACGGAAACCGAAACGTGGAGACCACATTGGCTTCTTTGCTATTCTCTGGTCAGTTTGAAAGCCCCAGTTCTGTGTCTTGTTTGCATAGTCATAGAACTCTTTGTTTGCAGTAGGGGTGTCAAGCATGAAAGGAATATCTGCACGCAAACCGAATGATAAGTAGAGATTTTGGAGAATATCCCACCTGTCCTGAATGTAGAAACCGAGCTGACCTGCACCGAATGTTGCATTCCAGCGTTTTGTGCCTGTTACAGACTCAACGCCCTGTCCATAGCGGAAACGGTTGATCTTGCCTGCGAAGAAGTCATCAGGGTTCTGATACATATATGTTCCGTAGAGATCCTGACAGAAGAGGTTGCCGAATTTATACAGCTCATTGTGTGTGCCGACTGTAACCTCGTGATCCTGAAGAGTCCACGTGAGGTTGTCTGTGAGGGCATAGATGTCTTGATCAAGGCCGTTAGCCATAGAAGAGCGCTCGTTTCCAATGCACAGAGTGCCACCGCCGACATTTGAAACCTGAATCATTGGGAAAGGATTGCCAGGGTTGCGCTTGTCACGGACAGATGTCCAGGTTGCATGGAATTTGTTACTCATGTTCTTGCCCAAACGGCTGTTGAGTTCAAATACAAGCGAATTGGTCTTTGACACAAAGTCGTATGCATAGTCGCTTGTTACGAGCTGTGAGGCACTTGAAGTGTTGTTGTTCTGCTTAGCATCAACAAAGCTCCAGCGAAGAGATGCATGGTTGCGGTCGTTGATGTTCCAGTCAAGTTTGATACCAACTTTGTCAGAATATGAGTATTCCTTTGGTGTTCCCAGTTTGCCTGTGTAGTGAGGGGCCTGTGTCTTGATGTAGTCGTAGATCTGCTGTGCTACACCGAAATCCACTTTAGACTGGCTGCCAGGTGCAGAATACGCATTGTCGTACTCATTATTGATGCGTTCGAAGTTGAGGAACGCAAAGAGTTTGTTCTTAACGATAGGACCGCCGAGGGTTGCACCTATGGTATAGTTTGTCATACTTCCGTAAGGATTTGACATATTTCCGTTGTGCATCTTGTACTTGTCGGAAACCATTCCGTCATTCTGGTAGTATGAGTAGAAACTGCCGTGGAACTCGTTGGTACCTGACTTTGTTATGGCATTGACAGAACCGCCTGTGAAACCGCTCTGACGGACATCGAATGGAGCGATGCTGACTTGAAGCTGGTCGACAGTCTCCATTGAGAACGGCTGTGTTCCTGCCATACCGCCGTTAGCTCCGTTTGATGTCAGGCCGAATACGTCATTTGACATCGCACCGTCAATCTGGATGGCATTATATCGGTTGTTGGAGCCTGCAATCGTCATAGCACCACCCTCGGTAACCTTGACGAATGGGTTTATACGGGCAATATCAGCAACACTATGGCTTATGGAAGGGAGCTCTTGAAGACGGGCATTGTTTATTGACTGAGCAGCTCCAGTACGGGTTTTGTTCAGACCGAGCTGTCCCTTGACAACAACCTCGCCGAGTGTCTTTTCGTCATCCTTGAGCCATACGTTAATATGGTATGTTTCACCGAGTGACAGGGTTATATTCTGGAAAAACTTGGATTGCATTCCGATGTAGGAGACGTTGATGGTGTATGGACCACCAGTACGCATACCTTTAATAGCGAATGCACCCTTAACATTTGTAGTGGCACTATAGCGTGTGCCAGAAGGTACATGAACTGCCAATACTGTGGCACCAATAATACCTTCGCCATTAACATCGTTCATGGTTACTTTACCACTAATGCCAGAAGTTGTTACTTGAGCCATAGCTGATGAGATGAACATCATTACCGTGGCAATCAGAAAAAGAATTCTTTTCTGCATAACTTTACGAAATAAAAAAATAATAATTATTTTGGGTTTTGTTCTTGTTCACCAAATATATAAATCGTTTGCAAATTTAATTAAAAAAATTAGAATATATCTTCTTTTTCCAAAGAATTTTACGAGAATTGACAAAAATCAACGTAATGAACAGAAAAAGCCTTGCAGAAGACGAATCTTAAGCAAGGCTTTTCAAAAAAGGAGGAGGTGGTACCACCAGGAATCGAACCGGGGACACACGGATTTTCAGTCCGTTGCTCTACCAACTGAGCTATGGCACCATTTTATGTCTTGCAATGAGCGGTGTTTCTCAATTGCGAGTGCAAAGGTACAACTATTTTTTGAAACCACCAAATTTTTTCGTGACTTTATTCCTAAAAAACACAAAATAGGTTCAAAACGCTTTGAAAATGCTATTATTTCGTGCTCTTTATGATGATTTCGACCTGTTGCTTGTGTTTTGGAACTTCCTGTTTATAGAAAAGAAAAAGCGCGGAAGCCAACAGGTTCCGCGCGCTTTGTGTGCCCATGATATTCAAGATGATTAGATTTATGTGTTGTTTATACATGAAGACGAATGCCTACTCACGTAGGGGTTAATAAAGACGGTATATTATATTATAACATTGTGTAAAACTGTTCATTGTAATTCTCCTCGATATCTGCACATCCCTGAAGGTCAGAGTTGGCGTTGACGTCGTTGGAGGTTGATGATGTCAGATTCTTGAGAGAAGTGCAACCTTCGAATACTGTTGCGTCAACGCTCTTGATACTGTTAGGAAGGGTAACACTCTTTACTTTGTCAAGACCTTTGAATAGGTTCTTACCGATCTTGCTTAATGTGGTCTCATTGTAGAAGTCCTCTTCGAAAACGATGCTTGTAATCTGCTTTCTGTACTTGATGAATGGAGACTCCTGGAAATCAGGGGTTACATCAGCGAGAGGGGTTATATGAAGAGTGCCATTATCATCGATATTCCAAGTGAAATATTCAATTCCATTATAATCCATTAAGCTAGGCTCCTTTGCCATTCCGTTTGCAGCGAACGAGAAGGTGAGCACTGCTGTGAGGATGATTCTATAGAAGAATGAGGTAGTCATAACTTAAATTTTTTAAAAAGTGGAAATAAATGTAATAATTTATGAGAGTGTCAAACTATTTTGTTTTGATCTCTGATGCAAAGGTATAAAGTTTTTTTTATTTGTGCAAATATTTTTCAAGAAAAATAATGCAAATATGTAAATGCTTGACATAAATCAAGTAGTGTAACTTGTACATTTTAAAGCACTTACACTTTATATAAATAAGGTATAAAGGGATTTTTGCTCATATTTTAGCGGTTTTGTCTCGATGAAACCGCGATTTTTTAATAATTGCATATCTGTAAATAAAAAGTTGCAAGAAAGGAAAACGGGAAGAAAGAGAAAAAAGATTTATTTCCAGTTTTTTCTTGCAGTCTTTCTTTATAATCACAAAGGTTTTTGGTATAATGATATATGTTAGTTGTAACGACCGAATTTGTTGCGAGAACGTAAAAATTATAGCATAATTGTAATTTCGACACTTTTTTTATTGTTTTTTCTTGCAGGTTACAATATTTTGTTGTATCTTTGCATCGGAAATAAATGTTAAGGGATTATGAACAGGATGTGAATAGCATCCGAGGAAAAAGGGGAAAGAAAAGGTCATGTTTAGCAGAGTTTGCTAAACTTGACCTTTTTTCTTTTATTTGATTTTTCTCTCATTTCATTGTCAAATCATTGTCAAAATGGGGTTTTATAGGCATAGAATAGTCATTTTGACGAAAATATACAAATTTTTGACGAAATATTACATAAGGTTTTTGTGAAAAGGCAGTAATTTTGCACCCAGAAATTAGTGATACTACTCCGAGCCTAAATTAAAAACTCGCAAGACAATGAAAAAGAATCGAAACACTTTATCCTACATCACCAGAATGTTGTCCATGGCACTACTGCCACTCTTGTCACCAAGTTGTAGGATCCTTGGATTAAGCATTAATGCCTCAAATCCTAAGGTTGCAGAAACCAAAACATCTGCTATGTTGTGCGACGATAACCCAGATACAGCGTCAAGCTTTGGTGTCTGGTAAGAAATAAAGATATACCCCAGCCACACAAATGTGGTTTAATTCATAATTATATTACATTTATTTCCAAATTTATTTAATGAACGAAAACTGAATAGCATTTTAAGGACAGATAAGTAAAGATATTCTATTTCCTTTAATGGGGGGAATTCAGACACTTCTTATAGTAACCAAAAATTGATTTACCTGAAGGCACAATAAATTTCCCGTTATATACCCTGCTCGTGAGAATGGGGGATATAGCGGGAAATTTGTTGTCTGACTTGTTCCTTCCGGAACAAAGATTCATCATTATGTTAATGAGAAGGTATAGCAGTAAACTGCTTTTAACTGACGATAATTACCAATCTTGCCAATCTTAAACCAATAAAAAATAATTATTTATGGAAAAAAGATTGCGTAGATTGGTAATTATTGTCAGTTAAAGCACCAAAGGTGCGCATTCGTATTGAATGTGTCGAATAGAGGTTGGTTTACTTCCAGAGCAGTTGCGCGAACTGATACAAGCTTTCACGCCAAACTGGCCATGTGTGACCACCTGGAGTTTCGAAATACTTGTATTTTATGCCGATTTCATCGAACTTTTCACGCATAGTCTTGCAGTTATTGAAGGCGATATCCTCTTGTCCACCCATAGTGAGATAGAACTGCTTGAACTGCTTGTTGTAGAAATCCTTTCTCTCTGCAAGTTTCTTGTAGTTATCGTCAGCACTCATCTGAGGGTTGTTGCCGAAAGGTCTTGCGAACCAACCTGAACTGAAGACACCAACATACTGGAACAGCTCAGGCTTAGCCACAGCGATGTTAAGAGTCTGAATACCGCCCATTGAAAGTCCTGCCATAGCACGGTTAGCAGCATCCTTCTTCACGCGATATGTCTTCTCAACGAGTGGGATGCACTCTTCTGTGAGTTCTTTGATGAAGTCCTTGCAGTTGCCATCACTCATTACTACGATCATCTCGTTAGCCTTGCCCTGAGCAATGAGGTTGTCAAGGATGATGTCTGTTCTTCCCTGAAGAGCCCAACCACGCTCATCCTCACCACCGCCATGCTGTATGTAGAGCACAGGATATGTCTTTGAGAGGTCTTTCTGATAAGATGGTGGGAGATAGATGAACATTCTGCGCCAAGCACCCTCGTTCTTAGAATAGTAGCGACGCATTGTAGTTTCGCCATGAGCTACGTCAGCAAGCTCGAAGCGCACGTCACCTTTTGCGTAAGGCACCTCGATACAGCTTGCCATACGGCTACAACCATAGAATGTCTCGCTGGCAGGGTCGCTGATCTGAACACCATCCACATAGAGGAAGTAATAGTTTATACCTGACATCAGAACATCGGTAGTCGCACTCCACATGCCCTTGTCATCCTTTTTCATAGGGTACTTCTTTCCGCCTATATCCACGATAACCTCCTTTGCATCAGGAGCATTAAGTTGGAAAACACCACGATTGTCAGCGGTAAGTTGTGGGAACTGACCGTTTCTAAGGTTTGTTACTGGGCGTACATTCTGCGCCATTAAACTTGATGCAGATAGCAGCAAGCCTAATCCAAGAATAGATAGTTTCTTCATTTTTAGGTTTATAGAATTTCTTTTTACACAATTATTATGCTACAAAGATAATAATAAAATAATGAGAAACCAAACTTTTTCCTGCATTTCCTGCTTTTTCACCCAATAATGATAAACTCAGGAACTTTTGTGTAACATTATAGGTTGCATCTCTTTTTGTAAAAGATATTTACACGCATTGTAAAGTTTCTTTACACTTTATAGGTTTGTCAAAATTGCAAGATTGTGATTATCAATAAGATAAATATTATGGCACGCATCTGGCAAGGAGAATATCAGATATTATTCTGACGAAATATGAAAAGAACGAATATAATTGCAATCTCAGTATCGCTACTTGTTTGTATCAATGTAAGACAAACGATGGCGCAAACGGACGGCAAACTATTGATGACGCTTCACGATTGTATGGAATATGCTGTAAGTAATTCGACAAAAATGAAGATTCAGGCTGTCAATCGTAATGATGAACGGTGGCAGAGGCGACAGGCAATCATGCAGATGTTCACGCCAAATATTGAGGCTCAGACCTACGCATACAATCAGTATGGTAGAAATCTTGATCCTGAGACCAATACATATAATGATGTGACCACCTTCTATAATGGATATAGCCTGAATGCTGGCATCACATTGTTTGATGGGTTTAGGTCGATAAACAATGTCAAGATGGCATCTATTACGACTAAGATGGGAGTTAGTAAGGAACAACAGACAAGGGACGAGATATGTCTGGCTACGATGGAGGCATTCAGTAATGTCATCTATTACACCGAACTTGAAACCATACTTCAGGAGCAGGTGAAAACGGCACAGGCAGCAAGAGACAAGGCTATCCGTCAAGAGGAATTGGGGCAGAAGAGCCATGCCGATGTAATGCAGATGGAATATGAACTTGCCCAAACGCAGTATCATCTCATTACTACTATCAACCAGAGGAATGATGCAATGATAACATTGAAGGACGTGATGTTTTGGCCGATTGGCGATGAACTCAAGATTGACAGGAGTATTGCGGAGCCAGTTGTGACACTGGCTTCCAACTCCGAACTCGCAGAAACAGCAAAGGCAACACTTCCACAAGCAGAGATAGCATCAATGAATAAGAAAAGGGCAGAAGTTGATTTGAAGATGGCACGAGGTTCATACTTCCCTACGCTATCATTTAACGGAGGTTGGTCAACCACCTATTATACATATCCCGGAATGAAAGACTATAAGCCGAGATCGTTCAGCGAGCAATTCAGAAATAATGCCGGTGAGTATTTGCAGTTGTCAATCAACATTCCTATCTACGACCAGTTGAGGCGCAGAACAGCTCTGAAGCAAAAGAAAAACGCCCTTGTGCGTGCCGAGGCTGAATATGCACAGACTATGCGCGATATTGAGAATGAGGTGGCAAGGGCTATAGATGACTGTCAAGGGGCCTTGGCGGCATTCAGACAAGCCGACAAACTTGCGGAGCTGCAGAAAGAGGCTTTCAGACTAAGTGCAAAGCAATATGAGGCTGGACTTATCTCTGCCATAGAATATCAGACAGCATCACAGACTTACCTCAATGCAATGGCAGAGCGTATAGGTGCACTATTGAAACTTCGTATTAAGGATTCAGTCGTAAGATATTTCAAAGGAGAGCCATATATCAATCAATAAACAATATGGATAAGATATTAGAAAAGAAGACAGGTTGGAAAAAGGCATTTACAAAACAGGCTATACCTTGGTGGCTTGGCTCGATATTCATTATTATAGTTGTTTTTGCCATTGCGACAACGAACCACAGCACATTGCGTGTAAAGGCTGAAGCCGTGACGGTAGGCGAGGTAAAGGAAGGACAGTTTAATGAATATATCCGTCTTAACGGTACGGTTCAACCAATGGTTACGGTGCAGATAAGTCCTGTGGAAGGTGGCGTTGTCGAGGCTATAATGATAGAGGAAGGGGCGGATGTAAGGAAAGGCGACGAGATTTTGCGCCTATCCAACGAGAACCTTGATTTGCAGATTCTGAATTCAGAGGCGGAACTTGCTGAGAAGGAGAACATCCTGCGAAACACGCAGATACAGATGGAGCAGGATAGGCTTAGCGTAAGGCAGTCAAAACTGGAATATCAGCAGAATGTAAAGCAACTCAAACGTGTTTATCTACGTCAGAAAGCCCTGTATGATGACAAGCTTATTGCAAGGGAAGACTATTTGAAGGCAAAGGAGGACTACGACCTTGCCTTGGAAAAGTATCAGCTCATCAGGGAAAAGGAAGTGCAGGATAGTCTCTATCGTAATACTCAGGTTAAGAGGATGCGTGAAAGTCTGGAGAATATGCAGCTCAACATGAAGATGATACGCAAGCGTAAGGATAACCTTACTATCAAGGCTCCTATTGACGGTCAACTCGGAATACTCGATGCTGTACTTGGCGAGAATATTGGCGGTGGAACAAAGATAGGGCAGATAAGTAATATGAGTTCGTATAAGATAGAGGCTCAGATTGATGAGCATTATATAGATAAGGTAGTGCCTGGACTCATTACTTCATTTGAGCGACAAGGTACAATCTTCAGGGCTACTCTACGAAAGGTTTATCCAGAAGTGCACGATGGCAGGTTCAAGGCTGATTTCAAGTTTGATGGTAAGATGCCTGATAATATCCGTACTGGTCAGACTTACTATATGAATCTACAATTGGGTTCTCCGGAGAAAGCCATTCTTATTCCACGTGGTTCGTTCTTCAACAAGACTTGTGGCAAGTGGATCTATGTTCTTGACAGGGATGGCAAACGAGCGGTAAAGCGTGAGATCAGCATTGGGCGACAGAATCCTCAGTACTATGAAGTGCTCGAAGGACTTGAGCCTGGTGATAAGGTTATAACATCAAGTTATGACAACTTTGGAGACAACGATATTTTAGAATTACAATAAAAAACTATAAGACTATGATAAAAGTATCAAACATCAGTAAGATCTTCAGAACAGAAGAGATAGAAACAACAGCCCTCGATGGCGTGTCATTTGAAATAAAGGATGGCGAATTTGTTGCCATAATGGGACCTTCTGGATGCGGAAAGTCAACTCTGCTGAATATTCTTGGGTTGCTGGATAATCCAACACAGGGTTCATATCAGTTTGCTGATACCGAAGTGGCAAACCTGAAGGAGAAGGAACGTACACGCTTCCGTAAGGGTAATATCGGGTTTATTTTCCAGAGCTTTAACCTTATTGACGAACTCAACGTTTATGATAACATCGAACTGCCTTTGCGTTATCTTAACGTGTCTGCGTCAGAACGTAAGGCAAAGGTGACGGAAATGCTGAAGCGCATGAATATCAGTCATCGTGCCAAGCACTTCCCCCGACAGCTTTCAGGCGGTCAGCAACAGCGTGTGGCAATTGCCCGTGCCTGTGTGGCAAGTCCGAAACTGATTCTTGCCGATGAGCCTACTGGTAATCTTGACTCAAAGAATGGTAGGGAGGTGATGCAGTTACTTCAGGAACTCAACAACGATGGAGCAACAATTGTAATGGTGACGCATTCACAGAAGGATGCCGCTGTTGCACAGCGAACAATTGATTTGTTTGATGGTAAGATTGTATCAGATGTAAAGAACGAATTATAGGTATGAAGTACATTTTCATAAATTTCATAAATACTCTGCGGCATTATAAGGCAAGCAGCCTGCTGAATATCATCGGCATGGCTGTTGCCTTCGCCGCCTTTTACATCATCCTCACTCAGGTTATCTGGGGATTCTGTTATAACAAGGGGGTTGAAGATGGTGACCGTATATTCCTTATGGTATATGGTGATAGTGATGGAGTACAATCGAATACTTGTCGCCCTTATGCAGAGCGAACCCTTTGTGCTGTACCAGAAGTTGAGTCGTATGGTATTGCAGAATGCGATAATGACGATGAGGGCCAGTTTCATTATATAAAAGAGGATGGTAAGATTCGTAAGTTTACTGCCTATATTCAGAAATTCACTCAAGGTGCTCTCGCACTATTTAAGTTTGAGGAAGAACAAGGTTCTTTCAAAGATCTTGCCAAGCCTAATACAGTTGCGGTATCGGCTAAATTTGCCAAGGAGAACAATCTGAAGATTGGAGATAAATTTTCTAATTCTCCAGAAGAACCTGCCGAGTTTGAGATTGTGGCAATATGGAAGGATAAGTTTCCTAAAGCATCTGCTCTTGGTAACATAAAAATGCTATGGGATATTCGTGATATATTTATTGATGAATGGAGTGAGTTTAGTTTTAAGTATTTTGTGAAACTAAAAAATGCAGATGTAAAGGAGGCTGCAGAAAAAAATGCCAATATTGCTATTAAACCTGTTATAGAGGAAAGATATGGACAAGATACTGATGATGCAAAGTTTGAGATTGAAAGCTATAAGGTAAAACTTATTCCATTCAATGAATTGTATTATCGTAATGATGTGAATGATACTATGTCAATCAGTCAAGAAGGAAATAAGACTGCAGATATAACCTTCTTGGCAGTGGCGATTCTCATCATCATTATTGCCATGATCAACTTCATCAACTTCTTCTTTGCCCTTGTGCCCGCAAGAATAAGGAGCGTGAATACATATAAGGTGTATGGAACGTCGAGGATGACGCTTGTAGGCAATTTTGTCATGGAGTCTGTTGGACTGGTGCTTCTTGCCCTGATGCTTGCAGCCGTCATCATACTGTTGTTTGAGCGGTCTTCCCTGACTGATTTGCTCATAGCACCGATAGACTTTGCATCGAATGGCTTGGTACTGCTCATAACTGTTTCGGTAACTCTGTTAGGGGCTGTGGTAGGTAGTCTCTATCCTGCATACTATATCACGTCGTTCCAACCAGCCTTTGTGCTGAAAGGTTCTTTCGGTACTTCAAGGTCGGGAAAGGTGCTTAGGAATATCCTTATCGGGGTACAGTTCACCATATCCATCGGACTTATCATCTGTGCCTCGTTCATAAAGCTTCAGCAAAGTTATATGATGAATTATGATATGGGATTTAATAAGCAATGTCTTATTTCTGGCTCTATGCCCCGAAAATTAGGCTGGAAGGAAAGTATGAATTATGCATTTATGGACAAACTTAAAAGTAATCCTGATATTGCAGACATTACTTGGGCGAATGGTAATATAGTGAGTCGGTACAGAATGGTTTGGGGATATGAAAACAATGGTGTGCAAATTTACTTCGTATGCTATCCTGTGGCTTATAACTTCCTTAATTTTATGGGGATAGACATAATAGACGGTCGTGATTTCTTAATAGCCGATGATAAATCAGAAAATGGAACTATCATTTTTACAGAGACAACACAGAAGAAGTATGACTTTACAGCTGGAGGCTTAGGACCAGGGGCTGAGAATGATAGTGCCTTGGTAGCTGGCATCTGTAAAGATTTCCACTTCTTACCGTTACAATACAGTGGTAAAGATTTCGCTTTTTATATCTATGGTAATAATGACAACAGGGGACACTGTTTGAATCATATCTATCTAAGAACTACCAAGGGGGCAGATCCAGTCAAGGTTATGGATTATGTCAAGAAAACGGCTCTTGAAATTCTACCTAACGAAGATCCTGATAATGTGGAACTCCGTATATTTGACGAGGAACTGGCAAGCAAATATGAGGTAGAGGCAAAGATTGGAACGCTGATTACCATCTTTACCATTATTGCCATCATTATCTCGCTCATGGGCGTGTTCGGACTCGTTCTGTTTGAGACACAGCATCGCAAGAAAGAGATAGCCATAAGGCGTGTTCTTGGTGCTGAGATTGACGATATCCTAAAGATGTTCTGCTTGAAGTATTCAATCATCGTTGTTGTCTGCTTTGTTATTGCATCGCCATTATGCTGGCTGATAATCAACAGGTATTTCAGCACGTTTGCATATCACATGCAGATAACTTGGTGGGTATTTGCCCTCGCCTTTATCGTCGTTCTCGTCATTACGAATCTCGTCGTTGCCGTCCGTTGTTTGCAGACAGCATCAAGCAATCCTGTGGAGTCGATAAAAGTAGAGTAAAGACCCTCTCCCCGCTCCCCCTTAAAGGGGGAGGGCCGATTCGCGAAAGGAAGTCCCCCTTTAAGGGGGATTTAGAGGGTCTTTTTCTTGGGAGTTTCTCAGAAAATTATTATCTTTGCGCTCAATATGAAGAAAGGAAAGATACTGGTAGTAGATGATAATCAGGGTATTCGCAATGCCTTGAAGATTCTGCTTGCCCCTCATTTTTCGGAAATCGGAGTTATAGCCTCGCCTAAAACTCTTGTTTCGACAATGGATAGTATGAGGCCTGACGTGGTTCTGCTTGACATGAACTTCTATACCGATATCAATACGGGTAATGAAGGTCTCTACTGGACAACAGAGCTGAAAAAGATGTATCCTGAAGTGCAGATTGTTCTCTTTACTGCCTATGCTGATATTGCGTTGGCTGTTGAGGGAATGAAACGTGGTGCCTATGATTTCATCGTAAAGCCGTGGGATAATGAGAAACTTATTGCCACGCTTAAGGCTGCATACGAATCTATGCCCAAGGCTACGAAGAAACCGAGGGCGGAGGTAAGGGAGAATATGTATTGGGGGGAGTCTTTGGCTATGCAGGATATCCGTCGTGTCATGGATAAGATTGCTCCTACCGATGCTACGATACTCATTACGGGTGAGAATGGTACGGGTAAGGATGTGCTTGCACGCGAGATTCACGCATCCAGTAGCAGAAAGCATAAGCCTATGGTTTGTGTTGATGCAGGAGCCATTACTGAGACTCTTTTCGAGAGTGAATTGTTCGGCCATGTGAAAGGGGCTTTTACTGATGCCCATACCGACCATGTGGGTAAGTTTGAACTGGCTGATGGAGGTACTCTTTTCCTCGATGAAATCGGCAATATTCCGCTTCATTTACAGGCAAAACTATTGCGTGTATTGCAAAACAGAACTGTGGTGAGAGTTGGTTCTGAAAAGCCGATTCCGATAGATATCCGACTTATTTGTGCTACAAATATGGACTTGGAGCAGATGGTTAGTGAAGGGCGTTTCCGTGAGGATCTATATTATAGAATCAACACTATGCAGATGCACTTGCCTCCGCTTCGTGAAAGGTCGGGGGATATCATTCCGCTTGCCGAGCGTTTCCTTGTCAAATATGCAGAGAAATACAGGCGTAGTGTGGAGATGATATCGGATGATGCCGTCAAAAGACTTACGCAACACGCATGGAATGGTAATATCCGTGAATTGCAGAACGTGATGGAGAAGGCTGTTATATTGTCGGAAGGTAAGGTGCTTCAAGCATGTGATTTGTCGCTTAACAGCATAAAGCAGGTACCTGATGTAAGTCAGACGCTTGAGGAGGCAGAGGAAAGTACGATACGCAATACCCTGGCTCGTTGTAATGGCAATCTCAGTATGGTGGCTAAGGAATTGGGTATCAGTCGTCCTACGCTATATAGTAAACTCAAGAAATATGGAATATGATGCAGAATTGGTTCATCATATTGGCAATAATTATGACCGTTGTAATTACAGCGGTCATAACTGCTATATATGTGCGTGAGAAGGATCGCAAGAAACTGGAGTATATGCTTGATGCCTTTGAGGATGGGGAGTTTAACTTCAAGTTTCAGGAGAATACAAGGTTCAATAAGACCCTGAACAGAATCAAGTGGATTGTAGAGCGTAGACGACAGCAGAATGAGCAGGAGTCGTGGACAAAGCTTATCCGCGTTCTGACTCACGAAATCATGAATACGGTAAGTCCGATAGCATCGCTAAGTGAGGCCTTGAGCCGTAGTGCTAGCCAACCAGAAGAGGAAAGGGAAATGGATATCAAGGCTGGTCTTGAAACTATTTCCTCATCTTCAAAGGATCTTATCCATTTTGTTGAGTCCTATCGGGAATTGGCTGGTGTGGCAAAACCCGTGTTGAAAGCTCTTATGCTCAACTCACTTGTCGGTCAGGTTATCGAACTTACAAGCGAACAATGTGCTGAGGCTGGTGTTGAATGCACTTATCATCCTGATACTGACGATATTCTGATCTATGCAGATGAGTCGCAAATCAGTCGTATTCTTATCAATCTTATCAAGAATGCCATTCAGGCAGGTGCAAGCCATATACGCATAGGTGCAGAGATTGATAGTAATGAGCAGACTCTCATTCACGTAGCAAACGATGGCGCGCCAATAACTCCTGAGAGTCAGGAGCAGATTTTCATTCCTTTCTTCACCACTAAGCCGGAAGGTTCAGGTATAGGTCTCAGTCTCTCACGTCAGATAATGCGTGCCCATAACGGAACGCTCGAACTCACCAAGAGCGATGAGCAAAGTACAGAATTTACCATCACATTCAAGTAGCTTTTGAAAAAATCAAAAGTTTTTATACAAGAGGGTTTCACCTTTGCTGTTTTTAGGGTGTATTTTGATGATTATCAATAAATTATATGAGGTGAAACCCCTAGAAGAAAGATGTAACTATTTTTAGAGGGTTTCACCCATTATTATCTCTTGATTATCAAGTTGTTATAGCGCAAAAAATAGGGTGGTGAAACCCTCCCCGCAAAAAACTTTCGAAAAAACACACTTGTATTTCCTGGATTGCAAAATTCGATATTCTCTGTCTTTTCTTTTGCCTTCCTCTCACCTCCGTTTCACTTTCGCTTTAAATCCGTTGCAAGTCCACTTCAAGTCCGTTCCATAGAATGGGAGGAAAATGGGACTTACACCGACTTTGGTACGGACTTACATGGGACTTGGAAGGGAGGAGTGGTTTAGTGGAAATGTGAGTAATTTGGGTTAGAGAGAAATTTTCAGAATAAAAATTTTGTGATTGTCAGAAATTATTAGTAATTTTGCGACGCTGTTTGAGATATAGAAATCAGATAGCGGGGTGTAGCGCAGTTGGTAGCGCACTACGTTCGGGACGTAGGAGTCGCCAGTTCGAGTCTGGTCACCCCGACAGAATAAATAAAATGACGACTCTCTAAATCTCCCTTAAAGGGGAGCGATGAGAGGGTCGTCATTTTTTTCTTTTATTATAAAGCTTCAAGCATTCTCTTGATAACAACCTGTGCAGAGATTTCGCGATTGGCTGCCTCTGGGATAACGAGAGAGTTCTTGCTCTCGATAACATCGTCAGTAACAATAAGACCACGACGAACTGGGAGACAATGCAGGAACTTTCCGTTGTTAGTCCATGACATGTGCTCTGCATCAACAGTCCAATGAGCCATTTCCTTATAGTCGGTCAGTATCTTACCGTATTTCTCAGGAACGGTAACGCCTGGGCAAGACCAGTTCTTTGCGTAGATGAAATCAGCACCCTCGAAAGCTTTCTTCTGATCATATTCGATAGTTGCACCCTCTGTGAACTTAGGATCAAGCTCATAGCCTTCTGGGTGAGTGATAACGAGATCAACGTCTGGTGCTGCGAGCATCCACTCTGCGAATGAGTTTGGTACAGCCTGTGGCAGACAACGGCAATGAGGTGCCCATGTGAGGACTGCCTTTACGCGCTCTGTTGTCTTGTGCTCCTCTATTGTGATAAGGTCGGCAAAAGCCTGAAGAGGATGTACGGTAGCTGTCTCCATAGCGAAGACTGGCTTTCCTGCATATTTCACAAACTGGTTTACGATAGTCTCGGCATAGTCGTACTCGCGATCTGTGAGACCTGCGAAAGAGCGGATGCCGATAAGGTCGCAGAAACTGCCCATTACTGGAATTGCCTCAAGGAGGTGCTCAGACTTGTCGCCATCCATGATAACGCCACGCTCAGTTTCGAGTTTCCATGCACCAGCGTTCACGTCAAGAACGATGACGTTCATACCGAGGTTCATAGCTGCCTTCTGGGTAGAGAGGCGTGTGCGGAGAGAGTTGTTGAAGAACACCATGAGCAAGGTCTTGTTCTTGCCAAGGTGCTGATAACCATAGCGGTTGGCCTTCACTTCTTGTGCCTCGGCAAGTGCTGCTGTGATGTCGCCAAGGTCTTTTGCGTTGAAGAATGTTTTCATTATAAATTACCTTTAAATTATAGTTCTCTTTTCTGTGGCAGCAAGCTGCCATTTTTTACGGAACAAAAATTATTCACGATGACCAGAAAATTTAATTCAGAAAATTTATTTTTGTTTTTGGAAATTTTCTGGGCAATTTGTGGGAATTTTTGTTCCAAACTAAGCACCGTAAGGTGCATTCTATGCAATCTTATTGGGTATTTTCTTTAAGTGCGAGGTAAATCTTCGTTGCCTCCACGGCTGCACGGACATCATGCACTCGGAGAATGTCGGCACCTCGGTCGAGGGCGAGAGTGTTGAGGGCGGTAGTGCCATTGAGGGCTTCATCAGCAGAGGAATCGAGGAGTCGCCATATCATGCGCTTTCTTGAAATGCTGACGAGGAGAGGAAGATTGAACGTGTCCTTTAACTCCTGCTGGGCGGCGAGAAGGGAGTAGTTGCCCTTGATGATGTCTTTACCAAAGCCGTAGCCAGGATCAAGAATGATATCCTTTACGCCGATTGAGTTGAGAACCTTTATCTTCTTTAGAAAGACGGAAACGGTATTCTCAAGATCTGCCTGAAGCGACATTAGGATATAAGGTACTTGCAATCGTGCAACCTCAAGAAGAATGTCCGAAGGCTTGTCTTCGTTTATGTCTATATCCACTTTCGCATTTTCGTTAGCGGTATTGTTGTAATAGCCTCGTCCTTCAGAAATGTCGTTTATGATATCTGCTCCAAACTCCTCGACAGCCATACGGGCTACTGATGGTCGGAATGTGTCGATAGACACGAGGGCATCAGGCTGCTCCCGACGGACAATGGCGAGTCCGTTATGCATACGGAGAAGCTCTTCTTCCTCGCTGACATCTGCAGGGCCAGGTCGGGTAGAGAAGGCACCAACATCAATTATCTTGCCACCTTCCTGTATTATCTGATTGGTGCGTTCTGCAATCTCCTGTTCTGTCTGCTTGCGACTTCCTGCATAGAAACTATCTGGAGTCACGTTGAGTATTCCCATCACCTGTGGTGTTGATAGGTCTAATGTCTTGTTATGAACTGATATCTGCATTTAGTTTCAAGAAAATTATCTTTAATGCTTGGCAGCAAGCTGCCGTTTTTCTGGAACAAAAATTATTCACGATGACCAGAAAATTTAATCCAGAAAATTTTTATTCTTTATTACTCACGATGTTGTTGAGATTCTCTTTTGTGAGAAGTAAGAACTCGTCCAACCGATCTACATACCAGTATCGTTCGCAATAAAAGCTTTTATCTCCAAAGTTAATTAAAGCTCCGCACTTGCTTTTGCTTATTCGAAGATAGTTGAATAGTTGTGCTCTATGATCTGTAATGATTTTTGAAACAGATTTGAGTTCAAGAACCACATCAGAATATGTCACGATGTCTGCTATATACTCTTTTTTCAGTTGCTTACCCTTATACCAAGTGTAAAGCGTTTGTTGTGGAACAAAAGGTATGTTTCTGGAGGTTAACTCCATCTCTAATGCTTCTTGATAGATGGCCTCTTCCATTCCTCTATGAAGGATATTATAAACCTCCATAGCAGCCCCGACAGATTCATACAGTTGTATGTATTTGTCACGTGGCATTTTCTCGTGTTCCATTAGCTCATCCATTCAAAGATGATTTTTTGATGCGACAAAAAATATAATTTTCTGGATTAAATTTTCTGGTCATCGTGAATAATTTTTGTTCCGTCTCACAAGCACCGGAGGTGCGTTTTTATTTTGTGCGTGGGAATTTTCTCTGCAAAGGTAGAAAAAATGTTTTACAAACTTGCGTTAATTTCTGATAAATATTTGCAAGAACGTGAAATTTTCAGTAATTTTGTGCACAATATGAAAGATGAAGAGTTCTTCCTGCAAAAATTGCAGCACCATGACATAAAGCCGACGGCAAACCGATTGATGATTCTCCGTGCCATGTGGCGTGGTGATGAGGCTGTATCGCTCACGCAGTTGGAGCATATTCTACTCACTATCGATAAATCAACAATTTCACGTACGCTTAACCTCTTCCTTCTCAATGGTTTGATTCATGCCATTGACGACGGTTCTGGGTCTGTGAAATATGCTGTGGATGGAGATATCGAAAGGGATGAAGATGAGGAGCATACGCATTTTGCCTGTGTGAAGTGTGGAAGGACATTTTGCTTGAAACAAGTGCATGTGCCAGAGGTCCCGCTTCCTCCCGGCTTTAAGTTGCAAAGCGTGAATTATGTGCTGAAGGGGTTGTGCCCGGAATGCGCTATTAAGTGAAGAACGAAAAGTGAAGAGTGAAAAATGATAAATTCACAAATTTGAAAGACAAATCTAGTTTCTTCACTTCTCACTCTTAACTCTTAACTTGAAAATATTATTCTATGTTCTCATTTGAAATAAAAGACGCAATTGATATATTCCTTGTAGCAATTATGCTATATTACACCTATCGGTTCATGAGAGAATCGAGATCTATCAATGTGTTCATTGGTATTCTGGTGTTCATCCTTATCTGGCTGTTGGTTAGTAGGGTGGTGGAGATGCGTCTTCTCGGAGCCATTCTTGATAAGTTGGTGGGCGTAGGTTCACTCGCGATTCTGATACTTTTCCAGGATGAAATTCGAAAGTTCCTGAACAACCTTGGAGGACATAATAGAATACGTACTATGCTAAAGTTCTTCTCATCGAATGACCAGAAGAAGGAAGAGGTTGACCGTGAGAAGGTTATGGCTATCGTAATGGCTTGTCAGAGCATGGCGAGAGGTAAGGTTGGAGCATTAATTGTGATAGAACGTCATTCCAGTCTTAATGAGATTGTAGAGACTGGTGATACCATAGATGCAAATATCAATCAGCGACTGATAGAAAATATCTTTTTTAAGAACTCGCCTTTGCATGATGGCGCGATGATCATAAGTAATCATAGAATCAAGGCTGCGGGATGTATCTTGCCTGTCAGTCATGACCTGAATATTCCGAGAGAGTTGGGACTTCGTCATCGTGCGGCTATGGGAATGTCACAGGCAAGTGATGCCCTCTGTATTGTTGTTTCGGAGGAGACGGGCAGGATAAGTGCTGCTATCAATGGGCAATTCCGTTTGAGGCTCTCTGCTGAGAATCTTGAAAGTCTGCTTAATGAAGAACTTGGAAAGTAGTTGCCAAGTATCATACTTCGTTATGCCTTCGAACCAAACTCGATGAACCTTCGCTTTTTCTTCGCTCTAGAATGGGAGGTTCATCGAGTTTGGTTAAGAGGAAGAGAAGAGGAACATCGGAAGAAGAGCGAAGGCATAGTGGACTTAAAGCGGATTAGAAGCGAAGGAAAAGCGAAGGAGAATCGGACCAGAATCGGATTTGAATCGGAGGTGGAACGGACTTGCTTCCTACAAGTGGAAGAACTAAGGTAGAACTTTGTGGAAAAAGGTTGGAATTGATACTAAAAAGATATGCGAATCGGTTAAATAACGCAAAGTTGTTGTGATTTTGTAAGTTTTAAGACTAAGGTCATTTTTAAGTGTTTTGCCTGTGATTTTGCTATGTAAATTAAACAAAATTAAGGGTAAAATGTCATTTTTGTGTTAAAAAATGCTAATTTATTGGCTTTTATTTCCGTTTTGTTTGCGTGCGCGATAGAATAATATTACATTTGTGCAAGACTTTGAATACGAATATGCTGAATCCAGTCTTAGACTTATTCCCAATGTCTGAAAGGTAAAAGAGTGTTTGTAAGATGAAGGCACCCTATAACTAAAAACGGTAAATATGACTTTGAAAATCACAAATATAAGAAGGCATTATATCGCACCCTATGCAGAAATGATAGTGTGCGAGAATGATGAGTGTGTGTTGGACACAGTTTCCGCTATTGGAGAAAATCCAGGAGGAAACGGTGGCAACGAAGAGTTTGCGAAAGGCATGGGAGGCATCTGGGATGAAGGCAGTTATGCTGGAGGATCAGATGGATTTAATAACATATTTGGAGATGAGCCATGAAGAAGACGTTATCATACATATTGTTTTGGATGTTTGGCTGTCTCAATGCCTCTGCTGCGAGTTATACATTCGACATCAACAAGGGAATATCCTTCTCTTGGCAGTATGATGATGCGTTAGGTGTATATACAACTAAGGGTACTCGAATAAAGCATTGGGCATTGGCTGATGGTAAAGTGACATCGTTCAGTTCATACGGTTGGTCGCTTGTTGAAAACTGTAAGTATTATCTCTACTATCCGTTTAATAATTCGTATTTCCAGAACGATATCCCTATAACAGCTTTGCCTATCACCTTTGAAGGACAAGTGCAGAGCGAGAACAATAGTCTGTCGCACATTGCAGCTTACGATTATATGATGGGAGAGGGTAGCACCGATGAAACTTCTGCAGATTTCAGTATGACTCATATGTGTTCGGTGGTAAGAATAGAATTTGTTTCGCCCAAATCCGCAGTCTATACCAATATAGCTCTGAAGGCAAAGGATGAGCTGTTCTGTCGGACGGCAGAGATGAACCTTGAGACGCAGAGCATTAATCCGGTGGAAAAAGACTGTTATGCTAACTTAGCGCTTGACAATATTGCATTAGAAGAAGGAGAGAAACTTGTAGCCTATATGGTTATAGCTCCAGTAAATCTTTCCGGATGGGATGTAAAGCTTGCAATAACTTCTGATGATGAGAAGGAAATAGAATTTGATGTATATGCAAACAATTTGAGAGCGGGAAAGCTTTATCTGCTTAATACCACGGGAATTGAAGAGAAGGAACTGTCAACAAAACATCGTGCGAGTAGTCTGGCTGAACCGAGTGTAGGTGTTGCTGACATACCGATAGATAAAGATTCGGAAATCATTGTAACAGGTATTCAACAGATGAAACAGAATCAGGAACAGGATGATGGAGTAGTCTATACATTATCAGGAATAAGGACAAAGCAGTCTTCTGCTAAAGGTATTATAATAAAGAAAGGTAAGAAATGCCTCTCCTCCCCACCTCTCCCATAGAGAGGGAGCCAGAGAGCCAACAGTACTTAATGAGTAATTAATAATGAATAATTGAATTCCTTTTGTCTTCCGGTTCCCTCCCTACGGAGAGGACGGGGTGAGAGGCCAAAATATTAGATATGTTAAGATATAAATCACACATAGTACTATTAGCAATTGCAGCTATGATGGCATCTTGTTCGCAAGATGTTATAGAGGATACTGTCTATCATGGTGATGAGATATATGCTACGCTTCCAGAACTGGAGGATGGCAATGTGATGACTCGCTCCTCACTTGTATATTATATAGATGATAAAGGAAATGGAAAGATGCGCTTCACCTGGGATAGTGCTGATAAAATAGGTGTGTTTGCTGTCAATGCTGATGAGAGCAAACGTCAGCAGGTGCCGTTTAACCTCACGGAGGGAGCAGGTTCAATATCCGCATTCTTTGTATCGGCAGACCCAGGCGTGGGACTAATCGAAAAGGGTAAGCAATATATCGGTTTTAGACCATGTTCCAAGGAAGATGACTATTCCAAGCTTGATGTGAAATATTCAGGTCAGACGGCAAAGGCTTTTCCAAAGATGAAGTATTTCCCATTTAAAGGAAATGCAAGTGCTGATTCTGCTAAATATTATGCCTCAGATTCAGTAGCTTCGGCACACCTTAGCGCGGCTGACTATATGGCATCAAAACCGACTACTGCAAAAGAGAATGGGCATTGTGCTTTCGAATTCAAGCGAATTGGAGCTGTGGTGAGGTTCTATCTAAAGTGTCCAATGAATGTGGTATATGAAGGAATACAGTTGGTAGCCAAAGGCAAGCAGTTCGTTCTGACAGGAGTTCTTGATGCTGAAAAAAAGACGATTGAGGCTTTGACAACAAGTAGTGCGATGGATCTCAGGTTCTCTCCTACGTTGGATATGACGGATACATCTTCTGAGTATTATTACAAGGGAACGGGCTATATCGTGTCATATATGATGATAGCTCCTATTGATCTTAGTGATGCAGATGACATATCAATCTATCTCAAGGGACATGATGGGAATAATAACACCGTTTATTATAAGTCAACAGGAGATTTGGAAAAGCCAAATCTGACTGCGAATATGTTCTACCAGTGGACGTCAAAGGATAATTCTGGTGATCCAGCTATCGTCTTTGATCACATAACTGCTCAGGATTGGGAAAGAGATGTGATATATAGTAATGGTGAAGAAGGCACAGGAACTGGGAATTGGTAAGGCCTCTCCCGTAGAGAGGGAGCCGGAACGACCACTATAATTACCAATTACTTGTTTTGCTTTGACAATATATAATTAATGATTAATGAAAATGACTAAAACAAATATGGGTATATCAAAAAACATCAAGTCACATACTTCGATGTTATCAACATCGAACTACCTATTTGGGAAGGCTTGGTTAGGCTATTTACTGTCATTATTGTCAGTACCATTCATTGCTGCTTGTTCGGGAGATGATCTTGAACAATATGCTCAGCGTGCTGACAATGCCAATGAGATAGGCTTTATGCCAAGGACAGAGAATGTTACCCGTGCTACTTATAGCGTGGATAATCCGCATCCTGATAACATGGGTGCGTATGGTTTCCATGACTTAAGTAGTGATACTTATGATAAGGCTGCCAATAGAATTTTCTCTAACCAGATGGTGTCATTCACAGATGGTGATTGGACGTACTCGCCTGTTAAGTACTGGCCAGAATACAGCGCGTATGATAGTTTTGATTTCTTTGGCTATATGCCATATACAAAAACTGCAAGTTTTGATTATCTGGCAGGTAAATATATCTTGAGCTTTACTCCTACTTTGAATGAAACAAATATGACAGAAGGAACGGATCTGCCTTTGATCTGTAATGTGCCTCACCATAAGAATGCTCCAGGACAAATTGTTAACTTTGATATGGATCAGACTATGACGGGATTCCAGTTGAAGTTCAAGTTAGGTGAGAAGATGAGTAAGGTACGTGAATTTGAGATAACAAAGGTTGTAGTTTCTGGAACTATTCCATATAAGGGAAAAATAACGCGTTCCTATCAATTTAAAGAAGGAAAGTGGGAATTTGAACCATTAGAATGGAGTGATGTTGTTAGTAAGTCCATGTCATTGAATATCGTGAACAAAGATGAAGGCCTCAATGCTGTAAGCCTGACTTTGGCAGACAATGAATTCCACGAATGGGGAAGTCCATTCTTCGCGATTCCAGTAGAAAGTTTTACGCCTACGATAAGTGTGACGTATAATGTCAAGGTTGCAGATAATGGAACTGTCACGCGCGAGAACGTGACGAACAAGATTGTCTTCAACAAGGACAATTTCGCCAATCTGAAGAAGACAGGGCTTACGCCTGGAAAGATAAACTCTCTTGAGATCGCCATCGTGCCAGACCATCTATATATTCTGGCTGACGAGGATCAATATATAGGGTATTTGGTAATGGAATAAGAATGGAGGTGGCCTCTCCCCCCGCCCTCTCCCGTAGAGAGGGAGCTGGAGTGCCCATAATAGATATGAATAGAGAATATTAATAATCACAAGCCTTTAGCCTTCCGGCTCCCTCCCTACGGGGGAGGGCGGGGGGAGAGGCCATAATTATTATTAACGATATGAAGACAACAGCAATTGTCAAAATAAGTAATATGAGACTTATGAATAGGGTAAGGAACATCTTCATGCTCCTGATACTCCTTGTTGTTTCTGCACAAGGGGCATGGGCGCAAAGTGGTGAGTGGAAAGATAACGCTGCAACTGCGTTTGCTTCGGGTTCGGGCACGAAGGAGAATCCGTATGTGATTGAGACTGCGGCTCAGTTCGCATATATGGCAAACCATGTTGCCGGTACGAATAACATTTCTAAAGGTAAGTATTATGTCTTGAATGCAGACATTGATCTCGCTGCACACTATTGGAATCCAATAGGTACAGATAATAACCATCGTTTCTTGGGTGATTTCGATGGTAGAGGGCATGTTGTCAAGAATTTGAAAGTGAAATGGACTTTTAGCGGTTGGACAACAGCAGGTTTGTTTGGCAGGATAAGAGGTGAGAGCAGCAGTTGGGCACGTGTCAGCAATCTTATCATTGATGGTGCAAAAGTTGAAAAAGCTGCTGACGAGAAAAACATAACAGGAAATGGTTGTGGTATCGGTATATTGGCAGGAGAGGTACGTCAGTATTCAGAGATAAGTAACATCATAGTTAAAAACTCAGTAAACTCTGATGGTGGATCATCGTTTACCGTGAGTGGTAGCGGTTGTGTCCGTATTGGTGGTATTCTTGGAAATACAGAAAAAGATAATGACAGTAATCCTGGAGTATATAGAATATTCAATCTGGCAACACAGAATGTCCAGATAAACTATTCTAAAATGACATATAGCAGTAGTAGCACAGACTCTTATGTCGGTGGTGTTATTGGTCGTTTCCGCCAAAAGAAAGCTGATGACGCAAATAATATCTTTGCAGAAAATCTTTTTTCTGATGTAACGATAAGCTGCACTAACCATGCTAATATAAAGTTTGGAAATGTCTTGGCCAATAAGGATGGAGTGGCAGAGAAAAATAATTGGTATTATACAAATTCTGTGTCAGGAACTAATGTTGATACCTCTGGCGATAAAAAGACATTAGCTTTTGGTTCAACATTTATAACTCAGGCAAACGATTTTCTTTATGAAAAGAAGATGTCTGATGTCCCATGTTGGGGCTATAGTCAGACAGCCGGCTTTGTGTTTATAGGAACGTTGTCTGGTACCCATGAGAGTACTCATCTTACGAATGCGCATGTCTATACAATGAATACCACTGGTAGCTATACTTACGAGTGGTATGTGGGTGGAGTTCGTCAGTCAAGTACTACCAATAGTGCGACCTTGCCAACAAAAGCAGAAGAGCAAAAAGGTCGTGTTGTAGTAAAGAAGGGAACAGAAACAATATCAGAGATGAACTTTGTGATACCTGCTGAAATCTATGGTGTGGAGGATCATATTTGTGCTCCAAGCTATGGTGGTGGTAAGGGTACAGAGGCGGCTCCTTATCTCATCAGTAACGACAGCCAGTTGGCAAGACTTGCCTATGATATAAATAATGGAAGGAATCTGGATAAGTATTATAAGATAATAGCTGATATTGATCTGGGAAATGCTATCTGGACTCCGATAGGCAGTATTACCCAAGATGCAAACAAATCATTCAAGGGGACATTGGATGGAAATGCACATACAATCAGTAATATGCATTTTGACTGGTATAGCACTAAGAATGCTGAAGGCTTCTTTGGACTATTCTCTATAATTGCGGGGGGTACTATAAGGAATCTTATTATTGACAAAGCTCATGGTGTATGTAGTAATAATTCAAATACAGTAAACTCAAGGCTGGTAGGTATATTGGCTGGTGGTGTGCGTGAGAATTCAAGTATCCAGAACATCATTATCCGTAACTCTAAGATTGAAGGTGCTTCAACCACTTTCAACCAGAATGGAAAATGGCTGGTAATAGGAGGTGCTATTGGTAAGATCCTAAATTCCAACAATAATTATAAGTTTGAAAACATAGCTGCAGAGGTAGAAATCAACTTAAACAATCTGAATGTTGATAATCAGAGTTATGTGGTTGTCGGAGGATTTATTGCAGAATGTCAGACCAATGTAAAGACATGTGTTAAGAATATCTATGCGCAGAATACCATAAAAGTTCCTGATGCATGTAAGGTTGTTGGCTCTGTATTTGGCAAGCAGTATGGAAATGTGGTTCAGACATCCTTGTATTATGCAGATGGATGTGAGCTGAATCAGGGAACACAGAAATCTCTTGATGGGTTTGCTGTGCCATTCTGTGATGCAAATAATGAATTTATTGAATCAAGTGGTGACGATGCTCTTTCATCATGGAATTACAATGCATCGAATCGCGTTTTCTTCTTAACTGTATATGGTACAGAGTTGACAATTGATTATAAGAGTGGTGTGCTTATTACTGCCAAAACTTATGGAATGGATGGTAATGAGCATTATAACTGGTATATCTCTGAGGATAATGTAAATTGGACGAAGTCAAACAAGAGTAATACTAAGATATTGACTCTCCCTTATGAGGGAAATGTGAGATATGTGTATGCTGAGGTAGCTGATGAAAGTTCACGTTCAAAGTCAACAAAGATTTCTACGATCATCAAGGCTGACGCATTTATGACAAAGACTGGTGGTACTTACAAAGTCAATCTCACAAATTCTCTTTGGAATGAAGACACCCAGTATCTTACAGTAAGCTATCAATGGATGGCGGATGGAGTTGCAACGGCTACAACAAATACATATACCCCATCTGGTACAGATGCAAATAAGAAGATAACATGTCATGTTGTTTTGAGTAGTGGTGAATATACTATTTTTGACAAAACTTTGTATTCTGGTACAGTTGTGTTCCTTAAACCTGATGGTGGAAACGATAATAATTCAGGTCTGGATGACCAGCATCCAGTAAAGACATGGCAGAAGGCTTATAGTCTGCTTAATGAGGACGCTTCATGGGATGAGAATACGATTGTCCTGATTGGTAAGAGTGATATGAATTCTACCGGAATTAATGGTGGTTTTTCTATTACACAAAATCTTCAGTCAAATGTTCCATCCGAATCTTATACAGAATGGAAAAAGAAGGTAGATGACTCTAAGCTTGCAAAGAGTGCAACTATTACAGGTAAGTATAATGGAGTGGATTATGGTGCCATTATTGAAGGATCCAGATATGGTGCTGTCGAAGGTCTCAATCAATATATTGGACTCTTCGGCGACACACGTTTCCAATATATCACATTCAATCATACTGGTAGTAGTACGGGTAATCACTCTCAGTATATTTTCTGTCAGTATTATAACTTAGAGATGGGTGAAGGAATCCAGATGACAGGATTCAATCCAGCCCATACTCCTGGCTATGGTACTGTTGATGGTGCAAGGATTTCTTCTATGCAGATTTATGGTGGATTGAACAATGATGCCCGTTTCCGTAGTGGTAATGAGGTTCTGGATATGGAGACTATGGAAAAAACAATGCCTCATGGTAAGAAAGGCTTTAGCATCACGTTAAAGTCAGGTCGTTATTCTACTGTCACTGTAGGTGGTCGTCAATCAACCGGTAGTCAGATTAATGGTTTGATGGGTTCACCTAATTTGCCAATCAAGTGTACTGTGACCATTGATATCGACAGAGAATTTAATGATGCGCACAACGAGGCAAATGCAGACTATGACTGTGGTATCGTTTTGGCTGGTTGCCATGAGGGTGCAATGTATGCCGATGTGGATATTATCCTCAAGAGTGGTTATGTGGGTCGTGTCGTAAATGGTACTCTTGGTCAGCATAGGAACTATAATTTCAAATACAAAGATGGTAAGACCTATACTTTCCCAAGCAATACCTATGCAGGTAGGGCTAATATCCTTATTGACCCAAGAGATGGTGAGGGAAAAATAGACAATAATAAAGTGATTGTCACCGAGCTTTATGGTGGCAGTACAGGCCGTGGTTATAGTGCTAATGATGTAATCGATAACCCGTTCTATGGATATAGTACCGTTACGATCAATGGCGGAACTTTCAAAATTCTTCCTGCAAATAATACAATGAAAGAATCCCTATTCTGTGGAGTCTTTGGTTCTGGTGCAGGTGGCTATAATGGTATTGGTGATGATACACATCATACAGTTGATGAAAAAATAGCCTATTGGAGTTCTGATAATAAGGTTGTGCTCTTTGGCAAATATGAAGATGCGAAGAATAAATTGGTTTCCGTTCATTGCTATAATGCAGATGGCTCATCTATAGATATTAATCCTATAGAAACTAATACAAAGATTCTTATCAAAGATGGTGTCTTTGGTACAGATAAGGATCATCCGATTGATGGTGTCTATGCTGGTGGTAGTGGATTTATGAGTCCAAGCCTGTTCTTTGCTAATGGAGTAAAGCCAAGTGTTGCAGGTGGTAATGTATATGGCAGGGTTGGTAAGGTTGTATCTTCTTTGACTATCAATGGCGGTACGTTCTATTGTAAGAATGGTATCTTTGCCGGTGGTAGAGGTACAGATGAATTCTATTCAAATAATATAATAAAAAGCAAAACCTATACCTATGGCATTGCTAATGATGACCACAAAAAATATAATGCATTGGGTCAAACATATGGTGATGTTGAGTTGACAATCAACGGCGGAACATTCAACTGTGATATCTTTGGTGGAGGCTATGGTGTTGCTGATGCAAAATTGTATAATACAGAAACCTATACGACTCTTAATAACATGGCTCGCGTCTATGGTAAGACAACTGTTAAGATTCTTGGCAATACCGTAATCAATGGTTCTGTATATGGTGGTGGTGATATGGCTGCCATAGAAGTTGTAGGAGAAGGCTATACTGATGCTACAGATCTTACCATCATGGGTAATGTCGTTGTCAGTGGCGATGTCTTTGCTTCTGGTAACGGACGTACAAAAACGTACACCAGTCATCCAGAACTCGTAGGTTTTATCAAGGGAGATGCAAATCTTAGTATTTCCGGCACTCCAAGAATCTATGGTGATATCTATGGTGGTGGCGCATTCGGTTCGAATGAAGGCAATACTAATGTCTATGTCAGTGGTGGCTACTTCTATAAGAATATTTATGGCGGTGGTCAGGGAGACCTTGCTACCATGACAAGGGCTACTATTAATGGTGATGCAAGTGTGACAATGAGTGGTGCTAAGGCAGCTCTTGGAACAAATGAGACCAGTAGTTTTGCCACAGGTATGCATAATGTCTATGGTGGTGGCTATTCGGTTGCTACTGTAACAGGTACGTCATCTGTAAATGTAACAAGAAGTTTTAATACTCCTGACATCATGGGTACTCAGATGTGGGAGACTGTATATAATGACAACTCAAAACGTAACTTCTGGGTATTTGGCGGTGGTTATGGTGTGAATACTGTCGTTGGAAATACAGATGTTGATATCAACATTGATATTGATGATAATAATGTAATCATTGGCTCTGCTGGCGGTTCATACGCAGGTGTTGTAGAGCATAACACCTCTACAACAATTCAAGGAACACCAGTTCTTAGAAACGTATATGGTGGTGGTTATGGTCTTTTGAATGCGAATAATCCATCTACAGGTATTGTAAAAGAGAATTCTACCGTTATGATTAAGGGCGGTAAGATGTATTGTAACGTATTTGGTGGTGGTAAGGGAATTACTCAGACCGCTTCAGACGATAGATATAAGGATGTTGCCCGAGTAAAGGGCAAGACAAGCGTTACGGTGACAGGAACTGCTGCTATCTATGGAAATGTATATGGCGGTGGTGATATTGCCAATGTTGGTGACGGCACAGCTAATCTTAGTGTAGAGCCAATAAGTACATCTGTAAGTAATGGCGAGATTGTTTCTTATACACATGATAAATCTTGTACCTTTGTGGATGTTACTGGTGGTAATATCTATGGTATGGTATTTGGTGGAGGTCTTGGTAGAAAGAAGGCTGAAGTTACTGACTATACCAAGATAGGTCGCGTAACAGGTAATACCCTTGTTCATGTCGGTAACAGTACGGATGTTGATAACAATACCGTTGAACCTTATA
Source organism: uncultured Prevotellaceae bacterium (assembly GCA_946406435.1). Classification (GTDB taxonomy): domain Bacteria; phylum Bacteroidota; class Bacteroidia; order Bacteroidales; family Bacteroidaceae; genus Prevotella. The sequence goes on along the minus strand of CAMJKP010000016.1, from coordinate 20,946 downwards.
TCTGGAACAGAATATATGGTGCAGGTTCTTATGGTGTTGTAGACGGAAACTCAATGGTACATGTCGAAGGTGGTAATCTTGGATATAACATCTTCGGTGGTGGCTTTGGTGATGCCGGTACTGATAAGGGTTCAAAGAGTAACGGTACATACGCCGATGTAACGGGAAATACGAATGTTACTATTGATGGCGGTTCATGGATATGGTATGCCATGGCTGATGTTGATGGAAACATCACGACTTGGAACAAGGCAAATACTAAGTTGGGTACTTCTTATGAGAAGATGAGAAACATGACTGAGGCTGAGCGCATGGCTAAGATTCAGTCATATGTCGATGACCGTTTCTTTGAAAGTAATGATGATGGATATAAGTTTGTCATTAACCATAATATATATGGAGGCGGTAATGCTGCTTGTTATGTCGGTGGTACTTCTAAGGTTGTGATAAACCACTCTCCGTTGACAGATGTGAAGTATAAAGGCAAGATATATAACCTTCTTGATCCAAATACAGCTGCTGGCTGTTGCTGGTACACATCTATTGATAACATAAGAAATCCTCAGTTCTCAGTCTTTGGTGCCGGTTATGGAGTGAACACAAAGGTGAAGAATACAGAGGTGTATGCTCAGCCTGGTGCAAAACTTAATGCTACTGGTAATGTAGTGGGTGGTAACAAGTATGTGAACCAGCCAGAAGACATTATGAAGCATGAGGCATTCGAGCAAACTATATATGATAACTATCAGGCAGTAGACGATAATACAAGAAGAAGGCTGTATGGTATGGGTGAGAATACCGAAGATCCTCGTACATACCTTCGCTATCGTGCTAGTCAGTTGGCTTGGTCAATAGGTTCTCCTGCTTTCACCTTCATGGATATTCATGGTGGTGGCTTCAGTGGCTATGTAACTGGTAATACAAAGGTTGTAACTGACTGCCAGCTCACATGTCGAAGCGTGTTTGGTGGTGGTATCGGTTCAAAGCCGACATCTCCTTCTGGTAGTGAGACATACGGTCAGGTTGGCGGAGATACCGACGTTAAGATATACGGCGGTATTATCTCAATGAACGTATTCGGCGGTGGTGCAGGTATTGAGCCATACTCAGAAAAGTCATTCCCTGACATGGCACTTGTCAGGGGCACGACCAACGTTGATGTATATGGTGAGTGGTACAAAATTAATAATATGGATGCAGAGCGTACCCTCATCTTCGGTAGTGTATATGGTGGTGGTGACGTTGCCAATGTTGGAGATTCAAACGCTTCTGTTACTGCTACGCAACTTACAGGAAATGACTCATTTGTTACTAAGGTAAGCATCAAGGGCGCAAGTGTATTGTCTGCAGTATTTGCCGGAGGTAATGGTCGTTATAAGTCAACTCATTATGACTATACTAAACTTGGTGCAGTATATGGAAATGCTGGTTTGTTTGTGAATAAGGCAGACAAGGCATATCCTTATACTTCTGGTGCTACTCCTTCTTCTGACGTCATTCCATATCTCTGGAGTCGTGTATATGGTGGCGGTAACAAGGGTGTGATTTATGGTAATACTCTTGTAAAGATTGATAATGGCTATTTCTCTGATGATATCTTTGCAGGAGGTTTGGGTGATGCACAGACAAATACAGCTAATAGCACTTCTGCTGATGTTAAAGGTAGCACCAATATTATCGTGAATGGTGGTGAGGCTAAACTTACATCACTCTGGAATCCTGAGACTCGTGCATGGGAACCTGCTACTAAGAATGCGGACAATAATCATTTGTATTCTCCTCAGTATGACCCAGAGAAGCGTAAGTTCAAGGTTAACCATAATATATATGGTGGTGGTAACCTCGCTTGTAATGTAGAAGGAAACTCATACATAACCATGACAAAGGGTATGCTTAATAATCAGGAAACTGTATCTGCAACAGCAAACCCAGAGGGTGGCTTCTTTGCAACAAAGGAATGGAAAGAGGTTTATTACAAGACTGGTTCTCCATATTTCTGCGTATTCGGTGGCGGCTATGGTAATCAGGCTGAAATCAAAGGTAATACTAATCTGGATGTAGCTCTGGAAGATAAAAATAATCATGTTCATATCGATGACATTCCAGACCGTGAAGAGGGAGAGGAGTATCTACACTTCATTCCTAACCAGTCTGTTATGGATATCGTAGGTGGTGGTTACGAAGGTAAGGTTGTTGGTGAAACCAATGTGAAGATAAGTAAAGGCACATTTGCTCGCCGTGTCTTTGGCGGTGGTCAATATAACTCTGTCAAGATATCTAATGTCAATATTCATTCTATTGACTGTGAAGATGTATTCGGTGGCGGTATGATGGGTGATATTGAGAAGACCGTTAATGTCAATATCGGTACAGAAGGTGCTGCTGCCAATGAGGATATCCATATTCATGGAAATGTATATGGTGGTAATGACGTGGCTGGATATGTGAACCTTAAGGATAAGGATGCAACAGGTGCAACCGTATTCCAAGACAATGGCGGTGAAGGTGTAAAGGTAAAGATCCGTGGCGGTCATATCTATGGTAATGTATATGGAGCCGGCAATGGTGACTATCTCTATGCACTTGACAAAACTGAAAAAATTAATGCGCCAACGGTTAATGAGTATTACAGGTCTGCAAGGAATGTCTATGACCTTGTGTTCACGGTTCCAATGCGTAGTACAATTGCATCTGCATCTTCTGCAACTTTTGCCCAGAAGATTGTGAACCTTAACTCATGGCGTCCGCTTACCAACAAGGTGACTGTGGATATTGCAGGTAAGAGTGAATCTTCAAAGCCTGACATCCGTGGAAATGTATATGGTGGTGGTAACTCTGCTACGGTCGTAGATACAAATGAGCCTAATGAAAAAAAGAGTCATGTTATCCTTAAAGTAGGCAGCTACATTAAACTTGGTGGTCTCTTCCTTGGCTGTGACGGTGAGCAGTTGTTCACTCAGACAGATACGAAGGACTATATTAGGGCAATCAATGATATTGATGGCATTGATGTTAATTCATCGATTAACTGGAATACAGACGCTATCAAGAACATCCAGACAATTTATCTTCCAGGTGATGCTGCTACTCGTAAGAAGGCGTATCCTCATATCCTTGACCTCTATTTCCAGCCTGTGGCAATGTCTATTCGTCCTCAAATAATATGGGCAGATAATCTGAAAAATGACACTATCGGCTCATTCGTATGTGGAGGTAATAGAGGTAACATGGATGTTGTTCCTGACTCTCATGGTAATGCTGTAAGTGTAACATTCCCTGAGGGACTTACCATTACAGACAAGATTGTCGGTGGCTGTTACAATGCCAACTATGTAAAGAACAACACTGTCAAGGTAAATCACGTTGGTGGTTATCTGCTTGGTGCGAGCCGTACAGATTCTCCAATGATTGATCTTACTGTGAAGTGTAAGTTCGCTCCAAGTATTGTGGAGAATTCTGGTAAGACCTACTATGAGGGTGGTAATGTATATGGTGGTTGCTACAAGTCTGGTGTCATCGTTGGTGACGTGAAGATTGACTATCGCAGTAACTCTCTCAATGGTCTTAATGAGGATCTTCTTACTGTATCTAACGAGAATGACATCGCAGCCTGCAACATCTATGGAGCTGGCTATGGTGAGGACAGTTATGTATATGGTGATATAGATGTTCTTTATTCAAATCAGGTTCCATGGCGTAATAATAGCGGTACGACTGTAAACAACGTGTTTGGTGGCGGTCAGAAGGGTAATGTTATTGGTAATACTGATATCCGAATCCTTAATGGTAAGGTCCATGGTTCAGTTACTGGTGGTTCTTACTCTGGTTACCTCTGGGGCTCTGCTCAGGTGCTTGTAGGTTATCCTAAATACTATGTGTGCAAGAAGAGTGGCAAATATGACGTTCTTCGTGCGGATGATGCTACTGCAAACCTTAATTTGGCAAATACTTATTATAATGCAAATGGTGAGAAGTATACGTCTCCTACAATCAAACAGTCACTCTATATAATGGCTGGTGATATTGTGTCAGAACAGGTATATGATGCTATTAAGGCAAAGGATGAGTCACAGGTAGTTGGAGCATTTGAGGATAAAGTCACGACTAGGCCTTCATATTCTAATGGATGGAATGATGTCAATATCCAGATTGGTGTTGCTGTATATGGCGGTGGTTATTCAACTGCGGCAAGTGGTACTTCATTGAACAATACAACAGTATTGAAATATACTGCGGAACACAACAATATCGATTTGAAATATAGCGGTTCTAAGGAAGGAAACGTAAACTATGCTAATGGAATTGACATTACTGATGTTGAGGCTGTAAAGAACTATGGTGGTAATACCACAATGCTGATTGCTGATGATCCTTCATACGGGGCTGAGCATATTACAATATCTCCGCAGACAATGAAGGTTGCAACTGGACTTGCAGATAATGCAGACTTGTTCCAGAAATACTATATGGGCAGTGATGGTAACTATCATTTTATCTCTGCAGAAGGAAAGTATTTCAAGAATGGTCCTTGGCCAGCTGATATCAGTGGTACAGATCATAAGTTCTATGAGGCTGATACAGAAGGTGGTATCTTCGGCGATGGTCACTTGTCATATACAGAGGGCTTCCGTAACTGTGAGCTTTCTGGTTATGGATATGCTAGCCATAGTGTGAGCGCAGGTAAGATTCTGAACACCTTCCAGCGTTTGGATATGCTTCGTCTGAAGGATAACTGCATAAAGTTGCTTGGTGCTCGTGACTATGCAACAAGCTCAACCGATGTTACTCCTTATTCAATCTCTCGTGTAGGTGAGATACAGATGGTTAGCTCACTTGATCCTAATGAGACATTGTCAGTAAGAAATGCTAATGTGAATGGCAATGATGCTGAAGGTGACCCATTCCTTTTCGGTCACAAGCAACGTAATTATCTTGGTCTTTCAAACAACATCCGTTATGTGGGTGCTATCAAGACCAATGACGATTTTGCTACCGCAAAGTGGCATGGTAAGGATGGAAAGCTTGGCGAGGGCGAATATGCGGGTCTGTCTTATCAGGATGTAAAGACTGACTATCTAAAATATCATCAGTATGCATCCATCATCGTTGATAAATCTGGTGCGGAGAAGAATGAAATAAAGTATCAGAAGCGTAATGAGGGAACAGCTCGTAACCTCATCGGTATTGCATCAGGTTATGCTTTGAGAATACGTAATGTAAGAGAGGTGTATAATAAGAAGGGTAAACTTACAGAATATCCTTTCTATGGGCCTATTGTAGGCGTTGCCGAGATTCGTCTTGTCAATGTCGATCCTGATGAGGCTGGTGGATATGTCTATGCGGATGACCGTCATGAAGTGCAGGGTCTTAATTCTAATGATTATAGGAGATCTCTTTTGAGAACAGGTAACTTCGTATTCCCATACCTTGAGAACCCTGATATGTTCGTTGTTGACGATTGCTTCCCTAATGGTTGGGAGCAGAATAAAATTGATGACAACAAAAAGAATGCTTCTCACTACTGGTATCTTACAGGTTATCATTTCTATCTGAATGCAAACATCTCTGCATTTACTTATAATAGTGCAGGTAATCCAATAGAATTTGAGTCAAATAGTGAAATTGACGAGAATGATGTTGAAGTTCTCAAGGGACTTGTTCCTGTTGATGATGAGAAACTTTCTGTGGTTAGTTGGACATTGCGTAGTGATCATCCAACTTCATTTGAAAGTGATCTTGAAAAACGTAACTATGACGATAATGCAAAGGATCACTCAGGATATGACCTTAAGGATAGATATAAGCTCTTTATAAGTGTATCTGATAAGGCGAAGTATTCTGAGACTGGTATCCATAGCGAGTTGTCTATGAAATATGATGCATCTATTCCAAAGGGTACTCCACTTGGTGGAAAGCTTAAATCTGATATTGCAAGACTGTCATTTAAGCTTGTGGATAATGCTGATAATACTTCTTCTCAGTATTACAAGGATCACATGGAGAAACCGACAAAGGCTACGCTTGTGCTTCGTGCACCTGCATTCAGGTCTAATGGTAGTGGTGGTTATGTGAGTGACAAGACAAAGATGGCAATTTCTGTAATCTATGTCAAGAGTGGTGAGGAATATAATCCGACTGCATCAAATGAGGCTCTGTCACAGGGTACTGCATATTATTTCAGAAATGTTGATACAGGTGAGTATGAGATGTTCTATAATGGTCAGCGTTTCTTGAATGACGTCTATACAAAGACCGATAACCAATATTCAGATCCTCTGGCAATAGAGAATATTAAGCCAACAACAAATAATGTGTACTATATAGAGGTAGAGCGTAGTTACACCTACACCATCTATCTGAATATTCAGTACATTCAGGGTCCTTCTCCAGAGGGTAATATTACTATTGCGAACTGTGCATTGCCAGGAGAGTATATCAAGGCAGATGCAAGTACTATTACTATTGATGCAGACCAGTCAATGAGACCACAGAGTTTCTATTGGCGTATTGGTAAGCTTAATGCGGAAGGTACAGCCTTTGCGGACAATTCTCCTTGGAAGAAGGAAGATGTTGATGATTCTTCTAAGGGCTATCAGACTTGGCAGGTAGGTACCACACCAACAGGTATCTTTGCTGAGTGTGAGGCAGTAGGTAATGATGTGCTCTACATTCCTGCATATTATTATATGAATGGTTATGGAGTACAATATGGCTTTGCATCAAAAGAAAGTCGTGAAAACCAAGAAGACGAGTATGTATTCTATCCTATCGATATAAAGAGGGATGAAGCTAGTGGCAAGATACTTGACCGTCTTGAGGTTCATAACTTCCATTTGATGGATTCTCATGCACCTGGTGTTGATCTGCGTTTGGCAGAGGCTATTGAGCGTGCAAAGAATGAGCCAGAAGCTCAGCCACGCATCTATATTGGAGATGAGGCAGATATAAAGGCATTCTCTAAGTTTATTCGTACTAATAAATATCATGGTGCTAATGCTCAGTTTATATTGCTCAATAATCTGACAATACCTTCTGGCTATGAGGTGCCTGATGAATTCGCAGGTACATTGCATGGTGATGGCTATCTGATCACTGGAGGTAAATTGTTCAAGAAGAACAGTGGACACATCTATAACCTTGGTTATGTGAACGGAAAGATTGCCGACAATAACGCGGGTAAGTACCACTGCTGTTTCGAGAGTGATAACTTCAAGGTTTATGACATAGACGGAAATGCAGTGTCAGGCTATACTGCTGATGACTTCAAGTATGGTAAGGTTGCATACGATCTTAACCAGTATAATATGAAGAAGGCAGCTAATGATGCTTCATACACCTATGTTGAGGATTACTATCGTAATGGTGATTTCCAGTATGCACGTATATCTGATGATATTCTTGAAGTCACATCAGGTGTCACATATCTGCGTCTGGGTAATGCGGTGGCTGCTAATCAGTCTATTCCATATTACCATCTGCAAGATTATACAGCTCACAATATGGAGCATACTGCAGATGCCCGTTCAAAGGGCGATTATTGTGAGCCTCTGTTTGAAAAGGACGATATCAATGACTATCGCTTCTTTGGACAGAATCTCCAGCCAGATCCAGATTTGTATCCATCTACGATAACATCTCACAAGGTTAGTGCTGCATTGAACCGTGTATGGCGTACAGATGGCTATTATGGCAATAACCAGAAAGGTAAGTTCTATTATAACGCTGCTATCTACAATGATACTTATAAGGACACATACGTTCTTGATCCAAGGATTACAGCGGTGAACTTCAACGTAACCGATGATAACGCTACCAAGTTCCATGGCTTCGGCACTGCAGAGGATGTAACTAGAAACCTCTTGGTATATACTGCAAAGAACACATCTAGAGAGAATGAGGCTGTAGATGTTGTTTCTAAGTCGCTTGCATATACGAATGAAACACCAGAGGGCGCTATCAGAGGTCATCATGTAATCTATAATAATGATGCATGGAAGGCTTCAATGCTTCATCTCGTAGATAAGCAGACATTCAATGCACCTATCGCATTCTCTGTAACAGGTAAGTCTTGGTATGTACGTAACCCAGAGACTGAAACTGGATACGTAGAGGAGGTCGGTACCGCATGGGGTAGCATATGTCTGCCATTCGATGTAGAGAAGTCAACCCTATCTGAGGGCATACATCAGTATGATCCAAAGGATGGACGTGATAAGGGCGTGACAAAGAATATTACATTCTTCTATGGTACACCTGCAGAGGGTACTACTGTTGCAAACAACAATAATACTCTGCGTCATCACTATTGGTTCCGTGAGTTCAAGTCAATATCTGGCAATAAGGCAACCTTCGAGAGACCGGAGAACTCTATTGTAAATGGTGGCTTCGCTGCATACAAACCATATATCGTCAGCTTCCCAGGAAGCAGATATTATGAGTTTGATATGACAGGTCAGACTATTACGTTTGAGAAGACCAAGAATGCAAGTATTGCTGTCACTGACGATGCTGTTGCTGCAGCTACTACTGGCCAGCCATATCATGTTGCATTTGCAAATGAAGAGGCTTCAGCAAGTAAGTATGCTATCACAATTGGTGAGACTGGCGAAAATCAGGGCATGAAGTTCGAGAAGAATCAGCCAATATATGCTTTCCGTGGCTATATGTCTCAAGGCAATGTAATAGGTGCTAAGACTAATAGCTTAACTCTTGATGATGATGTAATATATATAAGTACAGATATCAGGAGCATAGAGAGTCTTGATGAAGATGAGAACTCTGCTGATGTGGCTGGTGAGTACCTCCGTGTATATGATGCAGGAAATCATAGCATCGGTGTTGAGAGCTCATACGACACGAAGCTGACAATCTACACATCTGCAGGTCAGATTGCCCGAATCCTTGATGTTCGTGCTGGTACAAGCAAGTATAGCGGCTTTGCTTCTGGCATCTATATCATCGGTCAGAAAAAGCTTTCTGTCAAGTAAGTGTAAACTAAAAAATCAGTGATAATTTAGAAAAAAAAGTGAATAGCTTTTGCTGTTCACTTTTTTTTTGCTAACTTTGCAAAGAAATAGCCGTATGTAAATTAAACATCTTAAATCATAAATTAAAACTATGAGTTTAATCGAACAGATTATTGCGCGTGCAAAGTCAAATAAGCAGCGCATTGTGCTCCCAGAGGCAGAAGAGGAGCGTACACTTGTTGCTGCAGATAAGGTTCTGGAGCAGGGCATCGCAGATCTTATTCTTATTGGTAATCCTGCGAAGGTAGCAGCATTAGCAAAGGAAAAGGGACTTACCAATATTGACAAGGCAACTCTCATCGATCCAGAAAACTGCGAGAAGAGTGAAGAGTATGCACAGCTTCTTGCTGAGCTTCGTAAGAAGAAGGGTATGACTATCGAGCAGGCTCGTGAGCTTGTAAAGAACCCTCTCTATCTAGGTTGTATGATTATCAAGACCGAGGGTGCTGACGGTCAGATTTCCGGTGCTCTCTCAACTACAGGCGAGACATTGCGTCCTGCTCTTCAGATTATCAAGACTGCTCCTGGTATCTCTTGTGTTTCTGGGGCAATGCTTATGATTACAGAAACTCCTCAGTATGGTGAGAACGGTGTTATGGTATTTGCTGACGTTGCTGTAACTCCAATGCCAGATGCTGATCAGCTTGGTCAGATTGCAGTATGTACCGCACAGACAGCCCGTTCTGTTGCTGGTTTCGCTGAGCCACGTGTTGCTATGTGTTCATTCTCAACAAAGGGTAGTGCAAAGCATGAGGTTGTTGATAAGGTTGTTGAGGCTACAAAGATTGCCAAGGAACTTGATCCTACAATCAAGATTGACGGTGAGCTTCAGGCTGATGCAGCTCTCGTTCCATCTGTAGGTGCAAAGAAGGCTCCAGGCTCAGAGATCGCTGGTAAAGCAAACGTACTCGTATTCCCTAATCTCGAAGTAGGTAACATCAGCTATAAGCTCGTTCAGCGTCTTGGTAATGCCGTTGCCCTTGGTCCAATCCTTCAGGGTATCGCTCGTCCAGTAAACGACCTCAGCCGTGGCTGTTCTGTAGAGGATATCGTAAATCTCGTAGCTATCACAGCATGCCAGGCAATGGATGCAAAGAAGTAAACTCAAAATAGAAATGAAAATATTAGTTTTGAATTGCGGTTCTTCATCAATCAAATATCAGTTGTTTGAGATGGAGACAAAGACCGTTCTCGCAAAGGGCGGTATTGAGAAAATAGGTCTTCCTGGTGCATTCATCAAGTTCAATGCGAAGGATGGCAGCAAGAAAGTTATCAAGCAGGAGATTCCTGAGCACACAGTAGGCGTTGAGCTTATCTTCAAGGTCCTTACAGATCCAGTTGAAGGTGCTCTCAAGTCACTCGACGAATTGGATGCAGTAGGTCATCGTATGGTGCATGGTGGTGAGAAGTTCGCGAAGTCTGTTATCCTCACTCCAGAGGTTATCGAGGCATTCAAGGCTTGCAACGACCTCGCTCCTCTCCACAATCCTGCAAACCTCAAGGGCGTAGATGCTGTTACTGCTCTTCTCCCAAAGATTCCACAGGTAGGCGTATTCGATACAGCATTCCATCAGACAATGCCACAGAAGGCATTCATGTATGCTATCCCTTACGATATGTACGAGAACTACGGCGTTCGTCGCTATGGTTTCCACGGCACATCTCACCGTTATGTATCAGCTCGTGCTCTTGAGTTCCTCGGAATGAAGGCTGAAGGTTCTAAGGTAATCACAGCCCATATCGGTAATGGTGGCTCTCTCGCTGCTGTTAAGGATGGCAAGTGTCAGGACACATCAATGGGTCTTACTCCACTTGAGGGCGTAATGATGGGTACACGTTCTGGTGATATCGACGGTGGTGCTGTTTCATTCATCCAGAAGAAACTCGGTCTTGATGCTGACGGCATCTCTAACTACCTCAACAAGAAGTCAGGTCTCGCAGGTATCTCTTGCAAGTCAAGTGATATGCGTGAGGTGTTCCAGGCTGCTTCTGAGGGTGATGCAAAGTGCAAGCTCGCTATTGATATGTACACATACCGCATCAAGAAGTACATCGGCTCTTATGCTGCTGCTCTCGGTGGCTGTGATGTACTCGTATTCACCGCAGGTGTATGTGAGAACCAGTCTGATATCCGTGAGGCTGTATGTGCCGATATGGAATGGATGGGCATTAAGCTCGACAAGGAAAAGAATGCACAGATCCACGGTGAAGAGGCTATCATCTCTACTCCAGATTCAAAGGTAACTGTTGTCGTTATCCCTACTGACGAGGAGTTGATGATTGCATCTGATACAATGGAACTCGTTAAGTAAGTGAAGAGTTAAAAGTGTAGAGTGAAGAATTTAAGTTTGTATTAAAGTTTAAGGTTCTCAATTTCCTTTTACTATAAATTGTAACTTAAATTCTTCACTCTTCGTTCTTCACTTTTCACTAAAAAAATATATGTATGCCTAAACTCCTTTCCCTTCTTATATTATTCTTCCTCTCGCAAGTAGTCGTTGCGCAGAACACATTTACCTTTGGAACCAACGTCAATCCGCAAGGAGTTACGTTTGAGGTTGATTCCAAGGGATTTGTCATTGGCGGCAAGCACGTACTGCCTGTTATGGGCGAGATACACTATGCCCGTGTTCCTGCAAAGGACTGGCGTAGGGAGATACGTAAGATGAAGGCTGGAGGCATTACCATTGTCGCTACATACGTATTCTGGATTCATCATGAGCCAGAAGAAGGACATTGGAATTGGGCAGGTAATATGAACCTTCGGGAGTTTCTTGAAGTATGCAAGAGCGAGAATATGCCCGTAGTGCTTCGCATAGGACCATTCTGTCATGGAGAGGTATATCAAGGTGGTTTCCCCGATTGGGTTGTGGAGCGTCATGTCAGCAATCCCAAGGAATATAAGGTGCGCTCTTTGGCAAAGGGCTTTATTAATGAGGTTGAGCGACTATACTACAATATCTTCGGACAGGTGAATGGGTTGCTGTGGAAAGATGGCGGTCCTGTGGTCGGTGTGCAGATTGAGAATGAGTGTCGTGGTCCTTGGAGCTATTATATGACCTTGAAGGACCTTGCTGTAAAGGCAGGATTCGATGTGCCTTTCATGACTCGCACAGGTTGGCCGAAACTCAACGGACAGGAAGAGTTTGGCAAACTCCTTCCTCTCTATGGCGATTATGCCGACGGCTTCTGGGATCGTAAATTGAGCGATATGCCGGGCGAATATGCCAAGGCGTTTGTGTTCAAAGACAACAGAATGAGCGGAGCTATTGCTACCGAGACTTTTTCTGCCGATGAACTCAAGGAAACAGGAAATAGTAAATCGTCAAATAGCAAATTAACCTATCCTTACCTCACCTGTGAACTTGGGGGTGGTATGATGCCTTCATATCACCGTCGTATAAATATTAGCGGTAATGAGGCTATGCCGCTTGCTATCTGCAAACTCGGTAGCGGAAGCAATCTCCCGGGCTATTATATGTATCATGGCGGCACGAATCCGTATAATCCTGCTCATACTATGGCTGAGACGCAGAAAACGGCTGTTACCAACTATAACGATATGCCTTACATGACATACGATTTCCAATGCCCTCTTGGCGAAATGGGACAGCCAAATGATATAGCCTTTCATCAGACACGTTTCCTTCATCAGTTTCTTGCCGATTGGGGCGAGGAACTGTCACAAATGGAGGTAGATACCCTTTCCGAACACTATTCCCGTCGTGGCTGCTTTGAGTTCTATAATGACTATGTAAGGATGCACAACGAGTCGGGTAGGGCGTATGTTCGTCCTGTCGGGATGCAGTTCCTCGGACATACTATTACCGCCGATGCCCAGCCTTTCTGCAAGGTCGGCAATACTATCTATTTCATTCCTATCAAGGATATGAAGCCGACCATAACAGTTGACGGGAAAAAGCGTGCCTTAAAAACATCCCCCTCGGGGGATAAGAGGGAGGCTTTTATCCTGCTCTCTCCCCAACAGGCTCTCCGTGCCTATAAGATAGATGGAGAACTGTATTTTGCCAAGCATGAGGGCGGCATTTTGTATAAGGATGGTGATAGGATTGTGGAAGAATATTGGCATGAGACTAATGATAGGGTAGAGGTGAACAAAGTTCGTAAGGCTGATTATCCTCGTGAGATTGTAAAGGGAAAGCAAAAAGTTGCAGCAATGCCAGAGGATAGCGACTTCGACAAAGCGGCTGTCTATGTGATAGATATCGATTCTACTCTTGCCTCTTGTGCTGATAGTGCCTTTCTCAAGATTGACTATGCAGCCGACTGTGCTCGTGTCTATGCCGATGGCAAACTCGTACAGGATAATTTCTGGAACGGCAAGCCGATGTTCGTACGTGTCTCTGACCTTGTGGGCAAGAAAGTGGAACTTCGCGTCCTCCCTCTTCGCAAGGATGCCCCTATCTATCTCCAGAAAGAGCAGAAAGCAATTCTCGACGCCTCTGAAAACGCTCTCCTCACGCTCAACAAGGTTAGTGTCATTATGAGAAGCACCTCCCAAGTAAGTCCGTAGTAACTCCCATGTAAGTCCCATTTTCCTCCCATTCATAGGAGTGGACCAGAAGCGGATTAGAAACGGACTTAAAGCGAAGGAGAAACGGAGGAAGAGCGAAGTTATAGCGGAGGGTAAGTAAAACTTCATTTCAGATAAACCAGCTTTAAGTCCACTCCTATGAATGGGAGAATCATGGGGTTTACAACGGAAGAAAAAGAGGCGAAGTCTAGCATACAGAAGGAAATAGAAGATGATAATACAAAATCAAGTTCGGAATACAATAAAACAAAAATACTACACGTTAAATTTGTGATGCGACTCTGCAAGAAAGCTTGATAAAGAAAATTTAGATTATAATGATTTAACTAATATTCAAGGCGCAAGTAATATTCGCTATAACGGCGAAGATGTTACAAGACTTGATGTATTACTGAAAGCCAATGAGGAAGATATTAAAGCTCTTAAGAAAGAAGCTTCGGATGCTTCTGCGAAAGTGGATAATAGATCCAGCAATAGACGAATATCCGAACTTCAAAAGATAGTTGATGCCATTCGTATTGAGCAAATAAACGAGAGCCGTTCGCTAAGTTTTTTTGCCAAGCATGACTTGCAACGGAGGTATATAAACGCAAAGACGCAAAGTCACAGAGATAATAAAAACCTTTGCAATTTTGCGTCTTTGCGTTGAAAATATATTCGTTGGACGATTTTATCTACACAGTTTGCAGCCTTCGCACTTGTTAAGCTCGCCTCTGAAACGCTTCTCAACGAGATGACGAAGACGATCACGGAGCGGTTCTACCTGTATTCTGTCTATAACCTCACCAATAAAGGCATTCTGGAGCAGAGTACGAGCCTCTTCGAGAGACACGCCTCGCTGCTGCATATAGAACAATGCCTTGTCATTCAACTGACCGACAGTAGAGCCATGAGCACATTTCACATCGTCAGCATATATCTCAAGCATTGGCTGGGTGTACATACGACATTCCTTAGTAGCACACAGGTTCTGGTTTGTCTCCTGAGAAGTTGTTTTCTGAGCATCTTTACGTACAAGTACCCTACCTGCAAATGCACCTACAGCCTTGTCATCAAGAACGTATTTATAAAGCTCGTGAGAGTCGCAATGTGGCACCTTATGGTCAATAAGCGTGTTGTTATCTACACGCTGCTCTTTGTCGGCTATCACGCAACCGTTCATATAACACTCAGCACCCTCGCCAGAGAAAACGAGGTCTGTACGGTTTCGTGTCACTCCATTATGCAAGGTGATGACATTATGATCCACACGTGAGTTTGCCTTTTGATCAATATACACGTTGCTCACGCGCACATTCTTATAGTGAGTTTCCTCAAGACAGGTCATGTCAAGGTGGGCATTCTCACCCACGAAGACCTCTACAACCTGTGTGGCAAGAAATTTACGGTCATCAGCAGCATGGTCACAGAACAATATCTTTGCATCTGCTCCCTGTTCAAGAACGATGAGCACGCGACGATTCACCATGAGTTCTACGTCTGAACGCAGGATATTGATAACCTGAATGGCACGATCAACCTTTATGTTCTTTGACACATAGATGAGAAGGGCATCCTGAGCAAGCATAGTGTTAAGCGCCGTGATACCATCCTCAGAGCTATCTGCAAGCGTGCCATAGAGCCCTTTAACCTTATCCTGAGCATCAGCCAACCTACCGACAAACACGCCCTCTGGGAGTTCTGCCTTTGGAAGAGCCTTGCTGTAGAAGGCATCATTGACCACGAAATATAATGACGTACTCATATTAGGCACATCACACTTGAAGGCATCGTAAGGGTTTACGGGAATCTCAAGACGAGAGAGGTTAAGTCCATAGTCAGGCGCAAAGAGTTCCGCCATATTGGTGTACTTATATCTCTCCACCTTCCTCGTAGGGAATCCCTGACGCTTGAAATCCTCAAATGCCTTTTCGCGCACAGAGTTCATCACCTCATTGCTGTGACCGTTGATCATATCACGGCACTGTGCATAGAGGTCTATATATTGCTTTTCGCTTTCCAAATTATTTTATATTTAGGAGTAAAAGGAGTTCAAGGAGTACAAGGAGTAAAAGACGATAGTAAATGCGCCATATAGTCCAAGCGATAAAGACATTCGTCTTGTACTCCTTTGGACTCCTTGTACTCCTTGAACTTCTTTAATATTTATCAATTAAGAGAAGCTTCCGCCTTAATCCAGTCATAGCCACGCACCTCAATCTCCTTGGCAAGCTCAGGACCGGCAGTCTTTACAATCTTACCATTCCAAAGCACATGGATGACGCTTGGCTTAATCATGTCGAGCAAGCGCTCGTAGTGAGTGATTACGATAGTGCTTGTCTTGTCAGTATGGAGCATATTCACACCATCTGCCACGATGCGCATAGCATCTACGTCAAGACCAGAGTCGGTCTCGTCGAGAATGGAGAGAGTAGGCTCAAGCATAGCCATCTGGAAAATCTCGTTACGTTTCTTCTCACCACCAGAGAAACCCTCGTTTACAGAACGGTTGGCGAGCTTTGCGTCGAGTTGAACAATCTCACGCTTTGCCTTCATTAACTTGATGAACTCAGAAGCAGAGAGAGGGGCAAGTCCCTGATATTTACGCTTTTCATTGATAGCCGCCTTCATGAAGTTGGTCATAGAGACACCCGGTATCTCTACTGGGTACTGGAACGAGAGGAAAAGGCCCTCATGAGCACGATCCTCTGGCTTCATCTCAAGCAGGTTCTTGCCATTATACCATGCCTCACCTTCAGTAACCTCATAGAGAGGATTACCAACGAGAACGGCACTAAGAGTTGATTTTCCGGAACCGTTAGGTCCCATAATAGCATGAACCTCACCATCACCGATGGTAAGGTTTATGCCTTTAAGAATTTCCTTATCGCCTATACGGGCGTGAAGGTTTTTGACTTCTAACATTTTCTTTATTAGTGGTTATAAGGTTAAAAGGTTTTCTGGTTTAAAGGTCTTTTACTCTTACGACCTTATAACCTCATAACCAGAAAAACCTGAGAACCTAAAAATTACTCCTCACCAATAGCCTTCCATACGAATGCAGAGAGAGTAGCACCGATGAATGGGCCAATGATGAATACCCAGAGGTCTTCAATCGCTACACCTCCTTCGAAGAGAGCAGGACCGATAGAACGAGCTGGGTTTACGGATGTACCTGTATAGTGAATACCTACAAGGTGAATGAGTATCAAAGAGAGACCTATAGCGAGACCTGCAAAGTTGCCTGCACCCTTCTTTGCGTCAGTCGTACCAAGTACAACGAGAACAAAGATAAAGGTAAGTACAATCTCAACAATCAGGCCACCTATCTGACTATCACCACAACCATCACAGGTATTAGCTCCAGTGAGAGTGCCATTGAAACTTGCACCTGAGAAATGCGTGAATACATAGAGAACAGCAGCTGCGATGATTGCACCAACCACCTGTCCAACCATGTATCCGGTAGCATCCTTGCCGCTTATGCGCTTTGTCAAGAGGCAACCGAGAGTGATTGCAGGATTGATATGGCAACCGCTAATGCCACCTATGGTGTAAGCCATAGCGATAACAGAAAGGCCGAAAGCCATTGCTGTGCCAACTACTGATGCGGTATCAGAACCACATGCGAGAGATACGGCCGTGCCGCAACCAAGAAATGTGAGAACGAATGTTCCAACTGCTTCTGCAAGATACTTTTTCATTTTCTTAGAGGTTTTAGTTATTGATGATGGTTAATTATGATAGCTGGCCGAAGCCTGCTATTTTATTGTTTAGAGTTTAGTGATTAGTGTTTAGAGTTTTAGGTATAGTGACACTCAGGTCACTAAACACTAATCTCTAATCACTAAACATCAGTATTATCCTACAGTTCCTTCAAGGCTTACGCTAAGCAGTTTCTGCGCTTCGACAGCAAACTCCATAGGCAGTTTCTGTATCACTTCTTTGGCATAGCCATTGACGATGAGACCTACAGCCTGTTCCATCGGAATACCTCTCTGCTGACAGTAGAAGAGCTGATCCTCTGAGATCTTCGATGTCGTTGCCTCATGTTCAAAGATTGCAGTATCATTATGCACGTCCATGTAAGGGAACGTATGCGCACCACACTCAGAACCGAGCAACAACGAGTCACATGAAGAGTAGTTGCGGGCATTATCTGCCTTTGAACCAGCCCTCACAAGACCTCTGTACGAGTTCTGAGAATGCCCTGCCGAGATACCCTTTGAGATAATCGTTGACTTTGTGTTCTTGCCAAGATGTATCATCTTCGTTCCTGTATCTGCCTGCTGATAGTTGTTGGTGACAGCTACAGAATAGAACTCTGCCACAGAATCATCACCTCTCAATACGCATGACGGGTATTTCCAAGTGATAGCCGAACCAGTCTCTACCTGAGTCCACGAGAGTTTTGAACGCTCACCACGAAGTTCACCACGCTTGGTCACGAGGTTAAGCACGCCACCCTTGCCGTTCTCATCGCCAGGATACCAGTTCTGTACGGTTGAGTACTTCACCTCTGCCCTATCATTTACGATAATCTCCACGATAGCGGCATGAAGCTGGTTCTCATCACGCATAGGAGCGGTACAGCCCTCGAGATAAGAAACGTATGAATCGTCGTCTGCCACGATAAGAGTACGCTCAAACTGTCCTGTATTAGCCGCGTTGATACGGAAATACGAGCTGAGCTCCATAGGACAACGCACACCCTTTGGTATATAGACGAAAGAGCCGTCAGAGAACACAGCCGAGTTAAGAGCTGCAAAGTAGTTGTCACGATAAGGCACCACAGTACCCAGATACTTCTTGATAAGATCCGGATGCTCTTTGATAGCCTCACCAATTGACATGAAGATGATGCCTTTCTCCTTGAGCTTGTCCTTGAAAGTAGTCTTAACCGATACAGAGTCCATGATAGCATCAACAGCCGTACCACTCAATGCAAGACGTTCCTCAAGCGGAATACCGAGTTTGTCGAAGGTTTTCTCCAGTTCCGGGTCAATCTCCTTGTTCTTCGGTTTCTTAGCCAAAGGATCGGCATAGTATGATATTGCCTGATAGTCTATCGGGGGTATGTCAAGATGCCCCCAGGTAGGCTGCTCAAGGGTCTCCCAATAATGGAAGGCCTTGAGTCGGAACTCCAACATCCAATCCGGCTCGCCCTTCTTTGCAGAAATAAGACGAACCACATCTTCTGTCAGTCCTACAGGTATTATCTCAGTATGTACGTCAGTAGTGAAGCCGAACTCATATTTCTGTTCGGCAACCTGCTTGACGAATTCATTCTTTTCTGACATTTACAATCCCTATATGATTACAGAGTCTGATTTACCTCAATCTCCATGAAGGTCTCGAGGATATCACCCTGCTGTATATCATTGAAGTTAACGAGTGAGATACCGCACTCGAAGTTGGTAGCAACTTCCTTGACATCATCCTTGAAACGCTTGAGGGCGTTGATCTCGGCTGTGTGAACCACAATACCGTCACGGATGACGCGAGCCTTGTCTGTGCGGTGAACCTTACCCTCGACAACCATAGCACCGGCAACAGTACCGACCTTGGAAATCTTGTAAACCTCACGTACCTCAACCTGACCGGTAACAACCTCCTTCTTAACCTTATCAAGCATACCCTCCATCACAGAAGTGATGTCGTCGATAGCGTCATAGATAACAGAGTAGGTGTTGATTTCCACTCCGTGTTGTTCTGCAACCTTCTTTGCAGCAGCTGAAGGACGAACGTTGAAGCCGATGATGATAGAGTTCTCAGCAGCAGAAGCGAGCATCACGTCGTTCTCTGAGATCTGACCTACAGCACCCTGAAGCACGTTCACCTGAATCTTCTCTGTAGAGAGCTTGATGAATGAGTCAGAGAGAGCCTCGACAGAACCCTGAGTATCAGCCTTGACGATAAGGTTGAGCACGTGGAACTCACCAAGAGCGATACGGTGAGCGATTTCCTCAAGACCGACAACCTTAGTCGTTCTGAGACTCTGCTCACGCTGCAACTGCAAACGCTTGTTGGCAATATCCCTTGCCTCCTGCTCTGTCTCCATGATATGGAAAGAGTCACCGGCACTTGGAGCACCGTTAAGACCGAGGATGATAGCCGGTTCAGCTGGACGCACATTATCGATACGCTGGTTACGCTCGTTGAAGATAGCCTTCACACGACCATAGTATGTACCTGCGATGACGATATCACCCATCTTCAGAGTACCGTTGCTTACGAGCATTGTAGCCACATAGCCACGTCCCTTATCAAGAGATGCCTCGATAACAGAACCTGTTGCCTTACGGTTAGGATTAGCCTTCAGGTCAAGCATCTCTGCCTCAAGAAGCACCTTCTCAAGAAGCTCAGCTACGCCAGTACCCTTCTTTGCACTTATCTCCTGACACTGGTACTTACCGCCCCACTCCTCTACAAGGAGGTTCATGGCAGCAAGGTCCTGACGGATCTTGTCAGGATTAGCTCCCGGCTTATCAATCTTGTTGATTGCGAACACCATAGGAACGTTAGCAGCCTGAGCATGTGCGATAGCCTCCTTGGTAGTAGGCATGATAGAGTCATCTGCAGCGATGATGATAATCGCGATATCGGTAACCTGAGTACCACGGGCACGCATAGCGGTAAACGCCTCGTGACCTGGGGTATCAAGGAATGTAATCTTACGACCGTCCTCAAGTTTCACGTTGTAAGCACCGATGTGCTGTGTGATACCACCAGCCTCACCAGCGATTACGTTGGTCTGACGGATATAGTCGAGCAGAGAGGTCTTACCATGGTCAACGTGACCCATCACTGTAACAATAGGAGCACGGCTAACGAGATCATTCTCGTCATCCTCTGCCTCCTGAACAGCCTCCTGTACCTCAGCACTTACATACTCAGTAGTGAATCCGAACTCCTCAGCCACGATATTGATGGTCTCTGCATCCAGACGCTGGTTGATACTTACCATAACACCGATAGACATCAGCGTTCCGATAAGCTTCGTAACAGGAATATCCATCATGGTAGCAAGCTCTGAAACTGTAACGAACTCGGTAAGCTTTAGTACCTTCTCGCCCAACTCCTGTTCAAGAAGTTCCTCGTCACGCTTCTCAGCAGCAGCATCACGCTTTTCCTTACGGTACTTGGCACCTTTCTTATTCTGACTTGACTTAGAAGTCAGACGTGCGAGGGTCTCCTTTACCTGACGTGCTACATCCTCTTCGTTTACCTCCTGAGGTTTATTATTCTTATTCTTGTTCTTATTCTTCTTGCCTCCCTGGCCGTTCTGGTTATTACCATTCTTCTTGCCATTACCCTGAGGCTGATTAGCAGCGGCATTGATATCGACGCGCTCCTTGTTCATGCGGTTGCGCTTCTTCCTCTCGC
>CAMJKP010000015.1 GCA_946406435.1 uncultured Prevotellaceae bacterium | reverse complement strand
CCATCGTATCATTCTCCGAGCCTGTCGGCAACCATGAATTCCTCATTCGTTGCCAACCAGTATTAGGCGAGTATATGAACGTAGAAGAGGAGCATCTGATTCTGCCTCCCGACTACTGGAAGCATCACGGTACAGATACATTCAAGAACCGTATCGTCTATGGAGGCAACCGTGAACTGCATCGCTCTCTGGCTTATGTAAGCACAGGAATCGTCTCAATGCAGACATACAGGATACATAGTGACTCCTTGCCTATTTCCGTATGGCTCCAGCCAACACATCTCACATCACTTCATACATTTGATTCATTAAAACTCAATCTCCCCATGGCAGAAAAGAGTTGTATGGAAAAGGCGGAGTCCATTATGCATCATGTCAATTCCATCCTCACCTACGTCCCTCAATCCACCGATATGGAGACAACGGCACAGGAAGTGATTGATTCGGGCAAGGGCGTATGTCAGGACTTTGCCCATCTGATGATAGCCGTATGCCGTCATTTCGGTATTCCCGCACGATATGTCTGCGGATTCGTTGAGGGCACAGGCGAGACTCACGCATGGGTAGAGGTGTTCGATGCACAGCAAGGCTACTGGTTCGGTTTCGACCCCACCTACGACCACCGTATCGACTTTGGCTATGTGAAACTCGCCCATGGTCGCGATGCAGCCGACTGCCCCGTCTCACGCGGGCAATACAACGGCTTCTCTAATCAGGAAACGAAGATTAATGTAATATTAAAGGCGATATAAACAGCCCCTAACCTGCTCCCTTCCCCCGCTCGGGGGAAGGGAGCAGGTTAGTCTTTCTAATCATTGCCATTCTCGTATATAAGTGTAATTACTCCCTTCCCCCGAGCGGGGGAAGGGACGGGGTTAGGGGCTCTCTTTTTTCTATGATCAAAACCATCATCTCTTCCGAACTGCCTATCGATGAGCAGTTTCGCATTCAGAAGAACGTAATTAAGAACGGTACAGGCACAAAGCGCGTCTGTATCGTGACAGGTACCCACGGCGACGAACTCGAGGGACAGATGGTGTGCTACGAGCTTGTGCGTATTATTCAGGCGAATATCAACCAACTAAACGGCACGGTTGAGATTTACCCTGCTCTCAATCCGCTCGGCATAGACACCATACAACGTGGCATCCCCAACTTCGACCTCGACATGAACCGCATCTTCCCTGGCATAAAACATGGTACGCTTGCCGAACAGGCTGCCTATCAGATTGTGGAAGACCTAAAGGGTGCCGACCTCGTTCTCGATGTCCATTCAAGCAATCTCTACCTACGCGAGACGCCACAGGTGCGCATCAACGTCAATGACGAGGAAACACTCGTGCCTCTCGCCCATTACCTCGGCATCGATTTCATCTGGGTACACGATGCCGCCACCGTACTCGAATCCACCCTTGCCCACTCGCTCAACTCCACGGGCACCCCTTGTCTGGTAGCAGAAATGGGAGTCGGTGAGCGTATCAACCGCGGAATGTGCATCCGACTCGTCACAGGCATCCTCAACCTCATGAGCGAGATGAAGATGTGGAGCGGTGAGGTGGATGTCACCCAACTGAAGGCGTTGCCGTATGTATGCAAAGGCGATAGCGTGGCGTTCCTCAACGCAGAGGCAAGCGGCATCTTCCTTACCGACATGACCACAGGACACATGGTCAACGAAGGCGATGAGATAGGTCAGATAGTATCACCTCTCGAAGGAAAGATACTCAGCCGTGTCGTCTCCCCATGCCACGGATTCCTCTTCACCATCCGCGCCTACCCTATCGTTTACGAAGGCTCCCTCATGGCACGAATATTCAAGACCAACGAATGAAGGAAAGGTTTTACGGAAAGGTCTCGCTTGCGCGAGGAATTGGTGGGAAAGTAAATTGGTGGTAAATTAAAACCAGTAAATTACACGCGGCATCCGCCGCTGGGAAAATGTAAAATGATTATCCACAATCATCCGATAGCGCCCCGAAGGGGCAATAAGCTATTAGCCCATGGCATCGCCATGGGAGGAATTAGAAGGATAGCTAGCGCCCTGTAAGGGCAAAAGCTCTAACATGCAGCAATGCTTTTGCCCTTACAGGGCGAAATCACCAGTTTCCATGTACATAGGGCGATGCCCTATGCTGTTAGATCAATGGGCCTTCAGCCCGTTTATCGCATAAATTAAAGAATAAGAATTTATTGAATATAATTTACTGATTTAATTTACCCCCCATTTACTTTCCAAACCTCTGCGCAAGCTGATTTCCTTTCTCAATATATATTTCAAATGGAAAAAGTAACACTATACAGGATGTCGTCACCCTATCGTGATGAGTTCCGCATCAACGGATATTGGTTCGGTGAGGGCGAGAAGACCGTAGCCATCGTAGGCGCTATGCGAGGCGATGAGATACAGCAGCAGTATATCTGTGCCCGACTAATCCAGCGCCTTACGGAGATCGAGGCAGAGGGCAAGATAGCGCAAGGCAAGCGCATCCTCGTCATCCCCTCATGCAACCCATTCTCCATGAACGTGGCACGACGATTCTGGACAATGGACAACACCGACATCAACCGTATGTTCCCCGGCTACGACAAGGGCGAGACAACCCAGCGCATCGCAGCCGCTATCTTCAAGTGCCTCGAAGGATTCGAGTTCGGCATACAGATGGCAAGTTTCTACATCCCCGGCGACTTCGTGCCACACGTCCGCATGCTCAAGACAGGCTATGAGGACATTACCGATGCCCGACTCTTCGGACTCCCCTTCGTCACCACGCGCATCCCCCTGCCCTACGACACCACGCTGCTCAACTACAACTGGCAACTGTGGAACACCAAGGCGTTCAGCATCTATGCAGGGCAGACAAACCACGTTGAGCATTCCACATCCGACCAGACAATCGACTCCATACTCCGTTTCCTCAACAAGATTGGCGTAAGCCGTTACGAGGTGCGTAGCATTGGCTACGAGAGCATCCTCATGGAGGAAGAAGAGCTCATCAACATCCGTGCCCACCGTGCCGGAATCTTCTATCGAGTGGTAGGTGCCGGACAGAACGTCTATAAAGGCGACACCCTTGCCCGCATCCTCGATCCATACGACTGCTCCGTTCGCGAGGAGGTGAAAGCCCCAGACACCGGCGTTGTCTTCTTCGCCCACAACCGTCCACTCGCCCTTGAGCATAATGTGATATACAGAATACAGAAGCTATAACCCAAAGATCACGAGCCATAGCAACTTGCTTTAGCTTGTTGAGCCATGCGAAAAAATAAATTAAACGCAAAGCCGCTAAGTCGCAAAGTTTTTTCTCTGTGCCTTCGCGTCTCTGCGTTTTTATTTTTTAATTTTGCATTTAGAAAAAGAGTTTTCAAAAAACTCATCACTCGTCACCCATAACGCTGTAAGTCATTGTAGCATTGCAGCTTACAGCGCTAATTCACCCTATACCACTCGTCACCCCACTCATCACCAAAATCATTGTATCTTATTGAGGATATGGATATTACACACGCATTTCACTCCCCATTCACTCGTCACCATAAAAAAGGTGACGAGTGAATCAGCCTTGCAACTTATTCTATATCAAAATGATATGCCATATAATGGTGATGAGTGGGTGACGAGTGAAACGAAATGAATCACCGCTGTAATTCTCTGATGCACTTATTGTTACAGCGATATGGGTGACGAGTTGACGAGTAATGTAAAAATTCTGTTTTTCTTTCTGTAAAAGTGAGCAATATAATTCGAAGGCTGTTATGCCTCCGTTGATCCTTCGCTATGCCTTCGTTTCACCTTCGCTTCAAGTCCGTTTCAAGTCCGTTTCAAGTCCGTTCATAACAATGGGACTTACATGGGATTTGCAAGGGACTTACATCGGAGTTACTTGGCAATCACTCCTATCTGTTATTTATATCAAGAATTAGAGAGATTAAGATTGGGAGTTTCATGACAGAGAGAAAAAAAATCGGCTCACAACCTTGATGATTGCAAGCCGATGTATATTTATTATTGTATAATTTTAGAACTTATAGCCAACTGTGAAGGTGAGAGCGTTGAAGCTACCATCATCATCCTTTGCGACCTTGCTAATTCCAATATTATAACGAGCATCGAATACGAAACTGTTAAACTCATAAGAAACACCTACAGGAACAGTGAAGAATGTTGACTTATACATGTCCTTTACTTTCACACTCGTAATTCCAAAATCGTATTCGTCATAATCATCGATCTTAGCCGTTGCAAGGAGATTCAAAGCAATACCAGCCTTAACAGCGAGACCTGGAGCTACATAATAGTTTGCAGTTACAGGGAAGTTAAAATAGTAGTTGCTGTAAATAACATCATCCTTACGTGTTTCTACGCTTGTATTATAGCCAGTTAAGTTCACGCCAAGAGCTGCACCGAACTTGTCGTTTACCATATACATACCCTCAACACCAGCGGTAAGAGCAAAAGCGCCATCAGTACCTTTACCCCAATCACCAGTAGCGGTAGTGTAAGTGAAACCTACGTTTGGCTGCAAAGTGAATGAACCAGCCTCTGACTGTGCAGATACAGACAAAGCAATAAAAGCAGTAGCAATAATGGTTAATAATTTTTTCATGATTTTTTAATAATTAATTGATTTAATGTATGTTCCTACTCTATTAAAAGATTTTCGGATTCCTCTTGAATATTAGCTAGATGACTTGGAGGTTATGGGTCAGAGGGGACCGCTTCGTTATAAGCATTCTTAACCTAAAAACCTGAATACATTAGAACCTTTTTTGAAAATTCCGAGTGCAAAAGTATGCTATTATCTACAGACTACCAAAAATTTTAGGAAAAATAAACAAAAAAACGCACCTATTAAGTGAAAAGTGAATAGTGAAAAGTGAAAAATACTTAATACAGGTAGCCACCAGAACGAAATATGCACACAAGGGCGTTAGCCAGTATTATTCATTATTCACTATTCATTATTCGTTTCTATTTCACCCCCATAAACAGATTGAACACCTGTTCGCTTGTTTTTTGCTTGAAACGTGAACGGCGCTTGCGGAGCGTAGCCTCACTTGTTTTCGTTATTATTGAAGCCGTAGCATTATTGCACCCTACGAAGATGAGCAGGGCGTAGATGCACTCGTCCTCTGTGAGTTCGGGATAGGTGGCAACGAGTTTCTGCAACGGGTCGATGAACACCTCTAGGATGCTGTCGATGAGCGGCAGGCGCTCTTCGTCGGGCAGGTAGTTCTTGTCGGTGTGGTATCGCAGCTGTCGGAGCTTGGGGTATGCAGGACGTGCGAGGAATATCTCTTTCAACACCTTGAACTGCTCAAGGTAGAGCATGGAGAGGTTCTCTTCTTTTTCCTCGGTCCATTCAACCTCTTCGCCCTGCCCTTCCCCCGTGGATGGAGAAGGGAGATCTGCACCAGTCTCTTCCTTATGAGCGCTTGCATGTTTCTTCACCTGCTCCTCGCGTACTACTCGGAGGTTGAGGGCTTCCATTCTGCGCTGAAGGCTTTCCATGCGACGCTTGTTACGGAACATCATGAGGAGGAAAAGGAGTCCGAAGATGACTATCATGCCAAGCACGACGACAAGCCAGTGGGTGCGCTGAAGTCGGAGGTCGTTGGAGTATCTCTCACGCTGATGGCGCTCCGTTACGCTTTTGAGGTCTTCGCGCTCGTGCTCTTCGAGGTACTGCCCCATATAATTTATAGCGGAATCGGCATAGATACATGCGTCTTTGTGATGATTCAGATGCTTCTCTGCATAAAACCACCTTATATATAGTTTCGCGATAGCCTCATAGTCGTTGGGGTCGTGCATTGGAAGGCTCTTGCGGATGGCTGCGATGCAGGAGTCCCATTGTTCCTTGAACTCAAAGCATCGTGAGCGGTTGTAGTAATACTTGGCGCGGTCGGCCTGTTTCTGTGCAGGCACGCTGTATGAACGCTCGAACATTGCAAGAGCCTCATCGTATTTCTCCTGCCTGACAAGCATGGCACCGAGGTTGTTGTAGGCATCCATGATGTTCTTGTTGTCCTTCTTGGCAATGGCGAGCTCAAGCATCTTATTCCAGTAATATGCGGCGCTGTCGAATTTCAGAGGCAGGTCGGTAATGTAATAGCATGATGCGACGCGGTTATACGCGCCCAAGCGGAGGGAGTCGTTGTCGATATCCTTCATAGCCGCCACCGCTTTCTTGGCGTAGTCGAGCGATTTCTCGTTATAATCCAGCATCCAATACATGCGTGATATGCGCTCGTATGTCTTCACGAGAAGTTCGGTAGGCTTGCTCTCATCCTGAAGCGCCAGGGATTGCAGGAGCATATCGGTAGCCTCGTTAAGTGAATCGGGGTTCTTGGATGCTATAAATCCTTCTTTATACAATGCCTCCGCCTCCTGCATTCTGTTTCCGCATGAGAACAGCGTCAGGAAGAAAAGGGATACTACACCTATGAAAACAATCTTATTACTCATGATAGTGTGCAAAGTTACTTCTTTTACCCCGAAAAAGCGAAAGATTCGCGTTATTTTTCAGAAAAAAGGGACGAAATGCGTGACGAAAGCGTGACTTTACCATTCGTCACAACCTTGTCACGACATTTTCTTGGTTATTTTGCAAGATATTAGTAATTTTGCAGCAAGAAAAGAGAACGATATGAAAAGAATAATATTTGGAATCATCATCCTTGCAATAGGTGTAATGATGATGACAAAGGCATTAGGATACGACTATTTTGACAGTATCCTTGAAGCTGACTGGAAGAAGTTCATCATTCCAGGTATAGTGTTATTGATTGGATTGAGACTGGTTTTCAGTTCATCAAACGGACATGAGCACAGCACGAATATGAAGTTGTGCGAGGTGCCTGAAGTGGAAGAAGGTGAGCCAATGAAAATCTCGGTTGCATTTGCAGGCAATGCCTACAACTTCAGAGACGAGAATTTCCATGGTGCGAAGATTGATGCCTTCTTCGGTGGAGTATGCATGGATTTGCGTGGTGCAGACATTCAGGACGGAAGTGTGTTGGACGTTCACACGCTTTTCGGCGGAGTGGAACTGAAACTGCCTCAGAACGTAAGTCTTCAGGTTGACAGCTCCTGCTTCCTTGGCGGGGTAAGCAACAAGCACCCACATTGTCAGGACAAGGACGCAAAGCGACTTACCATCAAGGCAAACTGCATGGTAGGCGGCATTGAGATACAATGCTAATAAAGGTATAGCTTAGACCCTCTAAATCCCCCTGCATAGGGGGAATTTTTTTGTCAGAAAAGGAGCAAGTATTTACTCCCAAAACTTTTGTCAGTAAAAACGTGTCAACAAATCGTGTCAAGCGGTGTCAACAAATCGTGTCAACTTTTCAAAATATTGCTCAAATAATAAAACCGTACTCCATCATAATAATATAACAGAATACGGTCTAACTATCTGTGCGACAATTGATTGGGGTAAAATTAGGGCTGATTCAAAATCTGTGAAAAAACAGGCTTAAAGCCCTGATTTTATTCCCACTCAATTGTTGCAGGTGGTTTTGAAGAGATGTCGTAGCAAACGCGGTTAACACCCTTCACCTTATTGATAATCTCGTTAGAGCACTTTGCCATGAAGTCGTAAGGGAGATGTGCCCAGTCGGCTGTCATAGCATCGGTAGAGGTAACGGCACGGAGAGCAACTGGATGCTCATATGTACGCTCATCACCCATAACGCCTACTGAACGAACGGTAGAGAGGAGTATGGTGCCTGCCTGCCAGATCTGATCGTAGAGGCTTACCTCTATCTCACCATCCTTCATATCGGCAGGAACGCCGGCTGCGAGAACGGCACGTGCCTGTTCGCCAGAGAGCTTTGTCTTGTACTCACGAAGTCCGCGGATATAGATATCGTCGGCATCCTGAAGGATACGTACCTTCTCAGGAGTGATATCGCCAAGGATACGTACGGCAAGACCCGGTCCTGGGAACGGATGACGTGTGATAAGGTGCTCTGGCATACCCATAGAACGGCCTACACGACGAACCTCGTCCTTGAACAGCCACTTGAGAGGCTCACAGAGCTGAAGGTGCATCTCCTTTGGAAGACCGCCTACATTATGGTGTGACTTGATTACCTTACCTGTGATATTGAGAGACTCGATACGGTCAGGATAGATAGTTCCCTGTGCGAGCCACTTTGCGTCCTTGATCTTCTTAGCCTCAGCATTGAACACCTCTACGAAGTCACGACCGATGATCTTACGCTTCTGCTCTGGATCGGAAACGCCAGCGAGGTCAGAGAAGAACTTCTCGCTTGCATCAACACCTATCACGTTAAGACCGAGGCATTTGTAATCCTCCATCACATCACGGAACTCGTTCTTGCGAAGCATACCATGATCAACGAAGATACATGTAAGGCGGTCGCCGATAGCCTTGTTGAGGAGTACGGCTGCAACGCTTGAGTCAACACCTCCGGAAAGACCGAGGATGACACGGTCATTACCTACCTGTGCCTTGAGCTCGGCAACGGTTGTCTCTACGAATGAGTCAGCGCTCCAAGACTGCTTTGATCCGCACACGTCAACGACGAAGTTCTTGAGCAACTGTGTGCCCTGAACAGAATGGAACACCTCTGGGTGGAACTGAACAGCCCATACTGGCTGAGTCTTGCTTGCGTATGCCGCATACTTCACGTTAGCAGTACTTGCGATGCACTCAAAGCCTTCTGGGA
The DNA here is from genome assembly GCA_946406435.1 of uncultured Prevotellaceae bacterium. Classification (GTDB taxonomy): domain Bacteria; phylum Bacteroidota; class Bacteroidia; order Bacteroidales; family Bacteroidaceae; genus Prevotella. Next base: position 48,648 of record CAMJKP010000015.1, on the reverse strand, counting down.
TAGCTGTGATGGTGTCACCATGGCTCATCCATACCTGTGAGTTGTCGTCGAAGCCCTTGAAGAGGATGTTGCTCTTGTCGATGAAACCGAGGTTGGCACGACCATACTCGCGAGAGTCAGCCTTCTCAACCTTGCCACCGAGGGTGTGACTGATAAACTGGGCACCGTAGCAGATGCCGAGAACTGGCAGACGGCCCATGAAGCGGTCAAGGTTTACCTTGAATGCCTCTGGATCATGCACGGAATAAGGAGAGCCTGAAAGGATGACGCCGATAACGTCTTTGTCATCTTCAGGATACTTATTGTAAGGCATGATTTCACAGAACGTGTCAAGCTCACGAACACGACGGCCAATGAGCTGAGTGGTCTGACTGCCAAAGTCTAAGATGATTATTTTCTGCATAATTAAAGCCTAACCAAAAGCCTAACCAAAAGCCTAACCATGCCCAACCAAAGGAAAGGATGTGTTATAGTATGGATTCGGGAGGTGGTTGATATTAATTGATTGTTTTAAAAAATTCAAAAGCATTGTCCAACGTATCGAGCTTACCGACATCAAGAAGTTTGAGGTCTGATTTCAGATAGCCCTTTATCTTGCGCTCAGCACAACGGTTGAGATAGAAATCCATGATAGGGAATTTCTCTGGCCATTGCTCCATATCGGCAAAGAGACGTGGTGAGAAAGCGTGGATGCCGGAGAAGGCGAACAACTTAAGTGAAGAGTGAAAAGTGAAAAGTGAAGAATCTGAGTAACCGCTCAGAGCTTTTATCTCCGGATACGGACTTTTCACTTCACCTGTCTCGATATTTGTCCAGCCGACGAGATTCATATCTTCATCGAAGAGGAGGTAGCGTTTTGTCTTGCGCTCGCTTACCAAGAGCATGGCATCTGCATCGCCAATATTATCGTAGAAAGCACCGAGATTCACATTTGAGAGGATATCCACATTATGAATCAGTATCGGGGCATCAGCATTGAACAAGCCCTGCGCCTTACGGATGCCACCACCAGTCTCAAGCAGTTGCTCTGACTCATCGGATATGCTGGTTTTCACGTCATAATGCGATTGCAGGAGACTGAGGAAATTACAAATCTGAGCCGATTTATGATGCACGTTGACAACCACGTTCCTGATGCCGGCATCAAGCAGTCGTTCAAGAACAATCTGAAGCAGAGGCTTGTCCCCTACAGGCACCAAAGCCTTAGGGATAACATCGGTTAGCGGTTTAAGACGGGTACCCATCCCTGCCGCAAAAATCATTGCTTGCTTCATTTTTGGATAAACTCTCTTGAAATTATTCGGCAAAGGTAAGAAAAAAAAACGGAAAAAGCAAGGCAAGAAAGCAAAAAAAAGAATTATGCCTATAAAAAGGTGGAAAAAGCTGTTATGTCGCAGCGTTTCAGGTCCTTTGAAGACACAAGAAAGGAAGCATTAAAGATAGCGTCAGTTCCCTATCTTACCAATCTTTTACCAAGAGAAAGGCTCGCTTACGCGAAGATATTATTTGGAAAGCAAATGGGCAATAAATTTTATCAGTAAATTATAAAAACGACCACAGATTAAACAGATTATCTCGCTTGCGCTCGTGATAAGGGAAACGGATGTATCTGATGTATCTGAAATGCTGGCGCGACATGTTTTCGGAATAGAAATCAGATAAATCGGATAAATCTGTTTCTTATTCTTTTTCTCGAACACAGATAGCACAGATTAAAGGGATATGCTCGCTTGCGCTCGTGATTTGCATCTGTGAGATTCTGAATATCTGTGGTTAACATAACATGAACACGGAAGACACAGAATAAACGGACTTGCTATTTGCTTTCGCCTTCTAAAAAAACAGTACAAAACCAATAAAAACATATAAAAACAAATGTTTTATTTTGTGTTCTTTTGTTTTAATTGGTTTTTCTAAATGGCGAAAGCAACTTATGCGAAAAACTTCCGTTTCTTTACTTCCCGTGGTCAGTGGGTCTGCGACAAATCTCGTGCATTCTGTGTTCGAACTCACGTTAAATGATGGGATAGGCAAAGGTTAATTTTTCTAAAAAATGCGAACATTTTAAATCCATTTCTGGTTTTGTGTGTATGTAAGATAAAGGCATAGAAACTAAAACAATATAACAATTATTACAAGATGAAGAAATTAGTGATACTCTCTCTGTTTTTGGGCACTTTACAATGTTCGTGGGCACAATATCCCGGAATGCCCATGAAAATGCCTGTGACAGACAAATCAAAGGAAATACCTATGAAACCTATCGTTGTTGAAGGTGAACTTAGTGGTGTTCCAGACGGAACTCGTGTAAGTCTTGCTTTTCGAGTGAAGAAAACAAGAGCGTGGTGTAACGCCAATAACACTTTGATTGATACTATCAGAAATGGAAAGTTCCACATAGAAAAGAAATTCGTTTATAAGGATTTCGATGAAAACGATGACAATGTGGAATATATGGTTAACATAGAAGGGAAAGGCATGTTTGTTTATGCCTATCCTGGTGCAAAGGTAAAGGTTACGGGTACTCCTGCATTAAATGCTATTTCATGGAGGGCAGAGAGCAACCATCCTTTGCAGAAAGAATTCTTCGAATATGCGGATTACGAACACGAGAAATTATCTGCTATCAGAAAAAAAATACAAGAAGAATATGAGGCTGACGAAGTTGACGATGATATGGTAGAGAAACAGGGAAGGGCAAAAGACTCTATCCAAGTAGTTTCCATGCTCGACTTCATGAAGAACAGGGAATTTAATTCTGTTTTTGCGATGAACCTAAATTCGATTTCATTTTTGGCAAAGCAACTTGGTAACAGTCAGTTAAAGGACAGAGTACGCAGTCTCATTATGGAGAAGGTTCCTGCAGATTGTGATGACGAAGAGATTGATCTGGCAAAAGCTTTCCTTTCCATAAAAGGGCAACAGGCAACCAACAATTTGAATGACTTCATGCTCTATGACCGTAAAGGCAATAAGCACAAGCTTTCAGAATTCAAAGGGAAATATACGATATTGGAATTCACCTCTAAAAGTTGTGGCCCTTGTTTGGAGGTGATGCCTATCCTTGACGGATTCTACAAGCGTCATAAAGACAAGGTGGAAGTTATTGCCATTTCTGTAGATAACGAGAGTACTTGGATGGAAGAAAACAACAATGTAAGTTTTCATGAATGGAATGACCACAAATATGCAGTTGACATAGCTGATTATTATGGAACAAAAGGAACTCCAGCCTTTGTTATTATACATCCGAATGGCAATACTCTGGACGTTTCTCATGGAGCAGGGGCTTTTTTCAAGGAAATGATTCAACATGTTCCTGATGCGGAAATAGAGAAGATGCTTAGTAAAAAATAACATCCACGAAATGAAGCTACACTTCCCCGATAGAGCGCATCTGTCGGGGATGTGTCGTTTATCCCCATTTTGGGGTATTTTCTTATTAATTAGGTGTATTTCTGCAGAAAAATAATATAAAAATAGGTAAATTACACGACAAATGGGAAATTATCCTATAAAGATTTGCATATTTTGGTAAATGTTTGTAACTTTGCACCTCGTAAAAAGAGCATACTTTTAAAAACATCCAAGGTTGCAATAACCGCCCTTATTTTTCAAATTCATTTTATTCACGTGAAATGAACTTTCGCTGCACAGTAAATCCGTAGCGCGGTTATTTCAAATTTTTTTTATTTATTTTTTCAAAAAATGAAGAAATCTATATCTGATATGCTTAGTCGTAAAGGCATTCAGCCAATAAGCATGCTTACCGCATACGACTATCATACAGCTTGCACAATTGATGAAGCGGGGGTTGATATGATTCTCGTTGGCGATTCATTAGGCAACGTGATGCTGGGTTACGAGAATACCCTTGCCGTCACCGTTGAAGACATGATTCATCATGGAAAGGCTGTTTGCCGAGGTGCCAAGAACGCACTCGTGGCTATCGATATGCCTTTCATGTCATATCAGGGCTCTGTATATGATGCCGTGATGAATGCAGGTAGGATTATGAAGGAGACCAACTGCCAGGCCGTGAAACTTGAGGGTGGCGTGGAATATGCCGACCGCATCAAGGCTATCGTACAGGCAGGAATCCCAGTCATTGCCCATATCGGACTCACCCCTCAGTCGTTTAACACGCTCGGAGGATATAAGGTTCAGGGCAAATCGCTTGAGGCAGCAAGAAAACTTATTTCAGATGCTCAGGCAGTTTGCGAGGCTGGTGCCTTTGCTATCACACTTGAATGTGTTCCGGCAGCACTCGCATCAAAGATTACCGAACTCGTTCCTGCCCTCACCATAGGTATTGGTGCAGGCAACGGTTGTGACGGTCAGGTGCTTGTGTATCAAGATATGCTTGGCTATGCCAACGATTTCACGCCAAAGTTCGCTAAGAAATATGCCAATCTCCACGACACCATGCTTGAGGCATTCAAGCAGTATAAGGCAGATGTGGAGTCAAGGGCATTCCCTGCAAAAGAGCATACATTCGCGATAAGCGAGGAGGTATTAAGTAAACTTTATTAATTAACAATTAAAAATTAACAATTAACATGCCTTTCGCGCTCCGGCTCCCTCTCTACGGGAGAGGGCGGGGGGAGAGGCCGTGGTTACACTATATTATGAAAGTAGTAAAAACAGTTAAAGAGGTAAGAGAGATCGTATCAGAATGGCGTAAAGAAGGACTCACAGTAGGACTTGTTCCAACTATGGGATACCTTCACGAAGGTCATCAGAGCCTGATTGTAAAGTCAGTCAGCCAGAATGACCGTACCGTTGTGTCAGTATTCGTAAACCCAATTCAGTTTGGTCCTAACGAGGACTTTGAGGCATATCCACGCGATATGGAACACGATAAGGCACTCGTTGAGAAGGCTGGCGGCGACTTGATTTTCAATCCAGAGCCATCAGAGATGTACCCTGGTCACTTCACATCTTTCATCGACACAACAGAGACCACCGAACTTCTCTGTGGCGCTGTCCGCCCTATCCATTTCCGTGGCGTCTGCACAGTAGTAGGCAAGCTCTTCAACATTGTTTGTCCTGACCGCGCATACTTTGGTCAGAAGGATGCACAGCAGTTGGCTACTATCCGCCGTTTCGTTCGCGACCTTAACTTCCCTCTCGAAATCATCCCTTGCCCTATCATTCGCGAGGCTGATGGTTTGGCAAAGTCAAGTCGCAACACATATCTCTCAGCAGAAGAGCGTCAGGCTGCCCTCATTCTCTCAAAGAGCTTGAAGAAGGGTAAGGAGGCTATCGAGGCAGGTGAGAAGAACGCGAAGAAGATTATCGAGATTATCAAGACAAATCTTGAGACCGAGCCGCTTGCACGTGTTGACTATGTTGAGGTGGTTGATTTCGAGAACATCCAGCGCGTTGACACCATCTCGGGCGAGACACTCGTTGCCATTGCTGTTTATATCGGCAAGACAAGGTTGATTGATAACTTCATCACAAAATAACATTTACAATGTACAATTTACAATGAGGCATTGAGTCATATATTGTGTAGTACAGCCTTACTGCGCTAGCCAAAATGTACATTGTAAATGGTAAATGGTACATAAAATTATGGACATCACATTACTAAAAGCGAAGATCCACCGTGCAAAGGTAACACAGGCAGACCTCGACTATGTAGGTAGTGTTACGATAGATACAAAATTACTCCGCGAGGCAGGTATTTTTGAATACGAGAAGGTGCAGATTGTTGATATCAATAACGGCAACCGTTTCGAGACATATACCATCGCAGGAGAAGAGGGGTCTGGCATCATATGCCTTAATGGTGCCGCTGCAAAATGCGTGAGCGTTGGTGATAAGGTCATCATCATGGCTTACGCAAACATGACTCCACAGGAAGCTGCATCTCATAAGCCAACCGTACTTTTCGTTGACGATGATAACAACATCGTGCGCAAGGCGAATTATGAGAAGCACGGTAAACTAAACGAACAATAAGAGACCCACCCCCAGCCCCTCCCATAAAGGGAGGGGAGTAATTACATTTTCTAATTATGACATCCAATAACGATATTGCTAATAAGGTAGAAATACATACTACTCCCCGCCCTTTACGGGAGGGGCAGGGGGAAGGTCTTTTATCCAATAAGACCATAGTCCTCAGCGTTACGGGCAGCATAGCAGCCTATAAGATAGCCAACCTTGCATCCATGCTTGTCAAGTTGCATGCCACCGTGCATGTCATCATGACAAAGAATGCGTGCAATTTCATTACGCCTATCACTTTCGAGACTATCACAGGCAACAAATGCCTCGTAGATACCTTCGACCGCAACTTCGAGTTTAATGTTGAGCATGTAGCTCTTGCCAAGCGTGCCGACCTGTTCCTCGTTGCTCCGGCATCGGCTAATATCATCGGGAAAATTGCATCAGGCATCTGCGACGATATGCTTACCACCACTATCTTCGCGACAAAGGCTCCTAAGCTTATCGCTCCTGCTATGAACACGAATATGTGGGAGAACCCTATTCTTCAGGATAACCTCAAGAAGCTGGAGCACTATGGTTATAGCATTATACAGCCTGCTTCTGGCCGTCTTGCATGTGGCGATACAGGTAGCGGAAAGTTGCCATCAGAAGAGACACTTCTTCAGCATATCCTACTCGCTGCAGCTTGTGAGAAGGACATGGAAGGCAAGCGTGTACTCATCACGGCTGGTCCTACGCAGGAATCTATCGATCCTGTTCGCTATATCACCAACCATTCTTCTGGCAAAATGGGCTATGCCATTGCAAAGATGGCAGCTTTGCGAGGTGCAAATGTGACGCTTGTTTCTGGCCCTGTTAATATTCAGGCATTCGCAGGTATAGACGTCGTTAATGTTATAAGTGCTGCGGATATGTATCGCGAAGTTACAAGCCGAAGTGCCGATAATGATATCATCATAATGTGTAGTGCGGTGGCTGACTATACCCCATCCCACTATTCCGACCAAAAGATGAAGAAGAAGGATGACGACCTGTCAATTCCACTCACACGCACACAGGACATCCTCAAATATCTTGGTGAGAACAAACCAGAAGGACAGATGCTTGTAGGCTTCTCTATGGAGACAGAGAATCTGATTGAGAACTCTCGTGCAAAACTCACCAAGAAGAATACTGACCTTATCTGTGCCAACTCCATATCGGAAGGCAAGACAGGCTTCGCAGTAGATACCAATCAGGTTACTCTCATCTCAAAGGAAGAGGTGAAGGTTCTTCCGCTTTGTTCAAAGGAAGAGACTGCAGAGTTAATTCTGAATGAAATAATGAAATAGCCTCTCCCCCCGCCCTCCCCCATAGGGAGGGAGCCGGAAGGCAAAAGGCAATCCTCAAAATAAATGAACAAGAACAGCAATCCTCCATACACCTCCAGCTCCCTCCCTACGGGGGAGGGCGGGGGGAGAGGCCGACTGATCCTCGATATAGGAAACTCCACCGTCGTCATTGCCTACTCTGATGCAGAAGGCAATATAAAGGATATATGGCGTCTGAAGACTATCAAGGGCGAGACTATCAGTTTCTTCCGTCGCGAGTTACGTGCCGCTCTCTATAATTTCGGTCTGCTGAAAAAGGACGGGACATTAGAGAAGATTGACAACATCGTGATATCATCTGTAGTACCGGAAGTCAACGACAAGGTTACACAGGCTATCATCGACGTTACAGGCGTCACGCCTCATTTCTTCAGTCTCGACGATGCCATGAAGGTCATCAACATACAGATAGAATCACCTTCACAACTTGGCAAGGACCGTCTTGCTGATGCCATAGGCGCACTTTGCTACTATGGTGCTCCGGCTATCGTTATTGATATGGGAACAGCGACCACGATAGGAGTTATCAACGATAATGGCGACTTCATCGGAGGAATGATAATGCCAGGTGTCAAGACCTCACTCAAGGCACTCAGTACCAAGGCATCACAGCTACCTACTATCAACATCGAGAAGCCCCGCCACTTCATCGGGCGCAACACCCTTGAGTGTATGCAAAGCGGTATCATCTACGGAACAGCATCCATGATCGACGGTATGATTGACCGTATCATTCCTACTCTCGGAAAAGATGTCAAGATTATTGCTACGGGAGGTAATGCCCACTATGTAATATCCTACTGCAAGCACAATATCATAGTCGATAAATATCTTCAGTTCAAGGGAATAATGAAAGCGGCTCCCATAGGGAACGAAGAGTGAAAAGTGAAGAGTGAAGAATTCTAGTTTGTATAGATAGTATTTCTAATCATTTCTCACAAAAACCATGGCAATGAATAATGATGAGCTCCACGCAAGCAATAAAAAACATATAAAAAATTCCCCACTCGGGGGGATAGGGGGGGCTTCGATCGTTTTCCTCGGCTCGGGAAACCTTGCCACACATCTCTCCCTTGCGCTCAAGGCAGCTGGAGAGGACATAATACAGATTTTCAGTCGCACACAGGAGCATGCTCAGACACTCGCCGACAAGCTCCATTGTGATTCATGCGTCAGCATTAGTGATATCCGCACAGATGCTGACGTATATATCTTTTCCGTTAAGGACGATGCTCTGCCAAGTCTTATAAAACAATTGTCAGAACATCTATCCCAACACCCATTTTCCCCCTCGGGGGCTGGGGGGGCTACCCATCACCCAATACTCCTCCACACCGCCGGAAGTGTGCCCATGTCCGTTTTTCCCGACAACACACTAACACCCAACACCCAACACCCATCACCCAACTTTGGCGTCCTCTACCCTATGCAGACATTCTCCAAGGACAGGAGCGTGAATTTCCGCGAGATTCCATGTTTCATAGAGGCTTGCGATAGCGATACGTTGGAAGCAATAAAGGGGATAGCCTCAAAGGTATCTGACCACGTTCTGGAGATGTCTTCAGAAAAACGTAGGAAACTGCATTTAGCAGCCGTTTTTGCATGTAATATGGTAAATCATTGCTACCGTCTTGCAGAAAAGGTATTAGAAGAAGAGGGCATTGATTTCTCTCTCTATCTGCCACTTATACAGGAGACAGCCAATAAGGTCAAGGAACTATCCCCACGTCAAGCACAAACTGGTCCTATGGTGCGCTACGACAAGAAAATAATGGATGCCCAGATAGCCCTCATAAACGATGAGCGCACACGTCAGATCTACCGTCTTATGGCAGACAGCATCCACGAAGATTCATCCAAATAACTCCAGTATATTTTTTCAAACACAGAGACGCAAAGACACAGAGCTATATAAACTTCGTGCCTTTGCGTCTTTACATTTTAATATTTTAATATATTAATCTCTTAATCTTTTAATTCCCTAACCTCTTCATCTTTCACAGAGTTTCCCTTTTCCAAACGGAAATATATGTAACTGATGAGGAATAGCAGAATGCCGGCAACAAGGAAACTGACAGGGCGATAGAAAGCGTTGTCAAATACGATGTCGAAAAACAGGAGTTTGCCCACGCACAACATCGTCAGTACCAAGCCATAGAGTCGCATTCCCTTGAACTTAAAGCGGAATCCTGCGACAATAAACGCAATCGCAAGCAATATGCCAGCCAACGAAACGAGATATGAAACGGCAGAGAAACGATGCAGGATGACAATCAATGCCCAAGTGAACTTACCTCCATTATATATGCTTACCCAATGCTCTGGCCAATATTGCATCAGACCATTTACACGTTTCAGGTTGCTGACAGCCAACATAAGCGTTAACACCACGAGCAAGACGGTTATGACAGGCTCTGTGCCATCAATCAAGATAACGAAGCAGAGCGGTTCGTGACATGACAGGAGCAGGAATGTGCCCAACATCAACAAGACTTCATGAGCGCCGTTACAGACATTGTGAGAAAGCGGTTCCAGTTCGCCGCTATGCGGATTGTAAGCGAAACGGAACACTCCACAAGCCAAGACAAACAAAGCACATAATGCCCAACATTCCGCACCGTTCAGAATATCCAGTTCACCAAGTTTAAAGATAAAGAGCAATACCAACGCCGCCAGACACAGTTTGTCGTTCCGCGAATAATGGTGTACCGTCCAATAGACGAACCATGCCAACCCTGCCAGATAAAGGCACCAAGCAAACATATCCTGACCGATAGTATCTCCAGAACATACATACATATTGATAGCAAACAGACCATAGGAAATCATCCTCAGTTTGCGATCAGCACAGACATTGGCAAGAGTGAAAAGCATTAACGATGCCACAAGACCTATAATCGGACCGCCGTATGCACTCGGTATCGAAATCAAAGCCATCTGCATATCATCATCAAACAACCTGACAGGTAAAACCATGATAGCCAGACCTGTACACATCAATATGAAGTTCTGACGGTTCAGAAGAAGCCACTTCCTATCAGAAAGACTTGGCAGCACCTTGAATATCAAAACCAAGAAGTATGCACAAAGCAACAGATAGCAGCAATCCACATCAATCCAATTGCCGATACTCAATGTAATTATTCCCCAAGCACAACAAGCAAGAAGAATCTCCTTTTCTGCCTCTATACGATGTCGCAAAACCCATGCACCGAAACCCAACAGCGTTGCCCAATATACAAACACGTTGCACTCCAGATAATACATAGTGATATCATCCTGGCCACTAGCTACAGAGTGAAGAATCTCCAAGCGAGAGACAGAAGCCAATGAATAAAGGAATAGATATACATAGCCAAGATATCTGAATTCCTTTCTATCGAAATAACAGCCTATGCCGAAAACCACAAGAGCAGGAACCCAATATACGCCGCACCAACTGTTGTAGAACTCTCCGAAATTAAGCTGTGGCACATACAATGCCGTGAAGCCCACCACAATGACAATCAGCAACTTTTCTGCTACGCTCGCAGAAAAGCGGAACCATTTCATATACAACGCACACAAGCCTATCAATGTGCCGCTCAACAGGATGCTCCAAGCCCAGTGATTGTCGAATATCGGTTGTCCAAGGTATGCAAGAAACAGTAGAGGTACGGAAATGATTCCAACACTATTATCAAACCCTACGGCACAACACAGAAGAACCACAAGCGAAAACGCAGTAGGAATAAGGAATATCTCTTTCTTTTCTACCTCACGACTATAGATAATGATCTGTCCGACCAAGACAACAGCAGTAGTAACGAAGATGACAAACAGCGGGAAATTATTATTTTGGTATGCTGCCGACATCAGACACATAATCAGCGGATACTGGATAAGCAACCACGCATCCTGCTTGTATTTACGGGTGACGTTAGTCATAAACAAAGCCCCGACGCTGGCGATATATACCCACAAACCGATGGAAGAATCGCTCCATCGTCGCACAGTCATGTAGGCAGCCACCAGAATACCGACATAGCAGATGTAGCAGAATATCCTCGACTTATATCGGCTGAATGCCGTCATCGCCGCTATCCAAACGATGATACATCCCATCAATCCCACTTCTGGTAGTACTTCGAGCGCGAAATGCGATACCAATGCGGTAATATAGCATCCAGCAGCACCACATCCTGCCAGAGCAGCAAAGAAATTATAGTAACGGGTTTCGGGTTTCATCTTCCACATGCCCAGACCTGTGATTGCCAAACTGCCGACAGCCATCAGAACGGCTTTCATCATGTTAGTCAGATGAGGTTGAATCAAACTGCCGAACAAAACCAGCGCAAAGATTATAAGCGCAGAACCAGCCACAGGGATAATCATCTTACCAATCTTTGACTCCAAAGATTTTGATTCCTTCACAGGCTCTATAGAACAAGGCTCATCAGTAGAAGTTTCCACCTGCACGTTTTCCGGTTCTACATCCACTGTCACAACATCTGCTACGACCGTATCTGTAACGACTGGTTCTGTAACAATAGGCTCTGCGGCCACAGGTTCAGCAACAACCTTTTCCGGAACGAATTCATCGGCAATAACTTCCTCTTCGACAACCGCAACCTCGGGCGTCTCAACAGTTATGGTTTCCGGTTCCTGACCACTCAATAAGGCCACCTTCTTCTGAAGGTCAGCCACTTGCGCTTCCAGTTCGCTAACGCGCTCCTCTAAGCTATGATTTTGTTCTGATGTCTGCATAGTTATTCAACTCTCGCAAAGCTCAAGTTGTAGTTTTTTTTGGGGGGGGTAAAAGTTTTAGGTTTTCAGGTTAAAAGGTTCTCAGGTTCTTAGGTCACAATGCCTATTTGCGATGCAGACCTCTAACCTTCTAACCTCTAACCTCCTAACCTGTAAAAGACCTTTTGTTTGACTTTCGAGGACAAAATTACAATAATTTTCTGTATTCCATATATTTTTCGCCATGTTTTTGACACTCAGATAGTAAAATACACATTCAAAGCCCTCAAATAAGCATTAATAATAATGTATCTCGACACAAGAAACGACATTCGACTTTTTCTAAAAAGCAACTATTTTCATAAAACTTTTGGCATTTTCGAAATAAATCAGTATTTTTGCACGCAGATACACGAGTCGTTGAAACTTGGTAATACAAATAAAATAAAAACGATGATATGGGCAAACTAATATATATTCTCTGCTTTATCTTATCTGTATTTCCTGCGGACGCTAACGAGAACAGAAGACACATTCATGTCACTCGCAAGGGAGACAAGAAAACCCATTGAGGCGATACCGTAGCAAAAATATGGATTGAAGAGAACGGAAAGAAGAAGAATGAGGTTTGTTGGTCGGAACTGAATGCAAAAGATGAATCTGCAATCATTGATGTAATAGATAAAAACTGGGACGCAATAAACGAAATGATAAACAAAGTTTTCGCTGGCGAATCAGTTGACATTATAAAAATTCGAAAAAAATAATATTATGTGCAAGTATAAAGATGTAACAATAGGTATCAAGAAACTCGATTTCTCAGAGAAACGAGGAATGATGGCTGTCTATCTTACAGATGGTCGAGAAGTACTTGTACCAGTATCAATGTTTCCAGAGATACATAAACTCCGCAAATCACAGCGTGAAGACTACATGATTATGGACGATCAATACTTCACCTTTGATGCAATCAGCAAGATTTTCTCTGTGAAAGATGTGCTGAACTACAACTTGGCATAATCCAAACGAAACTCACATTGGTACTCGTACCAGAAATGAGGAATTAATATAAACTAAAACATTAAAACATAAACCAAAGAAAGAAATTTAGACAAATAACATATTAACAACATAGCAGCATCAGACTATCATTGTGGTATTCCAAGAATAAGCGTCCCAAATATTTATTCCGAATAAAACCACATCAATGATGGTTGGCTTTGGCGTATATGCGTCCTTTTAGCCATCCGCGTATCAAGATAGAAATGATGTTTGCACCCGATTGGGTGTAAGCATTTTCTTATACGCGGATGAGGTTCAGAAGGGACGCTAGCCTCGGAATACCATAAGAAGGGCTTGCACCTTTTTTATGTGTATATTCAAGCCACAAATTGATTGATAGTTTGAAGAAAAGAACAATCAATTATGGCAGCAATAAACGACCTAATAGCTCGAATACAAGACCCAAATCTACGCCTAAGTATAGAAAAAGAACTAAAAGAATTAACCAAGCAAAAGAAGTTCGGTCTTGTTTTTGAGAAACATATACCAGAGATGACTTTACTCTACGACTACCCTATCAGTCGTGGATGCAAGGTTATCAAGAAAAGTGATGATGATAAGAAGCTCTCTGAGGATATTCTTTGGGAGGTGAAGAAGACAAGTAAGGGGAAGGCCACTTGTGTACATTCTGTTACGAATAAGGAACAGTCTTTTAATATTTCTGACCTTATTTGCGTGGCAAAAAATGGTGAGCCTATCTATCCTTGTTTAAATTTTGTCGATTCGATTCAAAATGCGCCTAATAGTGATTTATGGCATGCTCTGATAGAGGCAGATAACTATCATGCTCTTCAACTTCTTGCCTATATTTTGGCAGGTATGGTGGATTGTATCTATATTGATCCTCCATATAATAGTGGCGCTCGCGATTGGAAATACAATAATGACATTGTAGATTCTCAAGATAAATATCCTCATAGCAAATGGCTTGCTATGATGGAAAGTCGTCTATTACTTGCTAAGAAACTACTTAATCCTGATAATTCTGTACTTGTTGTTACAATTGATGAAAAGGAATATCTTCATCTTGGATGTTTGTTAGAAGAGATATTCTCAGAAGCAAGAATCCAGATGATTAGTAGCTGTATTAATTACACAGCTACAGCAAGAAGGAATCAATTTGATAGAGTTAATGAGTTCATTTTCATTGTCATGATTGGCAATTGTCAGATATTTCCGCAAGACGATAGCAAGAACTTCAAGCAAAACGATGAAGTAAATTGGAGAAGTTTAAGGCGTCAGAATGCATCTAATATCAGAGATGTACAACACCCTAATCAATTTTATCCAATTTATATTAGTACAGAAACAAATACTATTGTAGAAGTCGGAGAAAACTTGCCTTTTGGCGACCCGATTGAAAATGCAAAAAAAATAAAAGGCTGTGAAACTGTTTTTCCTATAAAAGATAATGGAGTTGAAATGATGTGGGGATTGTCTAGGGACTCTTTCTTAGACAGGCTCTCAAAAGGGTATGTAAAAGTTGGCAAACACACGCCAGATAAACCTCAAAAGTATGTCCTATCCTTTCTTGAAAAGGGAATGATAGAAGGCATAAACAATGGAGATGTAATTATTACAGGAAAGAGACAAGATGGGAGTGTGATTGCTGTTTATAATACGCAAAGGAAAGTTATGCCCAAAACGCAATGGACAATTAAGACGCATGATGCAAGAGAATATGGTACATACTTATTGGATAGGACTATTGGAGAAAAAAGATTCTCATATCCCAAGTCCCTGTATGCCGTCCATGATGTACTTCGTTTATTTGTTGCAGAAAAGCCAAACGCACTTATCCTTGACTTCTTTGCAGGATCAGGAACAACTCTCCATGCGGTCAACCTCTTAAATAAAGAAGATGGTGGTCATCGTCGCTGTATTATGGTTACAAATAATGAGGTAAGTGCGGATGAAGAAACTGTATTTAGAGAAAATGGTCTTCACAAAGGTGATGAAGAATGGGAAAAGTTTGGCATTGCCCGTTATGTGAATTGGCCAAGAACAAAATGCTCAATTGAAGGTGTAGATGTTAATGGGCAGCCATTGCAAGACGAATATGTAACTTCAAATACCCAAGAAAAAAAGCTTAAGCGAGCCGTTAAACCGTTGTCATTTGACATTCCTGATGGAAGTGAAGGTATAAAAATCAAGAAGCAGATAGTGGCTCTTATCAACGATAAGAATATGCCACAAAATTCTGTTGCAGATGAATGTCCTTATATTGTAAAAAAGGATGCTTCTACTGCAATTTTGTTTGACATGAATAGTTTTGACGATTTCTTCGACGAGATTCATGAAGACATTGAAACAATTTACATTGTAACAACAAACAACAAAGCATATAATGCGGCAAAACGAGAACTTGAAGAACTACCAGAAAGGACCAAGACGATTCCTGTTACAATTCCAATGTCTGAAGGATTTGAAGCTAATGCAGTATTCTATAAACTTACATTCTTAGACAAGGAGGCAGTTTCTTTAGGTACGCAACTTGATAAATTATTACCTATACTATGGATGAAGGCAGGTGCACATGGTGTTTGTCCTACTTATGTTGAAGGAGAATATAAAGTGTTCACTGAGAATAGAATGGCGATACTTATCGATGAGTATGGTTTTGATGAATTGAAAGAAGAACTTGCACAGCACCCAGAAATTGAAACAGTTTACATCATCGAAAACTGTGAAGATAATTATCGTGCATTAGCATCTCAAATAAATGTAAAGAACACCTATCAACTCTATAGAGATTACCTTGATAACTTTAAGATTAACATAGAAAATAGATAAATGGCTTATGTTAGTAGATTTATTTGAATTTCAGCAGAAGGCACTTGACGAGTTGCGAGATCGACAAAGGAAAGCGCAACGCAGATACATAGTAGATGGTGACAAACACATTATACCTTTTACCGCTCCAACAGGTGCAGGTAAGACGATTATAATGTCCGCATTTATCGAAGCACTTTATTGTGGTGATACACATCAAGGTGCTCAGAATGACGCTATAGTATTGTGGATAAGCGATTCGCCAGAACTCAACGAGCAAAGTAAAATGAAGCTCTACGCAAAAGCAGATAAGTTAACAATGCGTCCTGTTGTAACAATCGACGAAAGGAGTTTCAAAGCAGACAAGCTGCAACTTGGCACAATATATTTCGTGAATACTCAGAAGTTTGGAGAGAACAGTAACCTTGTGAAATACAGCAATGACCGTAACTATACAGGATGGGACTTCATGCGTAATACTGTAGAAGAATATGGAGATAAACTTGTTGTCATTATTGATGAGGCACACAGAGGAGCAAAGACAGATGCGGAACAGATGACTATCATGCAGAAGTTCATTCTTGGTTCTGTTGCTAATAATATGCCTTCAATGCCTCTTGTTATTGGTATGAGCGCCACTCTCGAACGATTTTACACACTTGCCAATGCTTCTGATTCTACCCAGATGTCAAAGGTAGAGGTAACTCCTAATGCCGTTCGTGAATCTGGATTATTGAAAGACAAAATCAATATTCATCATCCTAAAACGGATGAAATAATTGCAGAGATGACCTATTTGGCACAGGCTGCCAAAGACTGGAAAGACAAATGTAAACATTGGGAAGCATATAAGCAACACGAGGATGTTGATGTATGCCCTGTTCTGGTTGTGCAAGTAAAAAATGGTAGGAACGAAGTTGTATCTGAAACAGACCTTGACGAATGTATCCGACAGATAGAGTCGAATGCAGGGATTACGCTACAACATGGAGACGTTGTACATACGTTCAATAATAGTGAGACCATCAATATGAATGGTCTGGAAGTTAGATACCTCGATCCTTCTCGAATTGCAGAAAACAAAACGGTAAAGATTGTTTTCTTTAAGGACAACTTAACTACTGGATGGGATTGTCCTCGTGCAGAGACAATGATGTCATTCAAAGTGGCTTCTGGCTATACAAATATTGCCCAATTGCTTGGAAGAATGGTACGCACGCCTTTACAAAAGCGAATAGAGACAGACGATATTCTAAATGAAGTAAACTTATATCTCCCAAACTTCAACTCAACAACAGTAGAAAGAGTAAAACGAGAATTAGAAGGTACAATACCTACAGAGGTTGAAACAAATCCAACAGAGAAACAGATATTAGAACTACGTGGTAATCTTCCTTGTGGCATTTCGCGCAAAGAAGTGTTTAACGCCATAAACAATGCAACAATTGACACGTATGCAATTCCTAAAAACGGAATAACAGACTATCGTACTGCACTTTTCAAACTATGTCATCTTCTTGTAAGAACAAGGATTTACCGCGATGCAATAAACAAGCTATTGGATGACATTGTCGAAAAGATTACTACTTTCATTCAGCAACTTGAAGACAATGGTCTGTATGATGAAACCATGAATAGTGTACGTTCTATGAACGACATGGTAGTATCACTTGATGCATTAGGAACTACAATTACAGATGAAAATGCCGGAAACCATCTGATTCTTACAGATACAGACATCTATAACTGGAGTGAAAATGTAGAAGCGAAATTCGGACGTAATGGTGTATTGACAGCATATAGACAACATAGATTCGGAGAATATGACAATACAGATTTGCGTCTTCATTTCATTCTATATGTAAATAACCAAACATCAATAGAAGAACTTAATTCATATTGCAAGGACAGATTCCATGAATATGTTGATACGTATCGTCATGACATTGTATCTCGCGGTGAAACTGAAAAACGTGAATACGAGAAGATTGTCAAGGCACACGTTTCAACTAATCCTTATAATTTATGTCTGCCAGACTTAATAGTTACAAACAGGAATGAAAGAGGAATAGCATATAATGACCATTTATATTGTGATGGCAATGGAGAAGCCGTATTCAAATTAAATGAATGGGAAAAGGATGTACTTGATGCAGAAAGGCAGAAAGATGGCTTTGTTTGTTGGATGCGCAATATACCGAACAAAGATTCTTCTCTCTGCATTCAATATAAAGTAGGTACACAATACAAACCACATTTCCCTGATTTTATTGTAGTAAGACAGGTTAATGGTAGCTTTGAATTCTACTTGCTTGAACCTCATTTTACTGGATATGCTGATTCTGTACCTAAACTGAAAGGAATGGCAGCTTATTCAGAACGGTGTTCTTCTGTCAAACGTAATGAAATGATACGTGTAATTGAGAATTCTACAGGAAAGAAGATAGAAACTCTCAATGCCAATTCTTCTGCCGTAAGAAATGACATTTATCTTTTGAATGACAATGATGATCTTAACAATCTTTTTGCGAAATACAACCAATAAGTTGTCATCGTACTTCCCTTCCTCCTCACATGTAACTCCTATGTAAGTCCCATTTTCCTCCCATTCATAGGAGCGGACTTGCAACGGACTTGAAGCGAAGGAAGAGCGGACCTACAACGGAGGCAAAAGGAAGGCATAGCGAAGGCAAAACAATCAGGTGTAATACTCTTGAAAAGAAAAAAACAAAAAGTTTTTAGAGGGGGTATTACACCTTTTGTTGTTATATGCAATATTTTTATTGATTATCAGCACGTTATCTTTGGTGTAACACCCTTGAAAGTATTACACCAATTTCGGGAGTTTGGTGTAATAGTGGTGTAATACTTTCACGAGTATTACACCAAGGATAAGGTCCTATTAATCAAGTTATTAACATACTCAAAACCGCAAAGGTGTAATACTCGGTGTTGAAAACTTTTTGAAAAAAAGTATTACACCAAGAAAAAGCTTACGCCCATGGCTTGGAAAGTAAATTAACACCTGTTCGAAAAAACGATAATGACAAGCAACAAGTTGCTTTTAACTGACAATAATTACCAATCTGCGCAATCTTTTTCCATAAATATTCATTTCTTATTGGTTGAAGATTGGTAAGATTGGTAATTATTGTCAGTTCAAGCACCAAAGGTGCGAATTATTCGAATTTACGCTATTATATTAGTGAATCAACCCATTAACGAAATCACGGGCTGCCATTCGTTTCTTGCCGGCAATCTGAACTTCAAGGATTTCAAGCTGATAGTCGGATGCGGAGATATAGAGGTGATTCTTCTCGGCATGAATAGTGCCAGGAGTTTCTGCCTTACGGTCGGTTTTCTGAGCCTTGTATATCTTCATAACTGTCTCACGACCATCAGGAAGAGTGACGTTTGTCCATGAACCCGGTACTGGGGATAGTCCGCGCACGAAGTCATGACATTGCTTCACGGTCTTGTTCCAGTCAATCTCACACGTCTCCTTGAATATCTTAGGGGCTTGATGCAGTTCCTCTCCTACAGGAATCATATCCTCCTGGGCAAGCGATTCTACATGACCGTCACCTGCAATAATAGCATCAACAGTCTCAAGGGCAAGCTCAGCACCAAGTTTCATCAGTCCGTCATAGACATACTCCACGTTGGCATCGTCAGGAATATCAAACGACTTCTGCCTGATGATTCTGCCTGTATCAATATCATGGTCGAGGAAGAAGGTTGTTACGCCTGTCTGCGTCTCACCGTTGATGATTGCCCAGTTGATAGGTGCAGCACCACGATATTGTGGAAGGAGGGCTGCATGTACGTTGAACGTGCCGAAGCGTGGCATATCCCATACTATCTCAGGAAGCATACGGAAAGCTACGACAACCTGCAAGTCCGCATTATAGCTACGAAGCTGCTCCACGAACTCAGGATCTTTCATCTTGACTGGCTGAAGCACAGGAATATCATGCTCAAGTGCGTATTGCTTCACCTGCGACGGCTGTAGCACAGACCCATGACGCCCTACCGGCTTATCCGGCTGAGTAACAACAGCTACGACATTATATCCACCCTCTACAAGGGCAGAGAGAGTACCCACCGCAAATTCGGGGGTGCCCATGAAAACTATGCGAAGAGATCCGACCCCTTTCTGCCCTTCGGGCATCTTTCCCCGTGAAGGGGCAAGAGGCTGGCGCAGAACGGGATTATCATTATTATTGTTCATATAGATTCGTTTTTATAGTCAAAATTACTTTATTTATATCGGTCATTATCTCTTCATTAGTGAAGCGAAGCACACGAAATCCTAACTGAGATAAATGAAATGTTCTTTTCCTGTCTTCTTCTATTTGCTCTTCTGTAGAATGGTAAAGACCATCAACCTCCACAACAAGTTTTTTCTCTATGCAAGCAAAATCCGTAATGAAATCACCGATTATGAATTGCCGACGGAAACGCACTCCTAATGCATTCCTACGCAGATATTCCCACAAGACTTTCTCTGCATCTGTTTGCCCAATACGATTTTTCCGAGCGTTGTCCTTTAGGATAGCAATGCGGTCGGGGTAGGCGAATTGATAAGACCGAACAACACGACCACCTTTCTGCCCTGCAACCCCTTTCTGCCCTTCGGGCATCTTTCCCCGTGGAGGGGCAAGAGGCTGGCGCAGAACGGCCTCCTCGTTAGGGGTGTGGTTACCATTAGGCAATATGTCATCTGTACATTTCTCCATACACACATTTCATTTAATCGTTTTAACGAATCCCCCATACTGCGCTAGCCACTCCCTTGCCCCTTCATGGGGAAAGGGTTGGGGAAAGGGGTCGTATCTTGCCCCTCCACGGGGAAAGATGTCCGCAGGACAGAAAGGGGTCTAATCATTTGACAAATCCGCTACCATCTTCCTATACTGTGCATAGACATGGCTACGGGAAACATATCCGATGAGATGGTTATGATCGTCCATAACAGGAAGCTGATGCGCGTGATACTGGTCAAATGCCTTTACGACATCCTCCATCGGATCACCAAGACGGAGTTGCGTTGGTGGGTCGCTCATCAGTTGTGAAACGCGGAAATGATGATATAGTTCTGTACGGAAAACGATATGACGAAGCTTGTTCATATCAATCTCGCCAAGGAGATTGCCGGCACGGTCGAGGACAGGCAGAAGACTGCTACCCGACTTGCTCAGGGAATGTACCAACTGCCCAAGTTCCATGTCCTTATCCACACTCACATAATCCCTTTCGATAACGCTGTCAAGACTCATAAGCGTGAGAACGGCACGGTCGGTATGGTGCGTGATAAGCTTACCTTCACGCGCCAGACGCATGCCATAGATGCTGTGAGGCTCGAAGATAAGGATTGTGAGGTATGAGCTTACAGCGGTTATCATAAGCGGCATGAATAGATCATATCCGGCTGTGAGTTCGGCAATAAGGAAGATACCCGTAAGAGGGGCATGCATCACGCCAGACATCACACCTGCCATGCCAAGTAATGCGGCATTCTTCTCAGGGAAATAAACGCCCAAATCATACATATTCCAGATGCGTGCAAAGAAGAATCCTGAGAAGGCACCGATGAAGAGTGATGGTGCGAAAGTACCACCGCAACCGCCACCGCCATTAGTAGATGCCGTAGCAAAGGACTTCGTGAGCACAATCATACCGATATAGACGATAAGCCATTTCTCATGACCATAGAACAGGGATCCGTTCATCACCTTATCCCAATCGGCCTGTGTCCTTCCGTCAAGAAGAATATTGATATCCTTATAACCCTCACCATAGAGTGAAGGGAAAAGGAAGATGAGAGTGCTAAGAATGATACCTCCAAGGGCAAGTTTTGCGTAGGTATGGTTCTTCAGCTTTCCAAAGATATACTCACAGGCAGTCATGGAACGGATGAAGTAGAGGGCTACGAGTCCGCAGAACACACCCAATAGGATATTGCTTGGCACACGCTCCACTACCCAAGGGCTGTCAAGCGTGAAAGTGAACAACTGGTCATTGCCTATGAAGATATAGGTGAAACACGTTGCCGTAACGGATGCAATGAGAATCGGGGAGATACTCGCCATCGTGAGGTCGATCATCAGCACCTCGATGGTGAAGACGAGTCCGGCTATAGGAGCCTTGAAGATTCCGGCAATAGCCGCCGCAGCACCACAGCCCACGAGCAGCATCAGCGTCTTGTTGTTGAGTCGGAAGAGCTGTCCGAGGTTACTCGCTATACTCGAACCAGTGAGCACGATAGGAGCCTCGGCACCTACGGAACCACCGAATCCGATGGTTATGGCAGATGCGAAGACAGACGACCAGCAGTTATGCTTCTTCAATCGGCTCTGCTTGGTACTGATAGCATAAAGTATTCGGGTGATACCGTGCGAGATGTTATCCCTCACCACATACTTCACAAAGAGCGCGGTGAGCCATATACCGACGATAGGGAACACAAGATAAAGCCAGTTGAATGACTTCATATTGAATTCCGAGGTCAGCAGATGCTGTATGAAGTGGATGGCAGAATGAAGTATGAATGCAGCAATAGCCGCAAGCATACCCACAAAGAATGCAAGGACAAGCGTAAACTGCTTGTCCGACACCTTCTTCACTCGCCATTCTATGATTTGATCTATAGTCATAAAAGACCCACCCCCAAGCCCCTCCCATAAAGGGAGGGGAGTAATTACATTATATCGTTACTGAGGGTATGCTTCATTATCTGTATAATTATTTCTTAGACCTATCCCCCCAACACCATATCGTGATCAGAAAAGTGTATCTACTCCCCTCCCTCTACGGGAGGGGTTTGGGGGTGGGTCTTTTTTATTTCCTTATCACCGTCACCTCACCATTCCCTGCAAGCTTGATGATGCTTGAAGGCACATGAGGTTCATGCTCGTTTCTACGTGACTTGCAGACGTAATCCACAGCCTCAAGGAGCTCTGGGGCGATGTCACGATAGTTCTGTGCGGCAGGCTCTCCGCTTATATTCGCACTTGTAGAGACGATAGGCTTCTGCATACGATAGCAGAGTTCCTTTGAGAAAGCCTCCCTCGTGATGCGCATAGCGATGCTACCGTCCTCTGCCACAAGATTCTTGGCAAGTCCACTGGCGTTATCAAGGATAACAGTCGTCGGCTTTGTAGGGAGATTGAGGAGATCCCATGCCACATCAGGCACATTACGGATATAGCGTGAGATGCGCTTGTCTGAATCTATAAGACAAATCAACGCCTTTGAGTCATCACGCTTCTTTATCTCATACACCCTCTTCACAGCCTCCGCATTAGTAGCGTCACAGCCTATTCCCCAAACAGTATCTGTCGGGTAGAGGATAACGCCGCCCTGCTTCATCACGCGAACAGCCTCAGCGATGTCGGCGGACCAGCCGTCCTTGAGAACAGCGGCCTCTCCCCCCGCCCTCCCCCGTAGGGAGGGAGCCGGAGTGCCCACAGAAGTACCTTTCCTATTTTTTGAGTCCTTGAATGAATTCTTATCGTATGCCATTTCTTTCTGGATTTTTCTAATTATCAATCTCTCTATTATCCTTGATTTATCAATCTTTAAACAGACCTCCATTCGCCTTCCGGCTCCCTCCCTACGGGGGAGGGCGGGGGGAGAGGCCGTGGTCGCCCTACGTATTCAACTTCGTCAGCAGCCAGCCGCCTGATATCTTCTGGAATGTGAATTCCGACTCCATACCGTTGGCGATGCCACGAACAACGAAGATCCTTGTGTTCGACGGCTTGTAAGGCTCATTGCCGTAATGGATGTTGTATAGCGTTCCGGAAGGCATCCAAGGAAGGAATGCAGGAACCTGCTCTGCCATCAGCTCACCCGTCATGCGAGAGAAGTCATCCTCCGGATCTGGGCCAGAGAAAATCACCGACTCCGCAATAGAGAATGAACGGTAGGTTGAGTCTGTTACAAAGTGATTATAGAATTTCAGGAAAGCGGCATCCTCATGCTTTGCCAATGGCATAATCTTCACGCCCTGCATCTTCCACAAACCGAGCACACGATTGAACAGCCACCTCTTTACCTGCTTCTTTGCAAATGAAATTCTCTCCACATATACGTTGCCAATAGCTGTATCCTTTACCACATCCAACTGCTTGGCATTGTTGAAAATAAGAGTATAGTAGCCCTGACGCATGAAGAAATGCTCCATACCCCATTTCGACTTCTCCACACGCGACAGCTTTCCGTAGGTGTCAACGCTGACTGGATAGTCCGTACGGTCGGTCTGAAGCCTGCGGTTTGCCGCATAGTTGAAAATGAAGTCGTCAAAGAGCTCATCAGCAGCCTTTGGCATTGGCTCATCCTCAATCAGCGCCTCCATAGAATCAGTGCCGAGAGAATCCACGAGCATCGAATCCACGCTCACAGGTTCGGTAGATGTTGTCTTTTTGTCAGTACATCCCGTACCGACAAAGAGCATCACCAAAGACATGCAAAAGACTACAAAAACAATTTTTCTCATTGAATTTACACAATTTTCAGTGCAAATGTACACATTTATTTTTATTTTATTCCTTATTTTCCAAGAAAAATATTAATTTTGCACGCAAATTTGATTTAGGTGGGTTCTAAAAATTCGCTTTGACAGATTTCGAGGCTATTTTCGAGAACAAATTACAAACGAGAGAAGGAGCGTAGCGAGCTACGTGACTGAGCGAGATTGCAATTTGAGCTGAAAAGCGGCCGAAAGATGAAAAAGGCAGAACCCATATTAAGTTTAACATTACGTGGGAATTTTTCAGAACCCACCTTGTGACACTATGTTAGTAGAGAAAATAGACTCACTTCGTAAGGAAGTGGAAGCGCTGACAGCCTCCAACGCAGAAGAAATTGAGGCTCTTCGTCTGAAGTATCTCAGTAAGAAAGGTGAGCTCAATGCCCTGATGGCAGACTTCCGTAACGTGGCTGCTGATCAGAAGAAGGAGCTTGGTATGAAGATTAACGAACTCAAGCAGTTCGCTCTCGATAAGATCAACGGACTCAAGGAGCAGGTTGCAACAACAGAGACTGTTGCCGACGACCTCGACCTTACCCGTACTCCCTACCCTATCCAGCTTGGCACACGCCACCCTCTCTCTATCGTGAAGAATGAGATTGTGGAGATTTTCCAGCGCATGGGCTTCACATTGGCTGACGGTCCAGAGGTAGAGGACGACCTTCACGTATTCACAAAGATGAACTTCGCTGCTGATCACCCAGCACGCGATATGCAGGACACATTCTTCGTGGAGCAGAGCCCGCTCAACGATGTTACTAAGAACATCATTCTCCGTTCTCACACCTCAAGCGTACAGGCACGTGTGATGGAGCAGGGACAGCCACCTATCCGTGTCATCTGTCCAGGACGTGTGTTCCGTAACGAGGCTATCACAGCACGCGCACACTGTTTCTTCCACCAGATAGAAGGACTCTATATCGACAAGAACGTATCGTTCACCGACCTTAAGCAGGTAATGCTTACCTTCGCACAGGAGTTGTTCGGACCTGACACCAAGATACGTCTCCGTCCAAGCTACTTCCCATTCACCGAGCCATCAGCCGAGATGGATATCTCTTGTCATATCTGTGGCGGTAAGGGATGCGGATTCTGTAAGCACACTGGATGGGTAGAGATTCTCGGTTGCGGAATGGTTGACCCTAACGTACTCGAGCTCTGCGGCATCGACTCAAAGGTATATTCAGGCTATGCCTTCGGTCTCGGTGTAGAGCGTATCACCAACCTCAAGTACCACGTTTCCGACCTCCGTATGTTCTCAGAGAACGATACACGATTCCTTCAGGAGTTCGAGGCGGCGAATTAAAGGTTAGAGGTTAGAAGGTTAGAGGTCAGCATCGCTCCGACCTTAGAACCTGAAAACCTATAAACCTGAAAACCTGAACGAAAAAGCGGATTAACTCAGCAATGAGTGATCCGCTTTTTCTTGTCCTTAACATGAGTTTATCATGTATGTGCTACATAGTGGGTATTACTAAAAAATATGTAGATTATGTAGACATACGAAGATGGTTAGAGTGGAGAGGTTAGAGTTAAGGGATTAAACGCAGAGACGCAAAGTTTTTCTCTGTGTCTTCGTGTCTTTGCGTTTTTAATATAAATTTCTTTGGAAGTATCATAGAAATTGTGTATCTTTGCACCCAAAGATACAGTAACGACAAAATTTCAAGTTATGGCAATCGCAATTTCAGATGTCAGTCTTAAGGAAATATACAACTTGAGTACTGAGGACAAACTCGATCTTGTGGATATGATAATAAAGTCAATGAAATCCGCTGTGACAAAAGCAAAGCCCAAGACAAGCTCTTGGGTGGATCAGTTTGAAGGGAAATGGCAAGATAGCAAGAGCGCCGACGAGATGGTTGCTGACCTTCGCGCGTCAATGACAACGAACAGTAGCATCTCACTATGAAGAAATACTTGCTTGACACATCTATTGTAGCCTTCTTTTTCAGAGGGAAATACAATGTCGGTAAGCATCTGCGCAAAGTAGGTGCAGATGGGTGTTTTGTGTCAGAAGTAACGGTTGCAGAACTGACTTATTGTGCATACCATAGTGACCGCGTACAATGGAATCTTGATTTACTTGAGAAGTTTCTTGAAATGGTGAAGGTTGTGCCATTCTCAGATGGGATATCAGAGTATGGACGGCAGAAAGACCTGCTGATTAAGAAAGGTCAAATGATTGAAGACTTTGACTTGCTTATAGGCTGCTCTGCAGTAGCCAACGAAATGATTATGGTTACTGACAATACAAAGCATTTCTCAAGAATAGAAGGAATACAACTTGAAAATTGGGTAGAGAGATAGCTGAAATGATTTAACATGATAATCTACATAGTGGGTATTACTATAAAACATGTAGATTATCCTGACAAAATAAAATCCCTCAGACCTGACATAGTCTGAGGGATTTGTTTTTTTATACCCTTCCCAGCATCTTGGCAATCTTCATTCTGAGTTTCTGGAGTTGCTGCATCTCTGCGATAAGCGACATGTATTTCTCTGCATCACCAGAACATAGTCCCATTTCCTGACGGACAAAGGCGAGTTTGTTCTCAACGAACTCAAAGCGGACATCGAGCAGAAGGTGTTCCAACTGCCCTTTCAGTCGCTCTGGCTCATATTTCATCTGATAGGTCTTTGTCAACTGAACTGGGTCTTCGGTCAGTTTGATAGCCAACTGACTTATCTCATAGTCGGCATGGAGTCGGAAATATCTTTCTGTCTTGAATCCTTCATCTCCAGAATGTGCCACAGCCTCCTCAAGTATCTGAGTATGCAACGGATTGGAGAACGTGAGGTTGTCATTTGCAAGATCTATCTGCGCCACCTGAGCCACATTCAATGAGACTGTCTTTCCCTCATCGGTCTCGACATTTTCAAGAATGACCTGCTCACCATACCTGATGATGAACTGGATGAGGAGATCCTGGACGGAAAAGCCCCCCACCCCGCTCCCCCGAGGGGGAGTGCCGGAAGTAACCGCAGGCTGTCCATAGGAAGGTTGCTGATAGCCATTCGCGCTTTCTAAGTCCCCCTTTAAGGGGGATTTAGGGGGGCTTTCACCCTGTGCAGATGCGGTTTCCCCACCCGATGGTTGAGAGAATGCTTCGGGAGGTAAAAAAGCCTCGGGGGGAATCTCGTCGTATGGAGATTGGGTGGTAGGTGTTGGCTGTTGGGTGGCAGGTGATGGCTGTTGAGCCGTTTGCTGTGGCGATTGCGCCTGCTCACCTCTCTGTAAAGCACGATTATTACGTTCTTCTTCCTTGCGCTGCTCTTCACGATAGTTACGAATGAAATTGTTCATCGTAGTGAGCAGAATCTGTTCACTAATGCCAAGACGAGAAGAGCACTCCTTTATGTAGGTGGCACGTACTATCTGGTCAGTTATCATACTGACACTCTTCACGATAGAGTTGATAGCCTCTGAACGCTTGATTGGGTCAGACACACCTTGCAACAGGACACGGGTCTTGAACTCGATAAAGTCGGTCTGGTGTTCCTCTACATATTTTCTGAAATCATCTGCCGAATGTTTCCTTGCAAAGCTATCTGGGTCGTCACCATCAGGCAACAGAAGCACCTTGACGTTCATTCCCTCGGCAAGGAGCATATCCGTACCACGAAGAGCGGCATGAATACCGGCATCATCTCCGTCATAGAGGAGTACGATATTCGAGGTGAACCTATGCAAGAGGTGAATCTGATGCACGGAGAGAGCCGTACCGGAGTTGGCCACCACGTTCTCAATACCACACTGGTGCATTGAGATAACGTCGGTATAGCCTTCCACCATGAAAACGGAGTCTTCCTTGCCTATCGCCTTCTTTGCCTGATAGATGCCATAAAGCTCATGATCCTTGTGATAGATTACGGAATCAGGTGAGTTGACATATTTCTGATTCACGCCCTTGGTGCGCTGGTCGAGCACACGACCGCCAAAAGCCACTACATTACCGCTGACGCTTATCCAAGGGAACATGGCACGACCTGAGAAGCGGTCAACCATCTCGCCCATGTTATCCTTATAGCACAAGCCTGTCTGCTCAAGGTAATCGAGGTTGTAGCCTTTCTCCTTTGCCGTGCGTGGCATGGCGTATCTGTCGGCAGGGGCGAATCCTAATCGGAACTTATTGATGATATCATCCCTGAAACCACGCTGACGGAAATACTGCATTCCGACGGCACGACCATCGACATCGTTATGCAGGATGTCGGTGTAATACTCAGCCGCCCAGTTGTTGACAATAAACATTGCCTCGCGCTCCGTCTGCTTCTTGCGCTGTTCGTCGGTGAGCTGTTTCTCCTCAATCTCAATGCCATAGCGATTGGCAAGCCAACGGAGAGCCTCGGGGTAGCTGAGCTGCTCATGCTTCATAAGGAAGCCCACGGAGTCGCCACCCTCACCACAGGTGAAGCAATGGCAGGTGCCACGGGTAGGAGATACATAGAACGACGGTGTCCTATCGTTATGGAAAGGACACAATCCCTTGTAGTTTGAACCAGAACGCTTCAAACTAACAAACTCAGAAACGACATCCACGATGTCAGCCGCTTCCTTTATTCGCTCTATGGTTATTGGATCGATCATATATAGGAGACCCACCCCCGAACCCCTCCCATAAAGGGAGGGGAGTAGTTAGCATTTACCGCTAAAAGGGGGAGATTTTATTCTCTGTAACTATTTTTTCCTATCTTTTCACGCAATCTCGTGATTCCTACCCAGTCCACAATTTCGTAATCAGTAGAGTGTATCTACTCCCCTCCCTTTACGGGAGGGGCAAGGGGGTGGGTCTAAATATCGTAAAATTCACACTCCCATAACTTCTATGCTCCACGAAGCAGGGATGCTGTGAGAAGTCATTCTGCTTGCCGTGCTCGAAGACGAAGATACCGTCCTCTGAGAGCAGACAGTTACCAGTCTCAGTTCCAAGTACAAGGTCTGGAATATTAGGAAGGTCAGGCAATGCGTATGGAGGGTCGGCAAAGATAAGATCGTATTTCCTTCTGCACGACTTCAGGAATCGGAACACGTCACCCTTGATAAGCGTGCAACGGTCATCGCCCAGTTTCTGAAGGCATTGACGGATGAAAGCCGAATGTTCGCGGTCAAGTTCCACGCTCGTAACATCCGCACAGCCTCTCGACAGCATTTCAAGAGATATACTACCCGTACCGGCAAACAGATCCAGGGCTGAGATGCCATCGAAATCCAGATAGCCGTTCAGCACATTGAATATATTCTCCTTGGCAAAGTCGGTTGTCGGCCTCGCCTTGAAAGTCCTCGGCACCTCAAAATGCCGTCCCTTATATTGTCCTGTAATTATTCGCATAAAGAAGACCCACCCCCATACCCCTCCCATAAAGGGAGGGGAGTAGTTACGTTTTATCGCTATAGGGGTAATGTTTTTTTATTTTTCTATAAATTCTAATATCTTATCTTCAACATCCTCTATATTCTCAAGAATCTCTTCATTCGAGAATCTGAGGACATGAAATCCTAATTGCTCAAGCCGCTGAGTGCGAAGTTCATCATCCTCTGCTTGTCGAGGTTCTGAGTGATAACCACCATCCACTTCTATTATGACACCACCTTCATGACATAGGCTCTCAACTATATAGTCAGCAATGATATATTGCCTATAAAAACGATATCCAAGAAACTTATGCCTCAAAGATGACCATAAAGCTTTTTCACCCAAAGTCATATTATTCCGATTCTCTCTGGCATACTCCTTTAGCAAACCATATCTGTCAGGCGAGGCATAAGCCATTTTGACCATTATATGATTTCTTCGCTGCCATAATCAGAACACTTTGATTGGTAATACCATCTACTTCCCTCCCTTTATGGGAGGGGTTTGGGGTGGGTTTTTAAATCATCATATCATACTCCATCCCCTCAATCATTGATG
This sequence comes from uncultured Prevotellaceae bacterium, assembly GCA_946406435.1. Classification (GTDB taxonomy): domain Bacteria; phylum Bacteroidota; class Bacteroidia; order Bacteroidales; family Bacteroidaceae; genus Prevotella. The sequence goes on along the minus strand of CAMJKP010000015.1, from coordinate 18,307 downwards.
CTGGGGCACGATTGAGATCCGCTACCGGATTGAGAGTATATACCCTGCGCAGATAAGATTTCAGTTTGGTTGTAAGCCATTCCATGTGCTCACTCTTGCCGACGAGATGAAGCTCGTCATCCTCATTGCTCAGACCAAGCTGTTTCCAAGTGAACAGCAGATAGTAGAGTGCATCGTGGGAGTGTAAGGCATCAAAGGTGTTGGCAAATCTGAACCTATGCTGCTGAAACGAGAAAATATCAATTCTGGAATCATGAAGATAGGCATACAACTTACGACGCTGACCGACAAGCATACTGCGATGATACAGATGACTCCATACAGGTTGCATGATATTCTGTATTCTGACATCTGCGAAGTGGTCTTCCACCACGAGTTTCAGGTCCTTGTTTACGCCGAAGACAGCAACCGCATTAAGGTCGGGCAGCACATTGGCAATCTTTTCCTCATGCTCCCTACCCGTGAAGGTATGATTATAGAGAGTATCCAAATCAAAGCCATCCTGATGATCCATATACTCATCAACAGGAACAAGTACCACCGGACTCACTACTGAGAGCAGAGCGCGGTCGTCACGTTCCTTAAGCAAATCCGACTCACGGAAAGCAGTACGGAGATTCGCCGCCATCGACACGCCACTCTTCACCGTGTAAGGCTGATACTCCACCGTACCATCCTGTTTCGGCAGGAAGAATGACATCGTTCCATAACCAACACGAATAGTCAGACGCGGAACAACACCACGCCTTACCACACGCTGAGAAGATACCTTATTTTCAAAATTCTCACTCATATTTTTGCATAGCAAAAAATTATTTCTTACCTTTGCAGTATATTTAGGTGTTGGGTGATAGTGGATTGTTTATGCTAACCGCCAACTCCTATCACCCAACACCCATCACCAAAGTTTTGAGTGCTTTTTCGCACGACGAAAAAAGGGATTGTCACTTGCAAAGCGGCACCCGTCTATGATTTCTTCGTGCAAAATTAAGAAAAAAAGAGATAATTAAAGAATAAATCACTGAAAAAATAAGTGAAGATACCCGAATTTATATCACTCATACTCGATAGGTTCGGTTTCGAGCCAACCACCGACCAGCGGAATGCCCTTGCCTGCTTCGGCCGTTTCCTTGCCTCACGCGATGATATGCCGATGATGGTGATGCGCGGTAGTGCCGGTACGGGTAAGACATCGCTCGTGGCGGCTATGGTACAGGCGCTTGTATCGCTACGCCAGAAGGTAGTGCTTATGGCGCCTACTGGTCGTGCGGCTAAGGTGCTGTCTATCAGCAGTTCACTACCAGCCTCAACCATACACCGAAAGATATACCGACAAAAGACGATGCTCGGTGATTTCAACCTCAACGACAATCTTCACACCGACACTCTCTTCGTAATCGACGAGGCTTCAATGATATCGTCATTCTCCATGGGTGAGACGGGATTCGGAAGCGGAAACCTGCTCGATGACCTTGTGCAATTCGTGTATTCGGGTCGTAACTGCCGAATGCTTCTCATAGGTGATACTGCACAGTTACCTCCTGTTGGCGAGGATGAATCGCCTGCTCTTATCTCAGAAATACTATACGGCTATGGTGCAACTCTCTTTGAGTGCGACTTATCGGAGGTTCTTCGACAAAGTAGCGAATCAGGCATTCTATACAATGCTACAGCCATCCGAAGCCTCATTCAATATGAAGAGGCAACAGAACTTCCGAAGTTACGATTTAGTGGTTTTTCTGATATTATTTCATTGCCCGGAAATGAGCTTATCGACACGCTATCCAACAGCTATTCAAAGGCAGGTATCGACGAGACGATAGTAATCACGCGAAGCAATAAGAATGCCACTATGTATAATAACGGAATACGTGCACAGGTGCTTGACCGTGAGGAACTTCTCGAGCGTGGAGATCAGGTTATGATAGTAAAGAACCACACTCTGCCAACTCTAAACTCTAAACCCTCAACTCTAAACACCCAACAACCCTCATTCATAGCCAATGGCGACAAGGCGATAGTTGTTCGTGTGCGTAATTTCCGTGAGCTTTACGGCTTTCATTTCGCTGATGCCACATTGCGTTTTCCCGATTATGATAACTTCGAACTCGACACTATCGTGCTAACCGACACTCTTCAATCGGATGCCCCTGCCCTAACTCAGGAACAGAGCACGGCTCTATTCAATGCAATAGAAGAGGACTATGCCGACATACCCCGAAAGGCTGACCGCATGAAAGCCATAAGGGAAGATGCCTATTTCAACGCCATACAGATAAAATACGCATACGCAGTTACCTGTCACAAAGCGCAGGGCGGTCAATGGTCACATGTTTATATCGACCAAGGCTATATGACCGACGATATGCTCACGCCCGATTATATCCACTGGCTCTATACAGCGATAACGAGAGGGAGGGAGAAGGTGTTTATGGTAAATTGGACGGAGAAGCAGACCCACCCCTAGCCCCTCCCATAAAGGGAGGGGAATAGTTACATTATTCTAATCATGAGATTGACGCAAACTTTTTGCTGATTGTCTAGCTTTTAAAGGATGTTTTTTGCGTAAAATACAATCTACTCCCCTCCCTTTACGGGAGGGGTATGGGGGTGGGTCTGTTATTCTTTATAATACTTATTCTTATGCTTCGCCCTCTGCGGAGTTGCATTTACCCCACTACCATATTTCTTTTTGGTGGCACCGCGATATTGATTCCAACGGTCAATGATCCTATCCACATATTCGGCAGTTTCGGAACCTCGCATATAGCCGTTCTTCACAACAGGATCATTATAATAACGTGGCGATTGCAATCCGAGCACAAACACCTTTACATCGCTCCATCGCTGATGATTCCTGCCATATTTCTTTGCCAGAGCCATAGCATCACGGATATGGTGGTAACCGCCATTATAACAGGCAAGAGCAAACTTTATTCGTTCACTTCGCACAGGCACATCAGAGAACTTACCCTGCAACTGCGCCATATATCTGCATCCAGCCGCTATATTTGCCTCTGGCTCATATATCTGCGCTCTTGGCAATCCTATCAAATCCGCCGTTCTAGGCATTATCTGCATCAATCCACAAGCACCAGCCCATGAATGAGCCTTCGGGTCGAAACAAGACTCCTGATAACATTGAGCAGCGATGAGAGTCCAGTCACATCCAGCCACCGAGGCATACTTTCTGAACAGAGCATCGTATCGGGAAATAATAGCATCCTTACTGCTGAGCATGAAAGGATATACGTGCCTCTTCACCATACCGACGGTGAACATTGAACGCATCTCCTGTTTTACTTGCGTAACAAGTTCAGGCTTATACCACGCCTTCAGTTCGCTGGCTATCTCTCCCTTGCTGTCAGCCACTTTCCATGACTTATAATCAGAGAAAACGGCAATATCTCCCTCTCCGTCAGCAAGGCGTTTCATCACCTCGGCAGAGTCTTTGCACACCTCCACACGAAGTCCTACGCCAAGTTTCTGCGCGAACTTCTCGCAGAGAAGATACTGAAGTCCCATACCATGCCCATGATAGTCATAATACGTGTCTGGTCCTGACACCGTAAGCATTATCATCTCTCCAGCATCCACAATATCGCTCAACGATACCGCCCCAGCCGTATCAACTTCTTGCACAGGCGCGCCGTCCTCGCCTATCGCCTCACCCCAGGGGGTGACAGAGGGTTGAGGCTTGGAGCAGGAGAGGAGGCAGAATAATAAAAGCCCCACCCCCATACCCCTCCCGTAAAGGGAGGGGAGCAGATAGTATCTTTCGCTATGGGGTTTCCTGCCCATAACAAATAATATGTCAGCGATTATTTGTCTCAACCTTTGAGTGTGTCTTTTGATTTGAATAGTGTAACTACTCCCCGCCCTTTACGGGAGGGGCTGGGGGTGGGTCGCCTCCACGATTGTTTTCATTCCCTTTATCTTCGCACCAGCGGTATTCTTCAGTACAGCACGAAGACTTTTCCTGTTTATTGCAGCATAGCAGTATCGGTCATAGACATCAATCCTTCCTATCTCCGCGCTCTTCAAACCACCGATCTTGCATAGGAAACCAACGATATCGCCTTTGCTTATCTTATCCTTCTTACCCTTGCCGATATAGAGAGTAACCATCTGCGGAAGCACAGGCTTAGCAACTGCAGATTGTACCTGATACTCTTCTGGCTCAAGTTCCACGAACTCAGGCATATTCTCCTCGGGACCGAGCAAGAAGAAAGTTCTACCCGACGCATCCCAACGAGCGGTTCTACCCACACGATGGATATATTCCTGTTGGCTAAGAGGTAAGTGATAGTGAATGATATTACCAATCTTCGGAATGTCAAGACCACGAGCTGCAAGGTCGGTACAAACCATTATCTGCACCGAACCATTAGAGAACTGATGCAAAGCCTGCTCACGCTGTTTCTGGTCAAGTCCGCCATGGAAAACGACATGGCAGAAACCATTCGCCTTTAGATACTCGGATGTACGCTCAATGGAATCTCTGTAATTCAAGAAGACGATAGAGGAAGCCTCGCCTATATCAGAAAGCAGCAATGCCAACGTACCGAGCTTATCCTTTTCCTGACTGCGCACGAGGAACGACTCTACACGGTCGTTTGTCTGCTCATTCTCAGGAATGAAATTGAGTTTCACAGTTCGACCCATATTCACGAAGCGTGGGATGTCATCCATGTCTGTAGCAGAGAGAAGTACACGACGGCAGTCATCGCTTACAAAACCGAGTATCGCGCTCATCTCACGGGCAAAGCCCATCTCAAGACACTTATCGAACTCGTCAATGACAACGACTTGAACGCTATCACATAATATATTGCCTTTCTCCAGATGATCAAGAAGGCGCCCTGGTGTAGCGAACACCACCTGTGGATTAACCTCACGCATCTTACGGTGCTCATCCATAGTGGCACGACCACCATAACAAGCCATGCTTCGCAACCCACACTTCAGGCTTTGCAAAACCTCATGCGACTGCAAGGCAAGTTCTCTGCCAGGCACAATAACCAGCATCTGCACGTTAATGTCATCCCTATCCAACTGCTCTTGCAACGGAAGCATATATGCCAATGTCTTTCCCGTACCCGTTGGCGAAAGGATTACCACGTCCTTCTGTGACGAGGATATTTCCTTACCCACAGCCACCTGCATAGGGTTAAGACTCTTTATCCCGATTTTTCCTAATATCTCGTTCATTATTTGTTTATCCAAATTTCTCTTTTTACCAAATATCATAAATGAAAAATGAAAAGTGAAAAATACTAATCTGTATTTTATAATTCTTCATTTTTCACTTTTCATTTACAACTCACTAAACTCCTTACCCATATTCAGGTTCAGATACACATTATAGAGTACCGGACGCCATTTTGTTCTTTCATTAGGCTCCAGTTCACGGAATTTCTCCATATAAGGGCGGCATTTCCTATAAAGATCATGAAGTTTCTTCTCACGCTCCTTACGTTTATTCGACGGTCCAGTTTCAAGTCCCATTGTCTGATTATAATAAGCCAACGCATTGTTATAGTAAACGTCAGCAACAGAACCATTCTCGGCAATCAACTTATCGCCAAGTGCCACACACTCATCATATCGTGCAAGATTCAAGAGCAGCGTTTGCCTTATCACTTTTGTAGAAAAGTCGGTAGTATCAGCAGCAAGAACCTTTGTAGTCACACCAAGTGCCGATTTATAATCATTACGATTGCAATATAAATCCACGAGACGAGAGAAGAAATATCTGTCGCGTGGGAAAGAATCAACACCTAACGCGAGATACCGCTCATAGTGCGCAGAATCATTTTTCCCATGATATATTTCAGCAAGATACAGCAAGGTTGTTTGCAGACGAGGACGATACTTCAAAGCATCACTTTCGTATTTCAATGCCGATTTGAAATCTTCGTTTCTGTATCCTGCGGCAAGCATCACATAACTGGCATGCTGACGATGTAAGGGATCCACTTTCAATGCCCCTTTCATCATAGTCCATTCAGGAGCCATAAGGTATGTGTTCACGCATTGCACAGCCTCATTATATTTACGATGATTAAGCAGGAATACACCTCCAGTATAAAGATTGCCATACAACTGTGCCATAAGCTGGACATTATCCTCACGATAAGCATACTCCACCTTACCTTTTTCATTCGGTAGAGCCTCTATGCTGTCCAACCGCTCAGCAGCTTCGAATATCTTACGTGCAATAAGGAATAACTGCGTCGTATCATAGGGCTGATGAAGATAGAGTTTTTCATTTCCCTGATTATACTGCTTGCGCAAAGCCTCTATGAGCGTGGCATGGAGTCGCTTGTCACGGATATTAAAGCTATCAGCCAGCAACTTACGCATAGCAGCCTCTGTCTTGTCCAGATTCTTGTTCTGCTTGAGATTTACCTTCGCATCATTAAGCTGTTTTTTTACTTCAGCCTTGCGAAGTCTGTCTGTCGCCTTAGCATCACCAGACACATCACCATTACCCTGTGCAAAGATACCAACGGTACATTGCACAGACAAAATCAACAGCAATATAGACAAAAACCTTTTCATTTAAGTGCTTCTCTATATGAAGAAAATAAAATAGTGTGGGGCAGTTAAGCTGGTACCCATTTCTGATTTGCGAGTACAAAGTTACACATTTTTTTGCAGAACAACAAAAATAGTGTCCAAAATACTGAATATTGAGTAATGTTTCTATTAATTGTTATCTGTTTTTATCTATTTTCTTATCCAAATTAGCCATAAAAACAGAAATCGGCACCCGTTCTAATGACGGATGCCGATTATCTTTATTCGCAAGCTCATCAGCTGCGCAATTCTTCTTTAATTTACGCTAAGCAAGAATTACTCACCGAGCATCTTAGAAATCTCGTTAGCCTTATCGGTCTCACCAAGAGAGTTATATAGCATACGGAGCTGGTAAGGCCAGTTTGAAACCTTCTCACGGTTAGGGTCAAGTTCACGAACCTTCTCATAGTAACCCACAGCCTCACTTAGTGCATCCTTAACCTTTTTATCATCCTCTACAGATATCTTGCCGTTGTTGCTGAGCTTCTCGTAGAGATCAAATCCCTTTTGACTTGCACAAACACCAAGGTTGTACCATACGGCTACGAACTCCGGGTCAATCTCTACAGTCTTCTTGAAATTCTCGATAGCAACATCATAGTCCTTTGCGTTCATTGCATTCTCACCCTTGATAGCGTAAGCCATCTTGTTGTTAGGATCCTTTGCAATAGCATCGTTGAGAATCTTGTTTGAGAGATCCTTCTCACCAATCTGATTGTAGAGAGAAGCAATCTGAGCCATGTACTTGTCAGCATTGATATCGTTGAGCTTCTTGAGGTAAGCCAGAGTATCAGCCTTTGTCTTGAGATTCTTTGTGAGAGCAGAAACGAGATACTGCTCAGCATTCTCCTTTACATCCTCGCACTTGAGAGCCTTCTCTGCATACTCAGCAGCCTTGTTCCAGTTCTCCTTGTTGTAATAAGCTGCAGCAGCAAAGAACTGTGCATAACCGAGATACTGGTCACCAGCCTTGAGAACCTCTGCGAAAAGTGGGCTTTCAGAAGAATTGATGTATGCGTTAGCGAGAGAGAGCTTCTGATCAGCGTCCTGTGTCTCATTAGCAGCATTAATAAGAACTGCACGGAAGTTTGCAAGACGGTCTGCATTCTTCTTGCGGAACTTAGGAGCAACCTTTCCCTTATCGTTAGGCTGGTTGTCGAACTCATCACACTTTACAGCATCGTTAAGAGCATTAACAATTGGAGTATAGGCAGAAACTTCTACCTTATTCTTCTGTACATTAGCGAGAGTGATATCCTGGAATGCCTTTGCAGCATCAGGGTAGCTAATCTCTACGAGCTGGTTATAACCCTTTGCCTTCTGCTCAGCAGAAAGACCTGACAGAGCAGAGTTAAGAGTAGAGACAGCCTCAGAATAAGCCTGTCCTTTCATCTGCTTCACGATATCCTGAGCAAATGAGGTTGTAGCGAATGCTGCTACAAGTGCTGTGAAAATAATCTTCTTCATAATTTAGTTGTTATTTGAGACCCCTATTTGCGACTTCTTTCTGCCCTGCGGGCATCCTCCCCCATAATGGGACAAGAGGCTAGCGCAGTAAGGAGGGCTGGGCCTTGAGTTAAATGAGTTAAAGTTTTATATTAAGTATGTCTTTTTGATTTTGTGCCAAAGACGACTACTCTTCTGCTGTTCCTTCAGCATCCTGAGCATCTACTTCCTCAGCCTCATCGAATTCTTCCGGATCCTCATCAACGTGCATAACCTTACATACACTTGCGATGTAGTCGTTCTTCTTCTTGAGGTCAATGAGCTTGACACCCTGAGTGCCACGGCTCATTACTCGGCAACCGGCAACTGCAAAGCGAATCGTAATACCAGACTTATTGATAATCATGAGATCCTCATCATCCTGTACGTTCTCAATAGCGAGAAGCATACCCGTCTTGTCGGTGATGTTGAGAGTCTTAACGCCCTTAGTGCCACGATTCGTTACGCGGTAGTCCTCTACCTTTGTACGCTTACCATAGCCCTTATCGCTGACAACCATTACGGTATCGTTGTCTGGGTCGTTAACCACAATCATACCTACTACGTAGTTATCTGGCTCTTCCTCAAGGTTGAGGTTCATACCACGAACACCAGTAGATACACGTCCCATAGTACGGATGGTAGATTCGTTGAAACGAACTGCACGACCATTGCGGCTTGCGAGGATAATCTCGTCTGTTCCGTTGGTGAGCATTACGTTTACAACCTCGTCACCTTCGTTGATATTGATAGCGATAACGCCCTTTGAACGTGGATGTGAGTAGTCGGCAAGACGTGTCTTCTTGACGACACCGCTCTTTGTTGCGAATACCACGTTATGTGTCTGGAGGAACTGCTCGTCAACGAACTTCTGACTCTTGATAGCGAGAACGCCATTAACTGAATCGCCAGCCTCAAGCTGCAAGAGGTTCTGTATAGCACGTCCCTTTGAATCCTTGGCACCCTCTGGAATCTCGTAACACTTGAGCCAGTGAACACGTCCCTGACGGGTGAAGAACAAGAGCATATCGTGAGCGTCGGCTGCATATAGGAACTCTGTGAAGTCTGACTCACGGGTACGTGAACCACGTGAACCTACGCCACCCTTTGACTGCTGCTTGTACTCGTCGAGCAATGTACGCTTGATATAGCCGAGATGACTGATTGTGATAGCCATTGCATCGTTAGCATAGAAGTCCTCTGGGTTGAACTCCTCAGAAGTATATTTAATCTCAGTACGACGTGGGTCGCCATACTTCTCCTTAACCTCCAAGAGTTCGTCCTTCATAACCTTCTTACAAAGCTCTGGGTCATCAAGAATCTGCTGCAAGTAAGCGATGAGTTTCTCCAACTCCTCATACTCTGCATGAAGTTCCTCAACACGCAGACCTGTGAGCTGTGAGAGACGCATATCAACGATAGCCTTTGACTGGAGCTCGTCGATTTTGAAACGCTCTTCCAAAGCACGCTGAGCATCAGAAGGGCTCTTTGAAGCGCGGATTATCTTTACAACCTCGTCAATATTGTCAACGGCGATAATCAAGCCCTCAAGGATATGAGCGCGAGCCTCTGCCTTCTTCTTATCGAACTTTGTACGACGGATGGTTACGTCGTGACGATGCTGTACGAAGTACTTAACACATTGCTTGAGCGTGAGCAGACGTGGGCGTCCCTTTACGAGAGCGATACAGTTTACAGAGAATGAGCTCTGGAGGTTTGTCATCTTGAACAGCTTGTTCATGACAACATTGGCATTCGCATCACGCTTAACATCAACCACGATACGCATACCCTGACGACCAGTCTCATCGTTCACGTTAGAGATACCGTCAATCTTGCCTTCCTTGACAAGCTCTGCGATATACTCGATGAGCTGCTGCTTGTTTACGCCATAAGGAATCTCTGTAACGACGATTCTGTCGTGAGAATCATCAGACTCAATCTCAGCCTTTGCTCGAATCACGATACGTCCGCGACCTGTCTCGTAGGCATCCTTAACGCCCTGAATACCGTAGATATAGGCACCTGTTGGGAAGTCTGGAGCCTTGATATACTCCATGAGACCGTCAGTATCGATATCAGGATTGTCGATATAGGCACAGCAACCGTCAATAACCTCACCCAAGTTGTGGGTAGGGATATTAGTAGCCATACCAACGGCAATACCATTACCACCGTTTACCAACAGATTAGGAATCTTTGTAGGCATCACGGTAGGCTCTGTGAGGGTATCGTCGAAGTTGTTAGCCATATCAACGGTATCCTTCTCGAGGTCATCCATGATGTGCTCACCCATCTTTGAAAGACGGCACTCCGTATAACGCATAGCAGCTGCAGAGTCACCATCTACAGAACCGAAGTTACCCTGACCGTCAACGAGCGTATAGCGCATGTTCCAGTCCTGTGCCAAGCGCACGAGGGCACCATATACAGAAGAGTCACCATGTGGGTGATATTTACCGAGCACCTCACCTACCACGCGGGCACATTTCTTGTAAGGGCTCGTACTTGTATTGCCGATACCGAGCATACCATAGAGGATACGACGGTGAACCGGCTTGAATCCGTCACGGACATCAGGAAGGGCACGCGCCACGATAACCGACATAGAGTAGTCGATATACGATGACTTCATCTCTTCCTCGATGTTGATCTTGATAATTCTATCGTGATCAAAAGTCTGTGTTTCGTCTGTCATTTATTTTTTGGGTTGTTTTTTTAGGTCAAAATCGCGTTTTTGGCGGTTTTTAGAGCCTCTGACGCGTTTTCCGTTAATTTTGCGGGTACAAAAATACAACTTTTTTTTGACATAACAAAGGCTTAGACGCGTTTTTTTAGGATATTTAAGGTTACTTCAAACTATCACACAAAATTAGACACAAAAAAGCCCCCTGATTGCTCAGAGGGCATTTCCTTTTGGTCTGACTATGATCTATAGGTCTGCCAATGGGTCAGCATTGTCCTTGTGTTCCCAATCCTTCAAGTACCAACGATATTCACCATTCTTACCATAAGCGCCTTTAGTGGTTATCTTTAGCGTAAACCTCATAGCGTCAGCATAGTTTCCACCACCAGCATAGTCGTTGCCTACAACCCACTCGTCACAAATTGTGAAGCCGTTAGTCAGCTCAGAAACGACTTGCATTTCTATCATACGAGAGGTTATATTATCAATATTGTCGCGATTAATCGTCCAACTATCAGCCTTGAACAAAACCGCTACTATCTTTCGGTCTTTCAGAATGTCGTCAGCAGCACGCTTGCGATTGTTGAACTTCTCGTCGTCCAAGAACAGCTCAATAATCTTTTTCTTAGAAGCCTTGTCCGAAAAGTTCTTCTCATTATAATAAATCATTTCTGAGGTCTTGATTTGAGCAGGTTCACCTCGCCAAACGAATGTGTTCTCAACTTTGCCTATCTCGCCTGTCTTCCAGTTCTTAAGCTCAACCTGACCAGTACGAGCAGCTATTTCGGCCGCTTCCTTCGCAGCACGTGCTTCTCTTGGATCGTAAGCCTTCTCCTTAGATTGTCCACCCACAGCCTGCTTCGCTTTCTTCAGCAGACCACCTAACTGAGCATCAGCCGTTGTGTTAAACGCAAACATGGCAACTAATGCCATCAACGAAATTTTCAACGAATGTTTCATATTCGATTCAGATTAAAAAAAATTATTGGTTTATAGATATAAGATATAATTACAGATAACAGATTGGGCTTCTCCTGCTATTGCAAGAAAAGCCTATACTTGCGCGGACATCCACGACTTAACAATAAAATACGAGGGTTTATAGTGTACCTACAGATATATGAGAGAGAGAGAGAGAGAGAGAGAGAGAGAGAGAGTAATCAAATTCTCGGAATGACCAAACAAATCAGCCATTCTTTTTACTCCATTAACAATATTTATATTCTCTTTTTTCATGTTTAGGTGCCATGAATATTATTATTGCGATTGCAAATATACAACATTTCTCCGAAACAAAGAACAAAAAATAGGAAAAATGTACTTTTACACTCAAAATTAATGCGACATTAACGTGATATTAACGAGAAATTATATGTTTTCGCTTCGCGAACCTACATTAATCATCATCAATAACACATTAATATCGCATTATTTTTTTTCTGAACACGGAAAACACAGAATAGACAAAAACTTCCGTTTCTTTCGTGACTTCTGTGTTCAAAGAAAAAAAGAAACGGATTTATCTTTTGTGATTTTCTTGCACAAATTTTCTTTTTCTTCCGGAAAAAGTAGTATCTTTGCAAGCAGTAACAAGGTAGATACTCCATCGTTACTCCATATCAACTCCATATCATGTCCATCGTTTCGATGGAGTATCTATGGACAAACGATGGTGAAACGATGGAGTATGTTAAGAGTAAGAACGAATTATTTTAGAAAGGAAAAGATATGGTTAAAGTAAAATCTTCATTTGGGAAAGTGTCAGGAACGAAGGCAAATACCATTTATTATGAGGTGAATGGTGTGACATTTGGCAGGTCTAAACCAACCAAGATGGGCAACCCTAAGACCGAGGCGCAGATGAAACAGCGCATAAAGATGAATAATATCCTCAACACTTACAAATACATCAAGGGGTATTTGCAGCAGAATTTTGAGGGTATCATAGGCAATAAGAATGCGTCAAGTTTTTTCCGAAGCTATAACTTAATGAAGACTCCCGTTTGGCTGACAAAGGCACAGAAGGAGTCGTATAAGTTTGTGCTTGCTCCATACGTGGTGGCTCAAGGACGTATTCCGACGGTTGGATATGAGTTCAGGGATTGTGCCTTTATTTCAGATATTAACATAGGTGATTTTGAACTAAACGACCAGACAGAGGAACGTGTCCTTTCCTCTATTATATGCGGAAACAACGAGGGCTGGACGGATAATGACACCTTGCAGGTGATTCTTTTAAGACAGAAACAAGTGGCATCTTTAGACGAAGAAATTGCACATCCAACGTGCTGTTCGATTATCGTTAGTCTTGACAACGCAAGTGCAACAAAGATTGGTGATATTCCTGTGCTTGAAAGCCTGTCGAATATGTCTCGTTTCTCATTATGCAATATTGACGGTAAATTAGCAGTAAGGGTTTCCGATACTGCTGAATATACATACGCCTTTGCCATAGTTCACGGCCGTGGACAAGGCCGTGATAAGATTGTCTCTTCTCAGCAATTATATTTGAGCGATACCGCCTTGTACGATAGCTATTGCGGAGAAGAAGCCTTTGGCAAGGCATATGAGAGTTATAAATAGCGTAATTATCTCGAACTAAAGTAACACAATATAAATGAAAAGGATTTTCATCTTACTATCCCTCGTTGTTTTTGCATTATCAGTTTGTCACGCACAAGTTGATAATAAATTTGATGCGTCATCATTAAATAACGAACTGGATTCTATTACGGAGATAATAGTAAGCGGAAAAATAAACTTCCAATTTGCTAATATTGATTATACACCTAACGATAAAGATGTAGATCGTTGTATTGAAATCTGCGATACTCTTATTGCGCATAAAATCGGGCATGATCCGATAATAATCAAACTTCGAACACTTTCAATAGCAAAGCGATATAAAGAATTTATTGAGTTTGGCAATAGCGAAATATGTTCTTCGTATGAATTATATCCAGTACCAGGTGTTTTCAAATGCCGACTCGATGCTATGCAAAGCCATCTCAACGGAGACAAGAAGAGCGAGAAAAGATATATCGAATTGGCATTAGAGAAAATCAACCAATATATTAAAGACAACAAATCGACATTTGAAAGTCTTTTGAAGATGAATCGAGAGGAATTTGATTCTATCGTCGTTGCAAATGGGAAATCCAATCAGCCTTATGTAAAAGCCATGATGACAATAATGATGTACCCAACATACTATACCTATACTAATGGTGTGGACGCTTGGAACATATAATTCGACAAACTCCGCAAGAAATATCCGAACGCACAGGTTTGGGATTCCATAAGCGACTCTAAACCAAGTCAAAACATTATGGAATTTTGAGACAAAACAGACAAATCCGTTTCCCATATTTTTTTTCATACAAAAACAGAATGGCGTGACACCAATATCATATAGGTATCACGCCATTTTCTATTAGAGAGGTATCTACTCAAACACGTCCTCTACGCTTGGACCTGTATCTTCTTTTCCGCCCGATGATGCGCAGGCATCATATCCGTGAGGGACATCGAAGGTATCTTTCTCGGAATACGGAAGAGTCTCGTCCTTATATACCTTTTGTATATAGTAAGCGTAGATAGGAAGAGCCATAGAGGCACCCTGTCCGTAGAACATATTATCGAAGTGGATATCACGATCCTCACCACCTACCCAACAGCCGCTTACGAGATTAGGGGCAACAGCCATAAACCACGCATCTGAGTTGCGGTTGGTAGTACCTGTTTTACCACCCATCTGAGCCTTAATGCCATACTTGAAACGCAAGCGTCCACCAGTACCGCCATCTATAACACCTTGCAGAAGCGTCAGCATCTTATATGAGCTTTCCTCAGAGATAACCTCAGTTACACGAGGCTCGAAGCGTGCGACTATATTACCCTCGTTGTCCTCAATACGGGTAACGAGCATAGGAGCACAACGTATGCCTCGGTTGGCAAAAGCTGTATATGCGCTAACCATTTCAGCAACGGTAATATCACAAGGACCGAGACAGAGCGACATAGACGGAACAATCTCCGGGTTGTTGATACCATACTGACGGAGCAGAGACACGAACTGCTGTGGGTCGAGCTGACTCATAAGATATGCGCTTACCCAGTTGCTTGACTGTGCCAATCCCCATTTGAGAGTAACCATCTCGCCCGCACGCTTCTGATTAGAGTTACGAGGTGTCCAAGGCTGTCCGTTGACGATGTATGTCTGCTGCCAGTTAGGAGCCTCATCACAAGGAGAGAATCCGTTCTCCATAGCAAGGGAATAGAGCAGAGGCTTCATGGTAGAACCCACCTGACGACGACCGTCAGAAGCCATATCATACTGGAAATGTGCATAGTTCAATCCACCTACATAAGCCTTTACCTGACCGGTCTTAGGATCCATGCTCATAAAGCCAGAACGCAGGAATGACTTATAATAGCGAATAGAATCGAGAGGAGTCATGGTTGTATCAATCTCACCCTTATAAGAGAAGATTGTCATCTCCACAGGCACATTAAACGACTTGCGGATTTCCTCATCAGAATAACCTTCCTTCTTCATACCACGATAGCGGTCGCTCTGGGTTATAGAGCGGTTGAGAATATTATCAATCTCCTTCTTTGTGAGATGGGTAGAGAATGGGGCATTCTTCTTGCGACGGTTCTCCTTGTCAAAGGCAGGTTGCAGATACTTAGCCACATGAGCATATACGGCATCCTCAGCATATTGCTGCATACGGGAATTTACGGTTGTGTATATTTTCAAGCCATCCTCATAGATGTCGTAGTTTCTGCCGTCCTTGTTCTTGTTCTTATTACACCAGCCATAGAGAGGGTCCTGTTCCCAAGCGATAGAGTCGTTGACGAACTGAACTTTCTGCCAAGACTGATACTCAGAACGAACAGGCTTTGTAGCGGTCATATAGCGACGAAGATACTCACGAAGATATGTTGCAGAGCCTTCTTTATGGTCGGTACGCTGGAAATTGAGCTTTATAGGCTCCTTAGAGTATGTCTCATAGTCGGCATCTGTGATATAGCCCTCCTTGCGCATCTGCGAGAGAACCACATTACGACGTTCAAAGCAACGGTCCTCATGACGTACAGGATTGAAATATGAAGGGTTCTTGCAAAGACCCACAAGAAGAGCAGCCTCCGTAACGGAGAGGTCTCTGGTATCCTTATTAAAATATGTATGGGCAGCGGTTTTGATACCGACAGCATTATGAAGGAAATCAAACTTATTGAGATACATGGCTATAATTTCCTCCTTGGTGAAGTTGCGCTCAAGCTTTATTGCTATAACCCACTCTATCGGTTTCTGCATAACACGCTCGAGTGTAGAGTGTGCTTTCTCTGTATAAAGCTGCTTTGCAAGCTGCTGGGTTATGGTACTACCACCACCAGCACTCTCCTGTCCGAAGATACCACGCTTGACTATGGCACGAGAGAGCGAGATAAAGTCAATACCGGAATGCTCGTAGAAACGTGCATCCTCAGTAGCCACGAGAGCCTGTATCACATTAGGCGAAATATCCTTGTAATGTGTCTGAATACGGTTATCCGAGCTGCGGCTCCATGTGCCCAGCGTCTTTCCGTCTTCACTTATAATCTGAGAGGCATATTTGTCAATTGGATTCTGCATAGCCTCCATGTCTGGCATGTAACCGATCCATCCGTTCCAGATGGCGGTAAAGGTAAGTGCTGTTGCGATAATACCAAGAACAAGCACTACCCAAAGTGTATAAATAAATTTTTTGCGCATCATTTTCGATATTTGAATGCAAAAATACAATAAAACTTTTGAAAATAGCACGATTTTTGAAAAATTATGATTAACTTCGCATCCGAAAACCAAAAATGACAATTTTGGAGATGGAAAAACATAATTTTGTTACGATTGCCGACCTGTCAAGAGAGGAAATCCTTTACTTGATAAGTATGGCTCAAGAATTTGAGAAGCATCCTAACAGAGAGCTGCTCAAAGGTCGTGTGGTAGCCACCCTTTTCTTCGAGCCTTCCACACGCACACGTCTTTCATTCGAAACAGCCGCCAATCGTCTTGGCGCTCGTGTCATCGGCTTCTCTGATGCCAAGGTTACAAGCGCAACCAAGGGCGAGACATTGAAGGACACTATTCTCATGGTTTCTAACTATGCCGACGTGATAGCTATGCGCCATTACATTGAGGGAGCTGCACAATATGCTTCCGAGGTGGCTCCTATTCCTATCATAAATGCCGGTGACGGAGCTCACATGCACCCTTCACAATGTCTGCTCGACCTGTATTCAATATACAAGACCCAGGGCACTCTTGACAACCTGAACATTTATCTTGTAGGAGACCTGAAATACGGCCGTACGGTTCACTCGCTAATCACGGCTATGCGCCATTTCAATCCTACCTTCCATTTCGTAGCTCCTAACGAGCTTGCTATGCCACAGGAATACAAGATGTACTGCCATCAGCACGGAATCAAGTATGTGGAGCATACGGAGTTCAACGAGCAGGTAATCTCCGATGCTGACATCATCTATATGACTCGCGTACAGAAAGAGCGTTTCTCTGACCTTATGGAATATGAACGCGTGAAGAACGTGTATATCCTTCATAGGGACATGCTCAAGCTCACCAAGCCAAACATGAAGATTCTCCACCCTCTGCCTCGCGTTAACGAGATTGCATACGATGTGGATGATGATCCACACGCATACTACATTCAGCAGGCTGGCAATGGATTATATGCCCGAGAGGCTATCTTCTGCCATTGTCTCGGCATCACGTTGGAGGATATCAAGAATGATAAGACGATAATAGAATAAGCAAATGAACAAGAAAGAACGCTTGGTTGCCGCTATAGAAAACGGCACAGTTATCGACCATATTCCATCTGAAAAGACTTATCAGGTGGCATCACTCCTTGGGCTGCATAAGCTCACGGAACCTGTGACTATCGGCTACAACTACCCATCAGAGAAGGTGGGCAAGAAAGGACTGATAAAGGTTTCCGACAAGTTCTTCTCCGACGAGGAAATCTCCCGTCTCTCTGTCGTAGCTCCGAAGGTCGTTCTGAGCATCATCAAGGACTATGAAGTCGTGGAGAAGAAGACCGTAGAGATTCCTGACGAGCTACATGGTATAGTGAAGTGCAACAATCCTAAGTGCATCACCAACAACGAGCCAATGAACACCTATTTCACGGTGGTTGACAAACTTGCCGGTATCGTACGTTGCCACTACTGCGACAAAGAGCAGGATATTAAGAATGTGAAGTTGTGCTAAGAAACAGACAGTTCCTTTCCTTAGACAAGGAATTAGATACAAATAATCCCTCAAGCTGATCAGCCTGAGGGATTTTTTATATTATTGCTGTATGTCTAAAATTAGATACGCTTACACTAAAATCCTTATTGTTACCTGTTACTTGTTACTGGTCGTGATTTCCGTTTGTTGTGCCTTCGTTCTGCCTTCGCTATGCCTTCGCTCTGAGTCCGCTCCTAGGACTATAGGATGAACGGACCTACAACGGACTTACAACGGACCTGCAACGGACCTGC